>NZ_JBDPMD010000004.1:0-306472 GCF_039871875.1 Sphaerisporangium sp. B11E5 | reverse complement strand
CCCGCCCCACCGCCCCAGAGTCTCCGGGTTCCCACCCCGCCGCCGGCCCCGCCCTCCCGGGGATACCGGACGACCCCGGCGTCCCGGTGTTGTCGCTCGGCCTCCGCCCCGGCGCCGTCGACCTCCTCGCCGGCCCACCCGGAGCAGAAGGCGACCTCACCTCGCACGCCACCCCCGGCGCCGTCGCCCGGCTCACCTTCACCAGCGGCTCCACCGGCATGCCCAAGGCCTGCGCCCAGACATACAGGGCCTTCACCCTCGCCTACCGCCAGGACCACTGGCCCCCGCCGCTGAAGACCCTGATGACCGCCTTCGACCGCTGCCTCATCCACCAGAGCCTCGCCAGCCCCGTGATGATGACCTACCTCGGCCGCTGCCTCGTCGCCGGCGGCACCGTGGTGCTCCCCGCCGAGGACGACCCCCAGCCCCTCCTCCCCCACGCCCTGGCCCGCCACGCCGTCACCGCCGTGATGATGCCCCCACCGGCCCTCCACCGCATGCTCGCCACCCTCCGCACCCACCCCGCCGACCTGACCGCCCTCCGCGCCCTCCTCCTCGGCGGCTCCCCCGCAGGCCCCGCCCTCCTCACCGAAGCCATGCGAACCCTGGGCCCCATCATCTGGCAGGGCTACGGCCAAGCCGAAGCAGGCGTCATCTCCATGCTCACCCCCCACGACCTCACCACCGAAAAAGACGCCCTCACCTCAGTAGGCCACCCCCTCCCCGCCGTGGACCTCAGCATCCGCCGCGACGGCACCGAACTCCCGCACGGCGAGACCGGCGAGATCTGGGTCCGCACCCCCCAAATGATGACCACCTACTGGAACGACCCCACCCACACCACCGAAGTCCTGAAAGACGGCTGGCTCCACACCCGCGACCTGGGCCGTCTAGGCCCCACCGGCCTCCTCCACCTGACCGGCCGCAGCCGAGACGTCATCATGGTCAACGCCGAGGTCTGCCACGCCGGCGCCGTAGAACTCGTCCTCACCAGCCACCCCTCGGTGAACGAGGCCTACGTGGTAGGCACCCCCGACAACGAATCCGGCGAAGCCTTCCACGCCTTCGTCACCCCCACCCCCGGCCACACCATCGACCGCCCATCCCTGCTCACCCTGATCCGCGCCTCCCTGAGCACCGGCCACCTCCCCCGCTCGATCACCGTCCTCAGCCAGATCCCCCTCACCGACGCCGGCAAGCCCGACAAGCAGGCCATGACCCGCCTCATCGACCCTCCCGGCCACACCTGACCATCGACGTCACGCACGCTCGGCGCCCTGCGGCCAGATCACGTGTACTTTGACCCCTTTCCGGCGGGCATACGAGACGACATCCGCCGTTCCGCCGTACCCCAGGGCCGGGCAACCGTCCCACACCGCGAAGAGTTCGTCCGTTCCGCGCAACATGTACTCGGAGGCGGCCATGTAGGACGTCGGAGCGGCAACGCGCGCGGGCATTCGATGGACGTGCGCGGCCAGCCCAGTAAGATCATCGTAGGCGGCCCGCGCGTCGACGGGCAGGGTGTCCCGGTAATCGGCCGCCGGGATGACCGCGTGAAGCTCACCGCCGGCCGTGAGAACCTCACGGGCGAAAAGCTGGTCCGCTCCTTCCGCCAGGCATGACACACCGATCAGGCTTTCCCGCCGGGTGGTGAGGGCCTCGCGTACCGCTTCCCGCACCGATCTCGCCGTGGGCTCCGTCAGGTCACGGTGACCTGTGATGGCGATCCTGGGCATCGATGTCCTCTCCTCCTGGACCGGCCGACGTCGCCATGTCAGGTGATCCGTACGATCTGGAAACCTGCGTCGGAGAGGATGCACGGCAGGTTGCGAACCGTGTCACGATCCTTCTCTCTCGCCACCTCGGAAAGATTTTCCCATCTGTCCAGGTCGGGGTGCCGCAGCCGCACGGAGTCACGTTCCGGGCCCTGGGTCCACCCGTGGCGGACCAGCTCCGTGAGCCATCGGTCGTGTTCCATGACGGCAAGTCGTTCTATCTCCTGCTCCTTGAACGAGAAGGCCAGTCCGGGTTCGACACGAGGCGCGAGCGCGCAACCGATGCTGGCCAGCTTCCTGCCTATATCCTCGGCCTGCCGCCTATTGGCGTTCTTAAGCCGATCAGGCAGCCGTTCCCAGGAAGCCATCGAGGTATTGCTCTGCAGGTTCTCCCGGCGGCCGGCGGCCTCGAGCAGATAACGATCGTGGATGGCCCGGGCCAGCGTCTCGACCAGGTCCTCGCCGATCAGGCGGGGGTCCCCCGCCTCCTCGTTGATCGCGAAGATGTGCAACGCTCCGGCTATGCCCTCCAGCAGCCGCACGTCCTGGAACGCCCGTCCGAAGGTGGCCGCCTGTTCGACTCTCACGATGAGCGAGCCCGGACCGCAGCACCACAGCCGGATCGAGGTGAGCGCGGTCTTCAACGCCAGGTCCTGGTCGGCGTAGCAAACGAAAACCCGCTGCGGCGACCCTGCGGGCAATATTTCGGCCAGACGGGGATCATCGGGTTCGGCGTCATGAAAGGTGATCTCGCATACCTCCGGCAGGAACTCGAACCGTCTGCACAACGCCGCGCCTGTCTGAGCGGCGTTGTCGTCCACGACAGTGATCGGCAGTCGCTCCGACGACGAGGTGTCCAGTCGTCTCCGTTTTGCGACCTCCACAAGCAGAGCACAACCGAACGTATCCAGTCCCATCACCACAATGGGCTGGTCATTCAACACGGGATGCCGTTCGAGCAGCACCCGCGCGGCGAGTTCGTCCAGATTGAAGAAGTCCAGCCGTAATCGGGACCGTCCTGCCAGGCTCAGCCTGCGGGCACGCAGTGCCGCGCAGAGATCAGGGTCAGGAATATAGGCATAGGCGGAAAGCGGGGTGTCCGTCCCACGGCGCGACAGGCTGTGCGCGGCCAGCGCGATCGCGGTGTTGGTGGAACTGTCCGCCTCGCACGCGTACAGTCTGGTGGCTCGCTGGGTTCCGGCGGCCCGCAGCGTCGCGGGATTGCGCGCGTCCCCGGACACGTGCAGCACCCTGCGGTCGCCCGGCGCCGTGGCCGGCGCCGAACTGATCACCACGACGCGCTCGGCGTTCTCTCGCAGACGTTCCACCAACGCGATCGTCACCGCCCCTGACCCGCAGACCACCACGTGATCCCTCGACTCACGGGCTCGGATGCGGCGCAGTTCCGCTGCGAACAGCAGCCTCGCACCGTCCACCAGGGTGAAGATGGTCACGGCCGGCGCGGCGAAGCGCGCGAACTGCAGAGTGGCCGGCAACTGGCCGCCGTCACTGGCCACGGAATCCAGGACAAAAAGCTGTATATCCCAATAAAGAAGATCAAACCCCGTCGCCAGCTGGCTCGACTGACTCGACTGGCTCGCCAGAAAATCATCGAGACCCACGTATCCCGTCACCAGGGCGACGACGGCAAGTATCCCGAATGCGACACGTACCACATTTGTCGCAGAAATCGGCATTGATCACTTCTTTCGCTCGGCGGCCTGGTTATCGGAAAGACGTCACCTCGAAAGTAACCCGGGATGTGTGCATGATCTAGCTATGCTTTTCCTCTGAGCGGGGGCCGGCCTCCTCATTGCGGCGTGACGGCAACTGGTCGCCGTGGTGGGCTTCCCCGCGCGACCGGTTACAGGGATGCTGGAGTTCGTTCGTTGACGTATCGCCAGGGGAGGCAAGAAGTTGACGAATCGAATCAGGACGACCGATCGCCGGCGATGGCTCACGGTCGCGCAATGGGGGAAAGTAGACGGCGGCGAGCCCGTCTTCCTCCTCCATGGCACTCCAGGAAGCCGCATCGGCCCGTTGCCCCGCCATGGACTGCTCTACCGGCTCGGCGTGCGGCTCATCACCTTCGACCGGCCCGGCTACGGCGGCTCCGACCGTCACATCGGGCGCCGGGTGGGGGACGTGGCGGCGGATGTGCGGGCCATCGCCGAACATCTCGGCCTGGAGCGTTTCGCGGTCGTGGGACGGTCAGGAGGCGGCCCCCACGCACTCGCGTGCGCCGCCCTGTTGCCTGAACTGGTGACCAGGGCGGCGGTGCTGGTCGGCCTGGCACCGCGCGAAGCCGACGGACTCAACTGGTTCGACGGCATGACCGAGAGCAACATCGCCGAGTACACGATCGCGCGTCAGGGACTCGCCTGGCTGGCGGCCCATCTGGAACCAACCGCTCACAAGATCAAGCAGGATCCGATCCACCTCGTCAACGTGCTGTACGACGCGCTGACAAGCGACGACCGGCGCGTGATGGCCGACACGGGGATCCGCAGGATGCTGGTGGACAACTACGCCGAGGCGCTGCGCATCTCCCCCGGTGGCTGGGTCGACGACGCGATGGCGTTCTCCTCCCCCTGGGGTTTCGACCCCGCCGACATCACCGTGCCGACCTATCTGTGGCACGGCGCGGAGGACGTCTTCTCCCCTCCCAGCCACTCCCGTTGGCTCGCGGCACGCATCCCGACGGCGAAGGTCACCGTGCAGCGGGGAGTCGCGCACTTCCATGCGCTGCGAATCCTCCCCGACCTCCTGCCCTGGCTCATCGGTGCGAATGACGCCCAGGAGCCTCGGGGCCTCACCAGGGCAGAGGTTCGAGGTCCCGGTCGATCCGGCGCCACTCCAGCACCGCTGTGATCACCGGGTGCTTCTCCCCGAGAACTTGCCGCAGCTCGGTCAGCACCTCCTCGTGAACGGCACGGGCCTTGTCCGTCCGGCCGAGGTCCCGTTCCGCGGCCGCGAGGTTGGCCTTGCACACCAAGGTGTTCGGATGCCGCGGCCCCTGAGCCTGCGTGAGACGCTGGAGCGTCTCACGCAGCAGTTCTTCCTCTGACGTGTGGTCCTTGAGATCGGCCATCACGTTCGCGAGGTTGACGGTGCAGCACAGGGTGAAGGGATGATCCGGCCCGAGCTTGTCCGTGAACAGCCGGAAGGTGCGCTCCCCGAGTTCCCTGGCCTGCCCGGGGTCACGGTTGAGCCGTAGATAGATCGTCTTGTTGTTGGCCGCGACCAGGGTGTAGGGATTGTTCTCCCCCAGGTCGCGCTCGTAGCTCAGCAGGACCTCGGAGATCAGCACCAAGGAGTCCGGCTCGTCACCGGTCACCGACTTGTCGCCGGCCAGATTCAGCTTGCAGGCGATGGTCTCCGGCGACTCGGGGCCGTAACGCTCCAGGTAGCGCTGGTAGGCCCTCTCGGTCATCTGCCGGGCCTCCGCGATCGCACCGGCCCTGCGCAGCGAGACGGCCAGGCTGCGCGCCGTGCGCAAGGTGTCGACCAGGTCAGGGCCGAGGACCTGCTCGTAACTCTCCAGCGTGCCGCGCAGCAGATCCACCGACTGCACGTACTCACCGGTCTCCCGCAGATCGAGTGCCAGGTTGTTCTGGGAGAACAGCGTGTAGGGGTGGAGGTGGCCCAGCACCTCCCGGCGCAGGAACAAGGTCTCCTGATCGAGATCCCGCGCGGCGGGGAAGTACCCCATGTGGCGCAGCGACACCGCGAGGTTGTTGGCGGCCATTAGCGTGCGAGGGTGGCCCTCACCGAAGAACTCCTTGGTGCGGCCGTGCGTCTCCTCCGCCAGTTGGAGGGACTCCTCCAGGTCCCCCAGTGCCCGAAGGTCGGCGGCGAGACCACCGGCCGTCATCAAAGTGTGGGGATGTGACTCTTCCAGCACGCGTTGCTGGTCCTCCATGACCGCCCGGTCGAGGTCGTGTGCCTCCCGGTACTTGCCCTGTGAGCGCAGCACGTTGGCCATGTGGAAACGCAGGTAAAGCGTCTGCCGGTCGAAGGTGCCGAGCTTCTTGATCCAGGTGCGTTCGAGACGGCGGCCGAGGTCCAGCGCCTGATCGAACTCACCCCGCTTCCAGAAGTAGCGGACACGGTCGATGAGAAGCTGCCGTGTCTGCTCCTCGTCACAGGTCTCCGCCTGCGAGGGGACCAGGTGCGGCCAGATCTCGTCGTATCGCGCCCAGTTCTCCGGGTCGTCGGTGTCGCCGATGTCAGGTCGCGCGCCGAGGAGGATGCGATGCACTTCGTGCATGGTCGCTTCGCGCTCTTCCGGGCTCATCTGGTCACGCAGCACGGCCTGCACCAGCCGGTGCACCTGGACGGATCTGTCACGCTGGTCCACCCGGGCGAGGGCGAAGCGGTTCAGTTCCCTGATCAGGCGGCCGATCATGATCTTCTCTGCCAGCGACTTGTCGTAGGGCACCAGACAGCGCACGGTCTCGTCGCCGTACAGCATGGACAGGGACACCGGCTCGGCCGCGAAGAACGCCAGAAGCTGCAGGAGTCGCGCCGCCGCCCTCGACTGTTCCCTCAACCGCTCGAACGAGACGTTCCACGCCGCCGCCACCTGGGTGGGGTAGCTGAGCGGCGTGTCGCCCAACGCGAGTGTCCGTGCCGGCTGGTCGGCGAGTCTCTCCAAGTACTCGTTCACGTCCATGCCGGTCTCGTGCAGCCAGGCGCCGGCCTGCTCGATCGCCAGGGGAAGGTCTCCCAACTGCTCGGCCACCCGGTTCGCGTCCCCGGCGGTCAGCCGGGGGACATGGCGCCGCAGATGCTCCTCGCTCTCCTGGCGGGTGAAGACATCGATCTCCAGGGGCGCCGCGATATCGGACCACGTCTGGTTCCTGGACGTGATCACCACATGCCCCGTGCCGCCGGGAAGGTAGTTCATCAGGTCCTTGGGATCGTCGGCGTTGTCGAAGATCAACAGCCAGCGGCTGAACGGCCTGCCGGTGCGCAGCGCCTCCTTCGCCGCCTGGGCGGCCTCGGCGACGTTGTCGCCCATGCGGATGCCCAGCTTCTCCGCCAGTTCCGCCATGGCGACGTTGAGCAGCACCGACTGCTCGGCGGCGACCCACCAGACGACGTCGTAGTCGGCCATGAAGCGGTGTGCGTACTCCAGGGCGAGCTGGGTCTTGCCGATTCCGCCGAGACCGTACAGGGCCGTCTGAGGAACCTCCTGGGTCACCACGGCCTGGCTTCCGCCGACGAGCTGATCGCGGAGCCGCTCCAGAACCTCGATACGTCCGGTGAACTTGGCGTTCCGTGTCGGGAGGTTCATCACAGCGGGCTGCGTCCCCGGATAGCGGGGCAGGACGGGGGAGGAATCGGGCTCGAACTCCCTGGGCGGATGGTCGAGAGCACGGAGCAGCGCGGTGGTCGCCTGCCTCTCGTCCATCTGCACGAGGTCGATCAACGCGGAATCGGTGTAAGTGGGGGGGATCTGGACCTCGGTGACCCGGACGGCGATCACGCCGGCGCCGCTCAGGGCCATCTCTCCCGATGTGGTCGCCCGCCATGTCTCACGAGCGCGGGACGACCGGAGGTAGGCCGGCGAGAGCAGAGTCACGGTCCGCGCCATGGGGTCCACGACCGCCTCGGCCGCGGCGTCCTCCGCTTCGCCCGACACCCGGCGCGGATGGACCCGGAGACCGGCGCGGCCGAGGAGAGCGATGATCCACTCGGCCCACAGGCGGTCCTCGGGGACGTAGCTGAGGTGAACGTCGCTCGTCACAGCCGGCCGGCGGCGCATGAAGAGCTCGCGGTAGCGCATGCGCGTCTCCTCGCGCAGCGGCGGGAGCGAACGCACGCGGCCGGAGGTGATCACGGCCGTCAGCCGCTCGTAAGCGGCCAGCAGGGACGCGGGCGACCCCGCCTCGTCCCCGAAGGTCGCCAGCGTCTCCTCATACGCGTAGAACGGCTTGTAGGGGATCTCCACGGCTCCCCAGTACGTGCTCGTGTTCTCCAGACCGGCACGCGCGGGGAACCCCTCGAACTGGCTTCGCGCGAAGGCCCGTCCGGCGTCCAGCTTCTCCTTCTCCGCGTCGTCCACCCGCATCGGCACGGGAAGCATGCGGATGCGGTCCGGGTACCGGTCGGCGATGCGCGACGCGACGGAGGCGGCACCCTCGATGCTCTGGTCGCTCAAGGTGAAACATGTGACGAGGATGTCGGGAAAGTGCACCGTGCAGATCTCGGCGATGTCGCCGAGGCCGGTGCGGCTGTCGATGAGCACGTAGTCGTAGTTCGCGCGCATGTCGTCGCGCAGTGCGTCGAAGAACGGCCCGCCGCCCAGGCTCTCGTAGAAGTGATCCCAGTTGACGGTCGACCCCAGGGAGGAGTAGTCACGGTTCTGCTGGCCGGCAGAGAGGATGTCCAGACTTCCCCCCTCGGCGAAGTGCTCCCAGTCGATCGACATCGCGTGCCGCTGCACCTTGGCGTACTCCCGGTGCCAGTCGGCCGACCGGGGAGTGTCATCGGTGGCCGCCCAGGAGTATTCCGTGATCAGGTCGATGACCCCCGGCGTATCGTTGATCGCGTCGCCGTCCAGGAACGGACGGAAGAACTTGTGCAGGCCCGGCGACTCCAGATCCCAGTCGATCACCAGCACCCGGAATCCGTTGGCGGCGAGGATCCAGGCGGTGTTGGCGAGCGCCATGGTGCGGCCGGTGCCACCCTTGAACGAGTAGAAGGTGATGATCTGGCCGTCACGCGACTCACTCATGACATCCCTTCCTGTCCTGGCGGATGGTCCATCGACGGCCGCTGCCACGGCCGCTCGGTACCCGGAACCTGCGGGGGGAACGCCTGCACGTTGCGCAGGTAAGAACTGCCGAGCTCCTGGACCACGGGCCGGAGCGCCGACCTGAACTCCTCCAGCGAGGCGACGCCGAGCGCCGCGTTCCGTGTGGCGGGACGTCCTTGCGCGAGCTTGGCGGGCAGCAGGGCGTGCAGGTGCTCGCGCAGGACGACGGTGTGCTCCGTGATCTGCGGGTCCGCGCTGTTCCACGGGAGCACCAGGCCGACCCACGGATTGTGTACCTGGTCGAGCTCACGGAGCAGGTCTTCATAGCGAGGGTCCACCACCGCCCAGGGATCCAGCAGGATCAAGCCCGGTGACGACGGCGATCTGCGGCTGAGCAGCTCCTCGCCATGGTCATTCCATGAGCCGATCTCAGGCTCGAAGTCCAAGTCCTGGACGATGTCCGCGGCGATCTGAGCGATGGGACGGCCCTGCGGATGGTAGGGGTTCCAATCCGTGGCGGCCGGCCCGTAGAACCGCGCGGACCGTCCGTGGGGCAATGTGCTCGACGAGGCGGCCACCACGGTTATCGTGAATTTTCGCCCCGGATCCCCGGTGAACGCGCTCCTGATCGACTTGTAGTCGCACGGCTCCGTTTCCGGCAGCTTCACACTCTCGGCGACTTCGATGATCCGCACCGCCAGTGCCCGGACAGCACGCCAGTAATGATCACGATATTGCCTGATTTTCATCAGGTCGTACAGGCCCTTGTCAAGGTAGTGACCACTCAGGTCGGCGTGAGCGAACTGGATCGACCTCGCCATTTCCGGCAATTCATAGTCAGGTACAGGCACCCAGAGCGCCGGAACGATTACCTCGGGGACATCGCCCTTGTCCTCCCTGTGCCTCCGTCGCCGTAAATCGAACGCAGCCCACTCCTTGCCGCACTGGACGCTGTGGAAGTAGCGCCTGGAGTACATCGGCACGAACACCCTGCACGTCGCCAGCTCTTTCGCCAGCCGCCGGTCCCACTCGACGCCGGTCTGAAGATCGACGTCCATGAACCCCGCCGGGACACCGTGCGGCAGAAAGGTGCGTTCCAGCACTTCAGCGTAAAGATGATCATAGAATCGCTGCATCCACGTGTTCGGCTTCTGACGCCCATTGCGTGGCGTGCGCGCATAGCTCAGGAAGAAATATGGTGCGTGTTCCTCTCCACCGGAGGTACCGCCCACCGCACCTCCCGTACCGCTGGGCCATCAATGTCCACTATGGAATCACATCAGCGCTGCGGCATCCCATCATATGACGATATCGAGGCCGTCAGCGTGGGCGCCGGTTGCGCCGAAGCCACGCCCCAGCGAAGTCCACAGCCGCCTTAAGCGAGAAACAGCGACTGGCGGCGTCACCGACGTGCCCCCTGGCGACCATGACGAAACGTTCCATCTCACGTCCGCACGCGGCGAAATCACGATCGTCGAGGACGACGTCCTCGTACTGCCACCATGCCCGGCCGCCGCGCGTCTTGATCACACAGCCGTACACAGTGCGCGGCGGTGACGGGATGTAACGATATTCGGCCAGGTGAAAAGCGGTGCAGGACTCATATCCCGCACCAACCAGCAGAACGCGAGCTTTTTTCTCATAAAGCTTGGCCAGTGGAGAATTCTCCCCCAGATGATCGCTGAGGTCGTGATCTGCCATGAGCCGCGCGGCCAGAGACCCGATCGCGGCGAAGGACGTTTGGGGATGCCTGCTCCGCACGGCGTCCCGCTGGGTTCGCGTGATCTCGGTGAACAGACCGCATTCCAGCGACGGCGTCGTCTCCGGGTCGAACGGGGGCAGGCTCGCGCGGTATCTGACGAGATCGCTCCCCGTCATCCCGCGGGTGCGATTCGCGTACTCGCGGGAGGTGTCGGAGTTCGCCGAGGTGAAGGTGGGGACGACGAGCGTGCCCTCGGAGCCGATGACGTCCCTGAACGCGGCCAGCATCGTCTCCACGCCGTCGGCGATCCAGCCCAGGCGCCGCATCGACATGTGCGCGAGCACGACGTCCCCACGGCGAAGCCCCATCGCCCCCAGATCGGCCGCCAGGGACTCCCTGGACCGTTTCGTGTCCCATGCCGGGCGGCTCGGGGTCCTCGCCCCGAGGCGCACCGGGCTCCGGCCGGCCATCGGTCAGCCTGATCCGGGGACCGAAGCAGCGGGACCGGACGGCACGTGCCCCGCCGCGCGGGCCGACACCGCGGCACGCATGCCCGCCACGAACTCACACCCGGCCTCCGGGAGCGCCTGTCCGGCCAGCTCCCGCAGGATGCCCTCCACCTCCCGGAGCGCCACACCCGCGTCCGCGGGACTCAGGAAGTCGAGCACCGCCAGCCGGTTGTGGGCCCGGCGGAGCCGCTCGGCGATCCCGGTGTCGCGGCCCGTGAGGTCGTACATCGCCTGGAGTGCCCGCAACTGGCCGGCCCTCAATCCGCTCACCAACAGCATGGCCAGGGTTCGCACGTCCTGGGTCTCCGACACCGCCACCGCGCCGTAAGCATGCCGGGAGGTCGCGACACGCCCGGGCTCACCGGCCAGCGGAGTCACGACGCGAAGGCCGTCCTTGACGGCGGCCGCCTGTTCAGGATGCTCGTTCCGCAACAATTCCGCGGCCGTGACGAAAAGCCGCTGCCATCGGGCGAACCGCTCAGCCGGCAACCTGTCGCTGACGGGAACGGCGAAACAGGACCGGTACGGATCGACGTCGTCGAAGAGCAGCTCCATGCCGGCGGCCGCCAGCTTCCGCACCGGTTCCCAGTGCGGGCTCCGCTGCCCGCGGAGGCTTCCGGCCGCGTACACCTGGAACTCCCCGCCCACGATCTCGACATGGGCCGACGGCACGTCGCCCACGCGCATCCGGCCGAGTGTCGGGAGGTCGACCAGGCCGCCGGAGACCGGGACCTCTATCGTGAGCGACTCGCCCGCACGGACCGCGATGGCCGCGGCGATGCCCGCGAGCCGTCCGGGAAGCCCGGCGGACTCCACTCCCGCCCCGGCGGACGCCCATGCACGCACGTACGGGTGCTCCAGAACCTCGTCGGCGATCTTCCAGTGATCGTCCCGCAGTCTGGAGTAGATCCGCCATGAGACAGTGTCACCGGTCGCGTGCACCGTGGCGTGCACCTGGCGCCGGGTCAGGCTGAGCTGAGGGGCGCGAAGCCGCTCGATCTCCCGCGGCCCGCCTCGCGCGCCGGCCAGGACGCGCAACGCCGAGATCGGGAACTCGTGGTTACGCCCCCTTGTCACCTGCTCCACATGAGGGATCAGCTTGAACAGATCGGAGCAGTAGACGGAAGGATTCGCGAAGCCCGATCCGGTGCGGTACCGGTGCGCATGGAGGCCGCCGCCGCAACTGGTGACCAACGGACACTCCTGGCATTGCCCGGCCAACGTGGCGGCATCACCCGCGTGGGCTTCCAGGCCCGGTCGCCGTGCGACCTCGTCAAGCGAGTGGTGAAGGACGCGCATTCCCGTCGCGGGGGCGCCGTCATAAGCGATTTTCAGCGAGTCGGCTTGCTCGTAGGAGCCGTCTGTCTCGATCACCACCAAGTCGCCGGATTTCCTCAACGACTCCGTGCCGGTCTCCTTGGCGACCGATGCGATCGAGTCGAACAGCCGGATCGCGATGGGTTTGCCGTCCGCGACCCATCGATCATGGATTTCGATCAGCCAGTCCGCGTACGCCGTGCCGCCCTCCACCCAGCGTGGCGGCGGCTGGTCCCATGTGCCGTGAGGGAGCAAGAAATCGATGCGCGGCGGCTCCAGCTCCAGGAGCGCCTCGTACACGGCGATCGGGTCGTTCAGGATGTCGACGGTGCACAGCAAGCCGGCGTAGAGACGGCGATATCGTGCGCGCAGCAGGTCGACGGCCTTGATGACCTCGTCGTAGCTGCTCCGCCCGTTCCTGTACCGCCGGTGCCGGTCGTTGGCGATCCGGTCCCCGTCAAGCGATATGCCTACCTTGATGTCCGCGGTGTCGAACACCTGGCAGAACACGTCGCCGAGCAGCACGCCGTTGGTGTGGATCCGCAGGTCCAGTGCCGACACGCCGTCGAGGGCCCTGCGCAACATCTCGGCGAAACGCTGCAGGCGGGACGGACCGGCCAGAAGGGGTTCGCCTCCGTGCATGATGACATGCACGACCGGCAGGCGGTGCTCTCTGGCGTGGTCCGCGATCCTCTCCGCTACTTGGGCGGCGGTCCGATCGGACATGAACCTGGGCTGCTTACGCCATCCCTGGTCCGCGTGCTCATAAACGTAACAATGGTCGCAAGCCAGATCACACCTGCTTGCGACCTTGAGAACGAATTCGCGGAACGGCCGGACGACGCCATCCATAGCAAATCGGTCACATCATATGGATGAATTGAAGGTGACCTCGAACGAGTCGGCCCCCTCGAAGGGATCCGGAATATTTTCCACCACACATGTGGTCAGCGTCTGCTCGGTTCGCATAATCGTCAACCGTTCTTGAAATCGCCGGTCCACGAGGGGCGATTTCATGATAATTTTGTCATAACGTTTCGAGCTCCGTCGAGGAGCGAGCCCTAGCGTAGGACATATGAGAGCTCTTACGCTACCCGGACACCCAATTCTGGGCCCCCAGAATGGCGAGCCCATACCCAGAGCCCCGCCACGCAAGGTCCACATCAACCATTCGTGTCCGTTTGGCCGATTCAGGCCGCCTACAGGCTTCCGCACAGGGACCGGCCGCATAGCGTCATTGCCGGTAGCACCTGCGGCTGACCGGACCATCGCTCGACTCACATGCGCACCAGACCGCTACTTTGACCTAGCATATCGGTCCAATCTGGTCATATCACCATATATCAGGCCGAATCCGACAACAAGCGGGGGCTTACCTTCGCGGCGGGACAGGCGCGTTCCCTCTTATCTGTGTCGTACATTTCCCGGCGCGGCGACATCTCACCGCCTTTGTACCATGCCGTGCTGGAATCAGTCATACATGAGCCGGAGGACGCTGCGTGCGGGACGGGACCGGGGCAGGAAAGGTCACCTGAACGGAAAGGCCGCCGGCGGGCCGAGGGCGGGCGTCAATTGTGGCGTGGTGTGCTTCTGCTATTGCCTGGACGATCGAAAGGCCCAGGCCCAGCCCTTCGACCCGGCTCGTGCGTTCGCATCCCAGGCGCTGGAAAGGCTTGAAAAGGCGATTCAAATCGCTTTCTGGAATCTTGGGGCCGGTGTTGGTGACGCGGATGACGGGGCTTCGTCCGTCCATGGTGGTGACGATTTCCAGGGTGCCGTGGGGGTGGTTGTGGCGGAGGGCGTTGTCTATGAGGTTGGTGATGAGGCGTTCGGCGAGGCGGGGGTCGCCGGAGGTGGGGGCGGAGGTGAGGTTGGTGTGGAGGGTGAGGGATCTGGATTCGGCTTCTGGGGCTCTGGTGATGAGGACCTGGTCGGTGATGGCGGCCAGGTCGAAGGGTTCGCGGGTTTCGAAGCCGCCCTGGCTGCGGGCCAGGGTGAGGAGGGCTTCTATGACGCGTTCCTGTTGGGAGCCGGCTACCAGGACGCGTTGGTGGGCTTCTTTCAGGGAGTCCAGGGTGGCGTCGGGGTCGGAGACGGCCAGTTGGCTGAGGACTCTCTGGCGGGCCAGGGGGGTGCGGAGTTCGTGGGAGACGTTGGCGATGAACTGGCGGTGGGCTTGGAAGGAGGATTCCAGGCGGGCGAGGAGTTCGTCGAAGGTGTCGCCGAGTTCCTTCAGTTCGTCGTCGGGGCCGGGGAGGGCGAGGCGGCGGTGGAGGTCGGTGGCGGAGATGTCGCGGGCGGCGGTGGTGACGGTGCGGAGGCGGCCGAGGATGCGGCCGGCGATGATCCAGCCGAGGGCGACGGAGACGACGGCCATCACGGCCAGGGCCACGCCGGACTGGGCCAGGAGGGCGTTCATGTTGTCGGCGCGCTGGCGGATGGCCCGGGCCTGTTCGCGTTGGATGGCCTGGTCGAGTTTGTCCATCTCGGCGGCGGAGAGTTGGGGGCCGCCCTCGGCGCGCTGCTGGGGGCGCTGACCGCCGGTGAGGCCGTCGACGGTGCCGCTGAGGCCGTTGGCGCCCTGGTAGGAGATGGCCCCTTGGGTGGCGTGGCTCACCAGGGCGTAGTTCAGGGTCAGCAGGCCGGCGGCGGAGATGAGGAACAGGCCGCCGTACAGCAGGGTGAGGCGCAGGCGTACGGTGCGGCGGGGGAGCCGGAGGGCCGCCGGGAGCCACCTCGCGCGGCGGGAGCGGGTGGGCTCTTCGGAGGGGCCGGGGGCGCGGGTCATCGTGGTCCTCAGATGCGGTAGCCGGACTTGGCGACGGTCTGGATCAGTGGGGGGTCGCCGAGTTTGGTGCGCAGGCGGCTGATGGTGATCTTCACGGCGTTGGTGAAGGGGTCGGCGTTCTCGTCCCAGACGCGTTCCAGGAGTTCCTCGGCGGAGACGGCGCGGCCCTGGGCGGCCAGCAGGAGCTCCAGGACGCCGAACTCCTTGTGGGCCAGCTGGAGTTTACGGCCGGCTCGGTGGACCACCCGCTGGGAGGAGTCGAGCACCAGGTCGCCGTGGCGGAGTACCGGGGGGTGGGCGGGCTGGGTGCGGCGGGCCAGCGCGCTGATGCGGGCCACGAGGACGGGGAAGTCGAAGGGTTTGGCCAGGTAGTCGTCGGCGCCGAGGCCCAGGCCGCCGACCATGTCCTCGGTGGTGGAGGCGGCGGTGAGCATGAGGACGCGGCTGCGGCAGCCGGCGGTGATGAGTTCACGGCAGACGTCGTCGCCGTGCACGCCGGGCAGGTCGCGGTCCAGGACGATCACGTCGTAGTCGTTGATCAGGGCGCGTTCCAGGCCGCTCGGGCCGTCCAGCGCGATGTCCACTGTCATCTGCGCCCGCCGCAGGCCCACTCCGACCGCACGTGCCATCTCCTCGTCGTCCTCGACGACCAGCACACGCACCGCTCCGCTCCTTTCCGTGTGAGGGTGAACACTTCGAGTCTGCCCGACCCGCCGGACGGACGAACGCCGTGCCGGCGAGGGGGCCGGCACGGCGTTCCGTTCGGTGGACGGGGTTACGGGCGCTTCTCGACGCGCGGCCCGCCCGCGACCTCGGCCAGGATGGGCTGGCACTTCTGGTCGGCGGCCTTGAAGACCGGGCCCATCGGGTCCACCCCGAGGGTGTCGCCGTTGATGTCGATGCCGCCGTCCGGGTTGGGGTCCGGGAACTTCGGCACGCCGTTCTCGCGCATGCACTTGGCGTACTTGACCTGCGCGGCGCCCACCGCGGCCGCGTTGGGCGGCGGGGCACCACCCTGGGGCAGCAACGGCTTGCAAGCCTCGTCGGCGGCCTTGTACTGGGCCGAGTTGCTGTCCAGCTCGTTGCCGTTGAGGTCCAGCTTGCCCTGCGCGTTCGGGTCGGGGAAGTTGGTGATCCCCTTCTCACGCATGCACTTGGCGTACTCCAGCGTGCTGCCTCCACCAGGCGGGGCCGCGGGCGCGGACGAGGCGGCCTGGGTGCCCGGCGCCGCGGCGACCTTCTTGCCGCTGTCCGGCGACCCGCCACATCCGCTCGCCAGCATCACCACGGCGGCGATTCCCACCAGGGAACCGGCCAGCGACCGGGTGCGCCAGAGCCGTGCGCCGCCTCCCCCGCCACGGCCGTGACCAGAAATTCCGTGCATGTCCTTCGCCGCCTCTCATCGAGATTTCTCGTTAATCCGGTTCATTACGACCGCGGTTTTCTCTCGCTGCCGGGCCGCTTGAGTAAGAAACTACGGGGGAGGGGGTTTCACAGAGGTATCACCGGCACCGCGTCACTCCGCGGCGCCGAGCCTCTCCCCGATGACCCGTGCGACCTGCGCCAACGGCTCGGCGGTCATCATCCGGCGGTGGTCGCAGTCGACGTCGTGGGTCTCCACGGCGCCCCGCACGTACGGCTCCCAGGCCCGTGGCGCCGCCTCGGCGGGCAGCAGTTCGGGACGGCCGCGCAGCGCCACGAACAGCAGCAGGTCGCCGTCGAACACCGCCGGGGTGTACTCCTGCAGCAGCCGCATGTTGTTCTCCACGACCCGCTGCACGGCCGACGTCGTCTCCCCGGGGGGCGGCGGCTCGGGGCCGTCGCCCTGGATGTGCAGCACCATCTCATCGCCGGGCTTCAGCGCGCCGAACGCCGCCTCGGCGCCCGCGTCCGGGCCCGGCCCGGCCTCGGCGGCCGGGTCGGCGGACCTGGCGATCTCGCGGGTGGGGTAGCCGTCCAGGACGGCGAGCAGGGCGACGGCGCCGCCCTCCTGCTGGATCCGCGTCGCGACGGCGTGGGCGACGACCCCGCCGAGCGACCAGCCGGCCAGGCGGTACGGCCCCTCGGGCTGCACCGCGCGGATCAGCGAGAGGTACTCGGCCGCCATCTCCTCGATGGCGCCGGGCAGCGGCTCGTCGCCGGTGAGCCCCGCCGCCTGCACACCGTACAGCGGGTGGCCCGGCAGGTGGTGCACCAGGCCCGCGTAGTGCCAGCTCAGCCCGCCGCCCGAGTGCATGCAGAACAGCGGCGCCCCGCCGGGCTCGCCGTCGTGCAACGGGAGGATCCGGGCGTACTCCTCCGCTCCCCCGGCGGCGTCGCCCAGCGCGAGGGCGATCGCGGCGGGTGTCGGCCCGGCGAACAACTGCCGGATGGTGACCCCGGCGCCGAGCACGGACCTGATCCGCTCGATCAGCCGCATCGCCAGCAGCGAGTCCCCGCCGAGCTCGAAGAACGACTCCTCGGCGCCGACCTGGTCCAGCCCGAGTGCCTCGGCGAACAGGTCACACACCACGGCCTCCGCCGCGTTGTCCGGGCCCCTGCCCTGCCGCCGCTGGTCGGGCGCGGGCAGCGCGGCCCGGTCCAGCTTGCCGTTCACGGTGATGGGCAGCGCGGGTAGCGGCATCACCGCGGACGGCACCAGGTGGTCGGGCAGCCGTCCGGCGGCGAACTCGCGCAGCGCCCCGGTGTCCACGGTGTCGCCGGCGGGCACGACGTACGCGACCAGTCGCTTGGCCCCCGGCCGGTCCTCGCGGGCGACCACCGCGACCTGTCCGACGCTCTCGTGCGCGGCGAGCACCGCCTCGACCTCACCGGGTTCGATGCGGAACCCGCGGATCTTCACCTGGCCGTCGGCCCGCCCGGCGAACACCAGCTCGCCCGCCGGCGACCAGCGCGCCAGGTCGCCGGTGCGGTACATCCGCTGCCCCGACCCCAGCGGGCAGGCGACGAACCGTTCCGCGGTCAGGCCCGCCCGCCCGGCGTAGCCGCGGGCGAGGCCGGAGCCGGCGACGTACAGCTCGCCGATCACCCCGGCGGGCAGGGGGTGGAGGAACTCGTCCAGCACGTAGGTCCCGCTGTTGTCCATGGGGCGGCCGAGCGGCACGTTGGCCGGGACCTCGCCGGTGCCGGTGAACGGCAACTGCGTGGTGAACGCCGTCGTCTCGGTCGGCCCGTAGGTGGTGCGGACCACCAGCCCGGGGTGCGCCTCCAGGAGGGCACGGACCGCGGACGCCGGCACCACGTCGCCGCCGGTGGACACCTCGCGGACCCCGGCGAAGATCTGCGGGGACTCCTCGGCGAGCACGCTGAAAAGCCCGGCGGTCATGTGCACGTTGGTCACGCCGTGCTCGGCGATCAGGCGTCCGCGCTCGGCGGCGTCCGCGTGGCCGGGCGGCATGACGACCAGGGTGCCGCCGTGCGCGAACGGCACCCAGATCTCGTACGTCGAGGCGTCGAACGCGTGGTTGGCCTGCACCAGCACCCGTTCCACGACGTCCTCGCGCCAGCCCTGGTCGAGCGCGAACGACACGACGTTCTCGTGGGTCACCGCGACACCCTTCGGGGTGCCGGTGGAACCCGAGGTGTACATGACGTACGCGAGGTGGCCGGGCCGCAGCGCCGGCGTGGGGGCCGTGGGCGGGCACTGCGCCATGTCGGTGACGGCGTCCTCCCACACCACGTGCTCGGTGTCTTCGGGCAGCACGGCGCCGGAGGCGCGGGTGCACACGACCAGCGCCGGGGCGGCGTCGCGCAGCATGAACGCGATGCGCTCGATCGGGTAGCCGGGGTCCACCGGCACGTACGCCGCGCCGGCCTTGACGATGCCGAGCATGACCACCAGCAGGTCGGCCGAGCGGTCCATCACGACGCCGACGCGGTCGTCCGGCCGCACGCCGCGGGCGATCAGCCAGTTGGCGATGCGGTTGGCGAGGCCGTCGGCCTCGGCGTACGTCAGCGTGACGCCGGGGGCGGTGACGGCGACGGCGCCGGGTGTGCGGCGGACCTGCCGCTCGAACAGCTCGGGCAGGGTGCGGACGGGCAGCGGGCGGGCCTCGCCGCTGGATCCGGCGAGCACGGCGCGGCGCTCGTCGCCGTCGAGGAGGTCGAGCCCGCCGACGCGGACGGAGGGGTCGGCGCCGGCCTGTTCGAGCACCCGCACCAGGCGGGCGGCCAGGGCTCGGGCGGTGGTCTCGTCGAACAGGTCGGCGGCGTACTCGATGGTGCCGCCGATGCCCTGGGGGGCGCCGTGCTCGTCGCGGTGCTCGCCGAGCGTGACCGACAGGTCGAACCGCGCCGTGACCGCGCCGTCGGCGCGCACCGGCTCGACCCGCAGGCCCGGCAGGTCCCAGCCGTCCCCGGCGGGGCCGTCGCCGTGCAGGGCCAGCATGACCTGGAACAGGGGGTGCCGGGCGAGGGAGCGTGCGGGGTTGAGCTCTTCCACGAGGCGTTCGAAGGGGACGTCCTGGTTGGCGTACGCGGCGAGGTCGGTCTCGCGTACGCGGGCCAGCAGTTCGGCGAACGTGGGGTCGCCGCTCGTGTCGGCGCGCAGCACCAAGGTGTTGACGAAGAAGCCGGCCAGGTCGTCCAGGGCGGCGTCTCCCCGTCCGGCGACGGCGGTGCCGACGGGGATGTCGGTGCCGGCGCCGAGCCGGGTGAGCAGCATGACCAGGGCGGCCTGCACGACCATGAACATGGTGGCCGACTCCCGGCGCGCGACCTCGGCCAGCGCGGCGTGCGCCTCGGCGCCGAGCCGCACCTCGACGGCGCCGCCGCGGAAGGACGCCACCGCGGGCCTGGTCCGGTCGGCGGGGAGCGTCAGCTCCTCCGGCAGGCCGGCCAGCGCGGTGCGCCAGTGGGCGAGCTGCGCGCCGACGAGGCTGCCGGAGTCGGCGAGGTCGCCGAGCACCTCGCGCTGCCAGAGGGCGTAGTCGGCGTACTGCACGGGCAACGGCCGCCAGTCCGGCGCGGCACCGGCCCGGCGCGCGGCGTACGCGGTGCGCAGGTCCCGGGCGAGCACCCCCACCGACCAGCCGTCCAGGGCGATGTGGTGCGCCACGATCAGCAGCACGTGCTCCGCGTCCGGGGTGTCCTCACCGATCAGTGCCAGCAGCTCGGTGCGCCAGGGCAGCTCGCGGGCGAGGTCGAACCCGCGTCCGGCCGTCTCGGCGAGCGCGCCGGGCAGTTCCTCGGGGGTGACCTTCCGCAGCGTCAGCGCCGGGAGGCTCTCCGGGCCGGTCAGGACGTGCTGGCGGGGGACGCCGGCGGTCTCGGGGAAGACGGTGCGCAGGGTCTCGTGGCGGCCGGCGACGTCGGCGAGGGCGGCTTCGAGGGCGGGGACGTCCAGGTCGCCGGTGAGGCGCAGGGCCATCGGCATGTTGTAGGCGGCGCCCGCGCCGGCCTCCTCCATGCGGTTGAGGAACCACATGCGCTGCTGGCCGAACGACAGCGGGACCACCTCGGGGCGTTCCCGGGCGGTGAGGCCCGCCCGGGCGGCGCCGCGCTCGCCCTCGACGAGCCGGGCGAGGCCGGCGACGGTCGGGGCGCCGAACAGCTCACGGATGTTGACCTCGGCGTCCAGCACCGACCGGATGCGGGCGATCAGCCGCATGGCCAGCAGCGAGTCCCCGCCGAGCTCGAAGAACGACACCTCGGCGGCGACCCGCTCGGTGCCGAGCACCTCGGCGAACAGCCCGGCGAGCACCTCCTCCAGCGGGGTCGCGGGGCCGCGCGCGCCTTCGGCGCCGAACTCGGGGGCGGGCAGCGCGGCCCGGTCGAGCTTGCCGTTCACGGTCACCGGCAGCGCATCGAGCGGCACCACCGCGGCGGGCACCATGTAGTCGGGCAGCACCTCGCCGAGGTACCGCCGCAGCGCGGTGCCGTCCACCCCGGCGGGGCCGGCGGGCACGACGTAGGCGACGAGGCGCTTGACGCCGGGCCGGTCCTCGCGGGCGATCACCGCGGCCTGGCCGACGTGCTCGTGCCGGGCGAGGACCGTCTCGATCTCGCCGGGCTCGACGCGGAACCCGCGGATCTTCACCTGGTCGTCGGCACGCCCGGCGAACACCAGGTCGCCGTCCGGGGTCCAGCGGGCCAGGTCCCCGGTGCGGTACATCCGGCCGCGCCGCCCGGCCCCGTTGGCGGACGGCGGGGCGAACGGGCAGGCGACGAACCGCTCGGCGGTCAGCCCGGCCCGTCCGTCGTAGCCCCGGGCGAGGCCGGACCCGGCCACGTACAGCTCGCCGATGACGCCCGGCGGCACCGGGTGCAGGTACTCGTCCAGCACGAAGGCGCGGGTGTTGTCCCGGGGCCGCCCGATCGGCAGCACCGGGGGCGCCTCGTCGCCCGGCTGGACCACGTACGTCGTGGCGCACAGCGTGGACTCGGTGGGGCCGTACAGGTGCCGCACCCGGAGGCCGGGGCAGGCTTCGAGCACCTTGCCCACCGAGCCCGCCGGCACGACGTCACCGCCGGTCAGCACCTCGGCGAGGCGGCGCAGCGACCCGGGCGACTGCTCGGCGAGCACGCCGAACAACCCGGCGGTGACGTGCACCACCGACAGGTCGTGCGCCTCGACGAGCCCGCCGAGCGCCGCGGCGTCCACCACCCCGGCGGGCGCGACGACGACCGTCGCGCCGTGCGCCAGCGGCACCCACAGCTCGTAGGTGGAGGCGTCGAAGGCGTGCGGGGCGTGCATCAGCACCCGGTCCCCCTGGCCGACGGACCAGCCGCCGTCGGTGACGAGGCCGCAGACGCCGCCGTGGGTGGCGACGATGCCCTTGGGGGTGCCGGTGGAGCCCGAGGTGAACATCACGTACACCGCGGAGTGCGCGTGCGCCCCGGCGTGGACCGGCTCTCGGGGCGCGGCGGCGACCTCGGCGGCCACCGCGGGGTCGTCCCACAACACCCGTGCGAGGCCGGGCCGGGCCGGCGCCATGACCGCGGCCACCTCGGTGAGCAGGGGCGCGGTGGCGGCGGCGCAGACGACGATCTCGGGGGCGGCGTCGGCGAGGATGTACGCGACGCGCTCGGCCGGGTAGGCGGGGTCCACCGGCACGTACGCCGCCCCCGCCTTGACGATGCCGAGCAGCAGCGCCACCAGGTCGGGCGAGCGGTCCATCACCACGCCGACGCGGCTCTCCCGCGCGACGCCGCGGGCGCGCAGCCAGTGCGCCACCCGGGTGGCCCGCTCGTCCAGCTCGGCGTAGGTGAGCCGCGTCCCGTCCCCCGTGACGGCCACGGCGTCCGGCGTGCGGGCCACCTGCGCCTCGACCAGGGCGGCGAGGGACGTGCCAGGCACCGGCGCCGCGGTGGCGTTCCAGCTCTCCACGACGCGGCGCCGCTCCATGTCGTCGAGCACGTCCAGGCCGCTGACCCGCACGTGGGGGTTTGCCGCGATCTGGGTCAGCACGCGGGCGAGGCGGGCGGCGAGGGCGGTGGCGGTCGTGTCGTCGAACAGGTCGGTGGCGTAGAGCAGGCCGCCGTGGATGCCGGCGGGTGTGCCGTGCTCGTCGCGGTGCTCGGCGAGGGTCAGGGAGAGGTCGAAGCGGGCGGCGAGGCTCTCGTCGGCGGGCATGGGGCGCACGTCCAGGCCGGGCAGGTCCCAGGACGCGCCGGTCTGCTGCAGGTTCTGCAGCACCAGCATGACCTGGAACAGCGGGTGCCTGGCGAGGGACCGCTCGGGGTTGAGGTCGTCCACCAGGCGCTCGAACGGCAGGTCCTGGTGGGCGTACGCGGCGAGGTCGGTCTCCCGCACGCGGGCCAGCAGCTCGGTGAAGGTGGGGTCGCCGCCGGTGTCGGTGCGCAGCACCAGGGTGTTGACGAAGAACCCGGCCAGGTTCTCGAGCGCCGGGTCGCTCCGGCCGGCGACGACGGTGCCGACCGGGATGTCGGTGCCCGCGCCGAGCCGGGCGAGCAGCATCGCGAGGGCGGCCTGCACGACCATGAACATGGTGGCCGAGCCGCGCAGGGCGGTCTCCGCGAGCGCGGCGTGCGCCTCGGGGCCCACCTCGACCGGGACGGACGCGCCCTGGTAGGACGCGACGGCGGGGCGGGTGCGGTCCACCGGGAGGGTGAGCTCCTCCGGCAGGCCGGCCAGGGCGTCGCGCCAGTAGCCGAGCTGCCGGCTGATGAGGCTGCCGGGGTCGTCCAGCTCGCCGAGCACCTCGCGCTGCCACAGCGCGTAGTCGGCGTACTGCACGGCCGGGGCCGCCGGGGCGGGGACGCCGCGCAGCCTGGCGTCGTAGGCGGCGCGCAGGTCGGCGGCGAGCACGCCCATGGACCAGCCGTCCACCGCGATGTGGTGCGCGACGATCACCAGCACGTGGTCCTCGGGGGACAGCGCGAGCAGTTCGGCGCGCCAGGGCAGGTCGGCGGTCAGGTCGAAGCCGCGGTTGGCCGTCTCGCCCATGGCCGGGGACAGCTCCTCGGGGGTGACGGCGCGCACCGGCAGGGCCGGACGGCCCCGCGCGCCGTCCAGGATCACCTGCCGGGGCACGCCGCCGGTCTGGGGGAAGATCGTGCGCAGCACCTCGTGCCGCTCGGCGACGTCGCCGAGCGCCGCCTCCAGCGCGGCCACGTCCAGCGCGCCGGTGAGCCGCAGCGCCAGCGGCACGTTGTACCCGGCGCCGCCCCCGGCCTCCTCCAGCCGGTTGAGGAACCACATGCGCTGCTGCCCGTACGACAACGGCACCTCCTCGGGCCGCTCCCGTGCCACCACGCCCGGCCGGGTGAGCCCCGCCGTCCCCGCCTCCACCAGCGGCGCCAGCCCGGCGACGGTCGGCGCCCCGAACAACTCCCTGATCCCGACCTCGACGTCCAGCGCCGCCCTGATCCGCGCGATCAGCCGCATGGCCAGCAGCGAATCCCCACCGAGATCGAAGAACGACTCCTCGGCCCCGACCCGCTCCAGCCCGAGCACCTCGCGGAACAACTCGGCGAGGGCCCGCTCCGCCGCCGTCTCCGCGTCGCGCCCTCCGCTCCCCGCGAAGTCCGGCGCCGGCAACGCGCCCTTGTCGAGCTTCCCGTTCACCGTCATCGGCAGCGCGTCCAACGCCACCACGGCCGCCGGCACCATGTACTCGGGCAGCCGCTCCCCCGCGTACACCCGCAGCCCGGCGGGGTCCACCCCGGCCGGGACCACGTACGCCACCAGCCGTTTCACCCCCGGCTGGTCCTCCCGGGCCAGCACCGCGACCTGGTCCACCTCCGGATGCGCGGCCAGCACCGCCTCGATCTCCTTGGGCTCCACGCGGAAGCCGCGGATCTTCACCTGGTCGTCGGCCCGCCCGGCGTACACCAGAGACCCGTCGGCGGTCCACCGCACCAGGTCGCCGGTCCGGTACATCCGCCCGGACGGGCAGGCAACGAAACGCTGCGCGGTGAGCCCGGCACGTCCCGAGTACCCCCGCGCCAGCGCGGCCCCGGAGACGTACAGTTCCCCGACGACGCCAGTGGCGACGGGCCGCAGGAACTCGTCGAGCACGTGGACGCGCGAGTCCAGCACCGGCCCGCCGATCGGCACCGCCGACCCGGCCCAGGAGGACGAGAACGGCTCCGTCATGGTCGCGCAGACCGTCGTCTCGGTGGGCCCGTACGCGTTGACGAACCGGACCTGGCCCGCCCAGCGCGCCACCAGCGCCGGTGGGCACGCCTCACCCGCGACGACCACCACCCGCACGCAGGACGGCAACCAGGCGGCCCCCGCCAGCACCGACGGCGGCAGCGTCACGTGCGTGACGCCGTGGTCCGCGAGCAGGTCCTCCACCCGCCCGAACGGCGGCATCCGGTCCGGCGGGGCCACCACCAGCGTCGCGCCGGACGTCAGGGCCATCACCAGCTCCCACACCGACGCGTCGAAGCCGAGGGCGGCGAACTGGAGCACCCGGGACCCGGTCCCGAGGCCGAACCGTTCGATCTGGGACACCGAGAGCGCCGCGATCCCGCCGTGCGAGACCACGACCCCCTTGGGCACGCCGGTCGAGCCCGACGTGTAGATCACGTACGCGGGGTGCGCGGGCCGCAGCGGCACGTCGACGGGCCGGTCAGGGCAGCGCGCCACCTCACCGGCGACGGCCGCGTCGTCCCACACCACCCGCCCGTCGGCGGCGGTCCCGGCCAGCAGGCCCTCGGTGGCGCTCGTGCAGACGACCAGCGCCGGGGCGGCGTCCGCCATGATGTACCCGATGCGCTCGGCCGGGTAGCCGGGGTCCACCGGCACGTACGACGCCCCGGCCTTGAGCACCCCGAGCAGCACGACGACCATCTCCGCCGAGCGCTCCATCAGCACCCCGACCCGGTGTTCCGGGCCGACGCCCCGTCCGGCCAGCCACCGCGCCACCCGGTCGGTCCGCCGGTCGAGTTCCGCGTAGGTGAGCGTCTCCGTCCCGGCCAGCGCGACCTCGTCCGGCGTCCGCGCC
Source organism: Sphaerisporangium sp. B11E5 (assembly GCF_039871875.1). Classification (NCBI taxonomy): domain Bacteria; kingdom Bacillati; phylum Actinomycetota; class Actinomycetes; order Streptosporangiales; family Streptosporangiaceae; genus Sphaerisporangium; species Sphaerisporangium sp. B11E5. Next base: position 281,203 of record NZ_JBDPMD010000004.1, on the reverse strand, counting down.
ACCTGCGCGCGGAACAGCTCAGGCAGCGTCGCGGGGACGATCGCCCGGGGCGCGGCGCCGGCTTCCTCCAGCAGCCGCCGCTCGTCGGGGGCCAGCACGTCCACCCGCGCAACGCGCGTGCCGGGGTCGGCGGCGACCTGCCGGAGCACCCGGGTGAGCCGTCCCGCGAGGGCCACCGCGGTGGCCTCGTCGAACAGGTCGGTGGCGTACTGCAGGGTGCCGGCGATCCCGGCGGGCGCCCCGTGCTCGTCCCGGTGCTCGGCCAGGTTCACCGACAGGTCGAAGCGCGCCGCGACGTTCTCGTCCACCGGCATCGGCGCGACGCTCAGCCCCGGCACGTCCCACGGCGTCTGCGCCCGGGGCACGTTCTGCAGGATCAGCATGGTCTGGAACAGCGGGTGCCGGGAGAGCGACCGCGCCGGGTTGAGCTCCTCGACGAGCCGTTCGAACGGCAGGTCCTGGTGGGCGTACGCGGCGAGGTCGGTCTCGCGCACCCGGGCGAGCAGCTCGGCGAACGTGGGGTCGCCGCCGGTGTCGGTGCGCAGCACCAGGGTGTTGATGAAGAAGCCGGCGAGGTCGTCGAGCGTGTCGTCCCCGCGGCCCGCGACGGCGGTGCCCACGGGGATGTCGGTCCCCGCGCCGAGCCGGGTCAGCAGCACCGCCAGCGCGGCCTGCACCACCATGAACATCGTGGCGGAGCCGCGCTCCGCCAGCTCGGCGAGTGCGGCGTGCGTGCCGGCGTCCAGCTCGACCGGCACGGATCGGCCCCGGTGGGAGGCGACCGCGGCGCGGGGGCGGTCCACCGGCAGCGCGAGCTCCTCGGGCAGCCCGGCGAGGGCGCCGCGCCAGTAGTCCAGTTGCCCGCTGACGAGGCTGCCCGGGTCGTCCGGGTCGCCGAGCACGTCGTGCTGCCAGAGTGCGTAGTCGGCGTACTGCACCGGCAACGGCGCCCAGTCCGGCGCGGCGCCCTGGACGCGGGCCTTGTAGGCGGACCACAGGTCGCGGGCGAGCACGCCCATGGACCAGCCGTCCACCGCGATGTGGTGCGCCACCAGCGCCAGCACGTGCTCGGCGGCGGACAACGTCAGCAGGTGGACCCGCCACGGCACGTCGGCCCCGAGGTCGAACCCCTCCTCCCCGGCCGCCCTCAGCACCCCGGGCACCTCGTCCTCGGTCACCGCGCGGACCCTGAGCACCGGCCGCGCGTCGTCGAGCCCCAGGATGTGCTGCCGCGGCACGCCTCCGCTCTCGGGGAACACCGTGCGCAGCGTCTCGTGCCGCCCCGCGACGTCCGCCAGCGCGGCCTCGAGCGCGGCGACGTCCAGCTCGCCGGTGAGCCGCACCGAGAACGACACGTTGTACGCGGCCCCCGCCCCCGCCTCCTCCAGCCGGTTGAGGAACCACATCCGCCGCTGCCCGAACGACAGCGGCACCACCTCGGGCCGTTCCCGCACCACGATGCCCGCCCGCACCCCGCCGTCGCGTCCGTGCTCCACCAGCCGCGCCAGCCCCGCGACGGTCGGCGCGCCGAACAACTCCCTGATGTTGATCTCCGCGTCGAGCGTCGCCCTGATCCGCACGATCAGCCGCATCGCGAGCAGCGAGTCCCCGCCGAGCTCGAAGAAGGACCTCTCCGCCCCCACCTCCTCCAGCCCCAGCACCTCACCGAACAACCCGCACAACACCTCTTCGACCGCCGTGGCCGCGCCGCGCCCCGCCACCACGACGTCAGGCGCGGGCAACGCCCCCCGGTCGAGCTTCCCGTTCACCGTGACAGGAAGCCCGTCCACCACCACCACGGCACCGGGCACCATGTAGTCCGGCAACCGCTCCCCCGCGAACCGCCGCACCCCGGCGACATCCACCCCTGCCGGGCCGCCGGGCACGACGTACGCGACGAGCCGCTTCACCCCGGGCTGGTCCTCACGGACGATCACGGCGGCCTGGTCCACGTCCGCGTGCGCGGTGAGGACGGCCTCGATCTCCCCGGGCTCGATGCGGAAGCCGCGGATCTTCACCTGGTCGTCGGCACGGCCGGCGAACAGCAGGTCCCCCTCGGAGGTCCACCGGGCGAGGTCGCCCGTACGGTACATGCGGCCGCCGTACGGGCAGGCGACGAACCGTTCGGCCGTCATGCCGGGCCGGTCGGCGTACCCCCGGGCGAGGCCGGCCCCGGCGACGTACAGCTCCCCCACGACTCCGGCGGGCACGGGCAGCAGGTACTCGTCCAGCACGTACGCGCGCGTGTTGTCCATGGGACGGCCGATCGGCACGTTCGCCGGGATCTCGTCCCCTGGGACGAACGGCGTCTGCGTCGTGAACGCGGTCGTCTCGGTCGGCCCGTAAGTGGTGCGCACCACCATGCCGGGATGCGCCGAGAGCAGGGAACGGATCGCCGCCGCCGACACCACGTCGCCACCGGTGGACACCTCACGCACCCCGGCGAAGATCTCCGGCGACTCCTCCGCCAGCACCCGGAACAACCCGGCCGTGGCGTGCACGTTCGTCACCCGGTGCTCCGCGATCACCCGCCCGCGGGCCGCCGCGTCCGCGTCCCCCGGGGGCATGAGCACCAGGCTCCCGCCATGGGCCAGCGGCACCCAGAGCTCATAGGTGGAGGCGTCGAACGCGTGGTTGGCCTGCACCAGCACCCGTTCCAGCACCTCGGGGGACCACCCCCGGTCCAGCGCGAACGCCACCACGTTCCCGTGCGTGACCGACACACCCTTCGGCACCCCGGTGGACCCCGAGGTGTACATCACGTACGCCAGGTGGTCCGGCGACAACACCACCTCGGGGGCGGCGGCACCCGCCCAGCCCAGCGCCTCGGCCACCGGTACGGCGCCGAGCCCGGCCACGTCGCGGTCGGCCAGCACCACCGACACCCCGGCCTCGGCCGCCACCGCGCACAGCCGTTCGGCGGGGTGGGCGGCGTCCAGCGGCACGTACACCGCCCCGGCCTTCACCACGCCGAGCAGCACCGCGACCAGGTCGGCCGACCGGTCCATCACCACCCCGACCCGGTCCTCGGCCCCGACGCCCCGGCCGTGCAGCCACCCCGCCACCCGCCCGGACCGCTCGTCCAGTCCGGCGTACGTCAGCGTCTCCCCGGGCGCGACGACCGCGACGGCCTCCGGCGCCCGCTCGACCCGGGCGCGGAACAGCTCCGGCAGCGACGCCGCAGGGACCGGCTGCGCGGTGTCGTTCCACTCCTCGACGACGGTGCGCAGCTCCCCGGCGTCCAGCACGTCCAGCCGGCTGATCCGCAGCGCCGGGTCGGCCGCCACCTGTTCGAGCACGTGCTGCAGCCGGGCGGCCAGCGTGTGCACGGTGTGCTCGTCGAACAGGTCGGTGGCGTACTGGATGCCGCCCCCGAGCCCGGCGGGCGCCCCGTCGGCGTCGTGCAGCTCGGCCAGCCCCACCGACAGGTCGAACCGGGCCGCGATCGTGTCACCGGCGGGCATCTGCTCCACCCGCAGCCCCGGCAGGTCCCACGGCTCCTGCGTCCCGGGGTCCGCCTGCAGCGCCAGCATGATCTGGAACAGCGGGTGCCTGGCCAGGGTCCGCGCCGGGTTGAGGTCCTCGACCAGCCGCTCGAACGGCACGTCCTGGTGCGCGTACGCGGCGAGGTCGGCGTCCCGCACCCGGGTGAGCAGCTCGGCGAACGTGGGGTCGCCGCTCGCGTCGGTGCGCAGCACCAGGGTGTTGACGAAGAACCCCACGAGGTCCTCCAGCGCGCGGTCCCCCCGCCCGGCGACGGCGGTGCCGAACGGCAGGTCGGTGCCCGCGCCGAGCCTGGCCAGCAGCATCGCGAGGGCGGTCTGCACGACCATGAACATGGTGGCCGACCCGTCGCGGGCCGCGTCGATCAGGCGGGCGTGCGCCTCGGCGCCCACCCGGACCGGCACCGCGCCGCCGGTGAACGACGGCACCGCGGGCCGGGTGCGGTCGGCGGGCAGCACCAGCTCCTCGGGCAGCCCCGCCAGGGTGTCGCGCCAGTAGCCGAGCTGGGCGCTGACCAGGCTGGCGGGGTCGTCCAGCTCGCCGAGCACCTCACGTTGCCAGAGCGCGTAGTCGGCGTACTGGACCGCCGGGGTCCAGTCGTGCGGCGCGTGGCCGTCCACGCGGGCCGCGTAGGCGTCGCGCAGGTCGCGGGCGAGCACGCCCATGGACCAGCCGTCCACCGCGATGTGGTGCGCCACCAGCACCAGCACGTGCTCGGTGTCGGACAGGGTGAGCAGGTCGGCCCGCCAGGGCAGCTCGCGGCCGAGGTCGAAGCCCCGCCGTGCGGTCTCGGCGAGCACGCCGGCCAGCTCGGTGTGCGCGACCTCGCCCCGGCGCAGCACGGGACGGCCGTCCGTACCGGTCAGGATCTCCTGGCGCGGGGTGCCGCCGGTCTCGGGGAAGATCGTGCGCAGGGTCTCGTGCCGGTCGGCCAGGTCGCCGAGCGCGGCCTCCAGCGCGGCGGCGTCCAGGGCGCCGGTGAGCCGCAGGGCCAGCGACACGTTGTACGTGGCCCCGGCGCCGGCCTCCTCCAGCCGGTTGAGGAACCACATGCGCTGCTGCCCGAACGACAGCGGCACCACCTCGGGCCGCGGCCGGGCCGTGACCGCCGTGCGGGCCACGCCGCCGCGGTCGTCCTCCACCAGGCGGGCGAGGCCCGCGACGGACGGCGCGCCGAAGAACTCCCTGATGTTGATCTCGGCGCCGAGCACGGCCCTGATGCGGGCGATCAGCCGCATGGCGAGCAGCGAGTCGCCGCCGAGCGCGAAGAACGAGCTTTCCGCGCCGACGCGTTCCCGGCCGAGCACCTCGGCGAACAGGTCGCACAGCGCCTCCTCGGCGGGGGTGCGCGGCCCGCGGCCCTCGTCGTCCTCGTGCCCGGGGGCGGGCAGCACCGCCCGGTCGAGCTTGCCGTTGGCGGTGACCGGCAGCCGGTCAAGGGTCACCACGGCGGCGGGCACCATGTAGTCGGGCAGCACGGCGGCCACCGCCTCGCGCAGCGCGTCCGCGTCCACCGTCTCCCCGGCGGGCACGACGTACGCGACCAGGCGCCGCACCCCGGGCCGGTCCTCGCGGGCGACGACGGCGACCTGGGCGACGTCCGGCCGGCCGGCCAGCACGGCCTCGATCTCGCCGGGCTCGATGCGGAAACCGCGGATCTTCACCTGGTCGTCGGCCCGCCCGGCGAAGACCAGCCGGCCGTCCGACGACCAGGACGCGAGGTCCCCGGTGCGGTACATCCGCTCGGAGTACCCCCCGAACGGGCAGGCGACGAACCGTTCCGCGGTGAGTGCCGCCCAGCCGGCGTACCCGCGGGCGAGCCCGGGGCCGGCGACGTACAGCTCGCCGACCACGCCGGGCGGCACCGCGCGCAGGTACTCGTCCAGCACGTAGGCACGCGCGTTGTCCATCGGGAAGCCGATCGGCACGTTCGCCGGGACCTCGTCACCGGCCGTGAACGCCATCTGCGTGGTGAACGCGGTCGTCTCCGTCGGCCCGTACGTCGTGCGCACCACCAGGCCGGGGTGGGCCTCCAGCAGTGTGCGGATCGCCGCGGACGACACCACGTCCCCGCCGGTGGACACCTCACGCACCCCGGCGAAGATCTCCGGCGACTCCTCGGCGAGCACCCGGAACAACCCGGCCGTGGCGTGCACGTTGGTGACGCCGCGTCCCGCGATGAGCCCGCCGCGCTCGGCGGCCCCGGCGTCGCCGGGCGGCATGAGCACCAGGGTGCCGCCGTGCGCCAGCGGCACCCAGATCTCGTACGTCGAGGCGTCGAACGCGTGGTTGGCCTGCACCAGCACCCGTTCCAGGACGTCCTCGCCCCAGCAGCGGTCGAAGACGAAGGCCACCACGTTGGCGTGGGTGACCGCGACGCCCTTCGGCACGCCGGTGGAGCCCGAGGTGTACATCACGTAGGCGAGGCACCCGGGGGCCACCCGCACCCGGGGGGCGGTCGTGTCGCCGTGTTCCAGGAGCCCGTGCACCACGACGGCACCCAGCTCGTCCACCGGGCGGTCGGCCAGCACCACCGTCACGCCCGCCTCGGCCACCACCGCGCGCAGCCGGTCCACGGGGTGGGAGGCGTCGAGCGGCACGTACGCCGCCCCGGCCTTCACCACGCCGAGCAGCACCGCGACCAGGTCGGCCGAGCGGTCCATCACCACGCCGACCCGGTCCTCGGGGCCCACCCCGAAGCCGATCAGCCAGTGCGCCACCCGGTTGGCCCGCGCGTCCAGCTCCGCGTACGTCAGCGTGACGTCGCCCGCGACCACGGCCACGGCGTCCGGGGTGCGCTCCACCTGGGCGGCGAACAGCTCCGGCAGGGTCACGCCGGGGATCGCCTGGAAGGTGTCGTTCCAGCCCTCGATGACGAAGCCCTCTTCCGCCGGTTCGAGGACGTCGAGCCTGCTGACCCGCAGCCGGGGGTCGGCGGCGACCTGCTCCAGCACGCGCACCAGCCGGGCGGCGAGCGTGCGGGCGGACGGCTCGTCGAACAGGTCGGCGGCGTACTGCAGGGCGCCGCCCATGCCGGCGGGGGCGCCGTGCTCGTCGCGGTGCTCGCCGAGGCTGATCGACAGGTCGAAGCGGGCGGCGACGGCGTCGTCGGACGGCATCGGGGCCACCTCGACGCCGGGCAGGTCCCACGCCCGTTCGACGAGGGGGATGTTCTGCAGCACCAGCATGATCTGGAACAGCGGGTGCCTGGCCAGGGACCGCTCGGGGTTGAGGTCGTCCACGAGCCGCTCGAACGGCAGGTCCTGGTGGGCGTACGCGGCGAGGTCGGTCTCCTTGACGCGGGCCAGCAGGTCGGCGAACGCCGGGTCGCCGCTCGCGTCGGTGCGCAGGACCAGGGTGTTGATGAAGAACCCGGTCATCTCCTCGAGCGCCGAGTCCCCGCGCCCGGCGACCGTGGTGCCGAGGGGGATGTCGGTGCCCGCGCCGAGCCTGGCCAGCAGCATCGCCAGGGCGGCCTGCACGACCATGAACATCGTGGCGCCGCCCTGCTGCGCGGCCCGCACCAGCGCGGCGTGCGTGTGGGCGTCCAGCCGGAACGGCACCGACCCGCCGCGGAAGGTCGGCAGCACCGGCCGCGCCCGGTCCGCGGGCAGCGCCAGCTCCTCGGGCAGGCCCGCCAGCGCCTCACGCCAGTAGCCGAGCTGTGCGCTGATCAGGCTTGCGGGGTCGTCCAGGTCGCCGAGCACCTCGTGCTGCCAGAGCGCGTAGTCGGCGTACTGCGCCGGCAGCGGCCGCCAGGCCGGCGCGGCCCCGGCCACCCGGGCGGCGTACGCGGTGCGCAGGTCCCGGGTGACGAGGCCCATGGACCAGCCGTCCACCGCGATGTGGTGCGCCACCAGCAGCAGCACGTACTCGCCGCCGGGCAGCACGAGCAGCTCGGTGCGCCAGGGCAGGTCGCGGGACAGGTCGAAGCGCCGGGCGGCGGCCTCGGCGATCGCGGCGGGGACGCCGGGCTCGGGGACCTCGCGGACGGTGAGGGGCGGGTGGGCCGCGGGGCCGGTGAGGACGTGCTGGGCGGGGGTGCCCTCGGTCTCGGAGTAGACGGTGCGCAGGGACTCGTGGCGGTCGGCGACGTCGCCGAGCGCGGCCTCCAGGGCGGCGACGTCCAGGGCTCCGGTGAGGCGGAACGCCAGCGGCACGTTGTACCCGGCGCCCGCGCCGGCCTCTTCGAGCTGGTTGAGGAACCACATGCGCCGCTGCCCGTACGACAGCGGCAGCACCTCGGGCCGTTCGCGTGCGGCGAGCGCGGGCCGGGTGCCGCCCCTGCGGCTCTGCACGAGCCGTGCGAGCCCGGCCACGGACGGCGTGCCGAACAGCTCGCGGATGCTGACCTCGGCGTCCAGCACGGCGCGCACCCGCACGACCAGCCGCATCGCGAGCAGCGAGTCGCCGCCGAGGTCGAAGAACGAGTCCTCCGCGCCGACCCACTCCCGCCCGAGCACCTCGGCGAACAACCCGCACAGCAGCTCTTCCAGCGGCGTCGCGGGACCCCGCCCTGCCGTGCCGCCGAGCTCCGGTGCGGGCAGCGCGGCCCGGTCCAGCTTGCCGTTGACGGTCACCGGCAGGGAGTCCACGACCATGACCGCCGCGGGCACCATGTACTCCGGCAGCGTCTCGGCCAGGTGGTCCCGCAGCGCGGCGCCGTCCACGCCGGGGCCGTCCGGCACGACGTACCCGACGAGCCGCTTCGCCCCCGGCTGGTCCTCGCGGACGATCACCGCGACGCGTCCGGCGCCGTCCAGCGCGGCCAGCGCGGCCTCGACCTCGCCGGGCTCCACGCGGAACCCGCGGATCTTCACCTGGTCGTCGGCCCGGCCCTCGAAGGTCAGCTCGCCGTCGGCGCCGCGGCTCGCGAGGTCGCCGGTGCGGTACATCCGGCGTCCCGGCTCACCGAAGGGGCAGGCGGCGAACCGCTCGGCGGTGAGACCGGCCCTGCCGGTGTAGCCGCGGGCGAGGCCGGCGCCGGCGATGTACAGCTCGCCGGTGACGCCGTCCGGCACCGGGCGCAGGAACTCGTCGAGCACGTACGCTTGGGAGTTGTCCATCGGGTGGCCGATCGGCACGCTCACCGGCACGACGTCCCCGGCCGCGAACGGCGTCTGGGTGGTGAACGCCGTGGTCTCCGTGGGGCCGTAGGTGGTGCGCACCACCAGGTCCGGGTGCGTGTCGAGCAGCGCGCGGACAGCCGAGGACGGCACGACGTCGCCGCCGGTGGACACCTCGCGCACCCCGGCGAAGATCTCCGGGGCCTCCTCGGCGAGCAGCCGGAACAACCCGGCGGTGGCGTGCACGTTGGTGACGCCGTGCCCGGCGATCACGCGGCCCCGCTCGGCCGGGTCCACGTCGCCGGGGCGCAGCACGACCAGGTGGCCGCCCCGGGCGAGCGGCGCCCAGATCTCGTAGGTGGAGGCGTCGAACGCGTGGTTGGCCTGCACCAGCACCCGTTCCAGCACGTCCTCGCGCCAGCAGCGGTCCAGCGCGAAGCTCACGACGTTGCCGTGGGTGACCTCGACGCCCTTCGGCACGCCGGTGGAGCCCGAGGTGTACATGACGTAGGCCAGGTCGTCGGCGGACACCGCGACCGGCTCCATGGGGGCGGGCAGGGCGGGGTCGTCCCAGACGACCGCCTCGGCGGCGACGGCCGCTGATCCAGGCGCGCACAGGGTCAGCGCGGTGCCGGACAGGACGGCCGCGACACGCTCGGCGGGGTGATCGGGGTCCACGGGGACGTACGCGGCGCCTGCCTTGACGACGCCGAGCAGCACCGCGACCAGCTCGGCCGAGCGGTCCATCACGATGCCCACCCGGTCGCCCCGGCGCACGCCACGGGCGGCGAGCCAGGCCGCGACACGGCCGGACCGCTCGTCCAGCGCGGCGTAGGTGAGCGACGTGGCCGCGTCGCTCACGGCGGTGGCGTCCGGGGTGCGCCGCGCCTGGGCGCGGAACAGCTCGGGCAGGCCGGCGACCGGCAGCGGCCACGCGGTGTCGTTCCCCCGGCGCACGGCGGCGTCGCGCTCGGCGGGGCCGAGCAGGTCGAGCCGCCCCACGGGCAGCCCGGGGTCGGCGGCGATGCGCTCGAGCAGCCGCACCAGGCGCTCCGCGAGCTCCCGCGCGGCGGCCTCGTCGAACAGGTCGGGGCGGTAGTCCAGCCGCAGGTCCAGCTCCTCGCCCGGCACGACGCCGAGCACCAGCGGGTAGTGCGCGGCGTCCTCGCTGGCGGTCCCGGTGATGCGCAGCCCGCCGGACTCCAGCAGGCCGCCGCCGGGCGGGCGGGGGTAGTTCTGGTACACCAGCAGCGTGTCGAAGCCGGCACCCGGCCCGGCGACCCGCTGGATCTCGGCGAGACCGAGGTGCTGGTGGGCGAACAGCCCGGCCTGCTCGGCGGCCAGGTCGCCGAGGAGGCCGCCGACGGTGCGGTAGGGGTCGAGCCGCACCCGGACCGGCAGGGTGTTGATGAACAGGCCGAGCATGCGCTCGACGCCGGGCAGCTCGGGGGGCCGCCCGGCGACGGTGGCGCCGAACACCACGTCGGAGCGGCCGGTCAGCATGCCGACGAGCATCGCCCAGGCGGCCTGGACCGCGGTGTTGAGCGTGACGCCGTGCTCGCGTACGGCCTCGCGCAGCGCCTTGGTGGCGGCGGCGTCCATGCGCACGTTCAGGTGCTCGGGCGCGACGGCGGCGGCCTGCGCGGCGCCCGGACGGACCAGCGTGGGCCCGGTGGTGCCGGCGAGCGCGGCTCGCCAGGCGTCCCGGGCGGCGCCGGAGTCCTGCCGGGCCAGCCACGCCAGGTAGTCGCGGTACGGGGTGACCGGCGGCGGGGCGGCCGGGGCGGCCGGGTCGCCGCCCGCCGCGTAGAGCTGGGCCAGCTCACCGAACAGCACGGGCATGGACCAGCCGTCGAGCAAGATGTGGTGCAGCGTCACGACGAGCCGGTACCGCTCGCCGTCCAGCTTGAGCAGCAGCAGGCGCAGCAGCGGCGGCACCGACAGGTCGAACCGGCGGCCGTGCTCCTCCTCGGTGAGCCGCGCCGCCTCGGCCTCGGCGTCCTCGGCGGGCAGGCCCGACAGGTCCACCTCGCGCCACGGCAGCGCCACACCCCGCACCACGACCTGCACGAGCTGCCGCGCCCCCGCGGGCTGCTGGAAACTCGCGCGCAGGGCGGCGTGCCGGGACAGCAGCGCCTCCCACGACCGGCGCAGCACGGCGACGTCGAGCGGCGCGGCGAGGTCCAGGATGCGCTGCTCGATGTACAGATCGCGGGTCTGCTCGTCGTACTGCGCGTGGAACAACAGGCCTTCCTGCAACGGCGACAACGGCCACACGTCTTCGATCCGCACCTGGGTCACCGCGATCAATCCTTCTCTTGGGAGAGTCTGTCCTGCAGCGCGTCGAGCTGGTCCTGTCCGAGGGAGACGAGCGGGAAGTCCGCGGGGATGTGCCCGTCCCCCGCGGGTCCTGGGTGGTGCGCGGCCAGGCCGGTGAGCATCGCCACCCACGCGGCGACCATGTCGCGCAGGGACCTGTCGTCGAACAGGCCCGCCGGGGCGGCGAGGGTCACGGTCAGTTCGGGGCCGCCGGGCAGGTCACGCACCTGGCCCCCGGCCTCCAGTGCGTGCGCGGCGGGTGTGGCGCCGCCGGCGGTGCCGCCGAGGACGGCGTCCTCCGCGGGTCGCCAGTCGCCGTGCCGTTCAGGTGTCATGCCGGTCTCCCCGTCGTCGGTGTGAGCCCCGTCGCCCGGTCCGGCGGCGAACCGGCCGAGGTAGTTGAAGCCGATCTGCGGGACCGGGAGCGCGGCCATGGCCGCGGCGGTGTCCGGGTTGAGGTACCGCAGCATTCCGAAGCCGAGGCCGTCGCCCGGCACCCGGCGCAGTTGCTCGGCGACCCGCCTGAGCAGGTCGCCCGCGGCCGGCCCCCCGGACCGGACGCGCGTGTGGTCGGCGGTGCCCGGGTCGAGCCGCACCGGGTGGGAGGCGGCGAACCAGCCGGCCGTCCGGGTGAGGTCCATGTCCTCGGTGAGCGGCACCCGGCCGTGGCTCTCGACGTCCACCAGCAGGCCGCCCGCGAGGTTGCCGCCGAAGCGGCGCCGCCACTCGCCGACCGCGGCGACCAGCCCGGCGAGCAGGACGGCGTCCACGCCGGTCTGGAATTCCGCCGGGAGCCGGGTCAGCAGTTCGGCGGTCACCTCCGCGGGAACGGTGTGCTCGGCCCGGCGCACGCCGCCCGCCACGGTGTCCACCGCCGGGTCGAGCGGGCGCCGGCCGAGGGTGCGGTTGGGGCCGCCGAGCAGGCGGCCCCACTCGGGGGCCTCCGCGGCCCGGCCGGCGGCCTGGCGTTCCAGCTCGGTGGCGAAGCGGCGGAACGACGTGCCGCGCGGCAGGTCCGGCTCCCGGCCGAGCGCGACGGCCGAGCAGGCCGCGGCGAGGTCGGGCACCAGGACCCGCCAGGAGACGCCGTCCACCACCAGGTGGTGCGCCACCAGCAGCAGCCGCCCCGGCTTCCCCGGCCCGGCGTCGAACCAGACGGCCTGGAGCATCGTCCCGGAAACGGGGTCGAGCCGGTCCACCGCCGCCCGCGCTTCGCCCGGGTCGAACGGCCCGGCCCGGCGCGTGACGAGATCCGCCGCCCGCGGCCCCTCCTCCGGCGGCGGGATCACCAGGCAGGCGGCACGCCCCGCGCCATCACCCCCCGCACCCACGCCACCACGCGCGTCCCGACCTTCGGCCCCGCCTACCTCTTGGGCCTCGCTGACATCGGTGACGCCCTCCAGGCGTGCGCGCAGGACGTCGTGGTGGCGCAGCAGGGCGTCCAGGGCCGCCACGAGGGTGGGTTCGTCCAGGCCGGCGGGGGTCTGGACGAGCATCGACTGGGAGAACGGGCCGGTCAGCGCGGCGGGGCCCGCACGTTCCGCCAGTTCGCGCATGACCGGGGTGAGGGGCACGCGGCCGGTGGCGGTGTCCTCCTCACCGGGGGTGCCGTCCTCGGCGGTGACGGTCCCGGCGACGCGGGCGAGGCCGGCGGGGGACTTGTGCTCGAACATCTGCCGGGCGGTGACGACCACCCCGGCGCGGCGGGCCCGGGCGACGACCAGCATCGACATGATGGAGTCGCCGCCGAGCGCGAAGAACGAGTCGTCCGCGCCGACCTGGTCCAGCCCGAGCACCTCCTGGAACAGGCCGCAGAACAGCGCTTCGAGCGGGGTCTCGGGGTCGCGTCCGGTGACGCGGTCGTCGAACTCGGGGGCGGGCAGCGCGGCCCGGTCCAGCTTGCCGTTGACCGTCACGGGCAGCGCGGGCAGCGCCATCACGGCGGTCGGCACCATGTAGTCGGGGAGGACGGCGGCCACGTGGTCGCGGAGCGTGTCGCCGTCCACGCCGGGCCCGCCGTCCCCGGCGGGCACGACGTAGGCGACGAGGCGTTTGACGCCCGGCTGGTCCTCGCGGGCGATCACCGCGACCTGGCCGACGCTGCCGTGGGCGGCCAGCACCGCCTCGACCTCACCGGGCTCGATGCGGAACCCGCGGATCTTCACCTGGTCGTCGGCGCGGCCGGCGAACTCCAGCCACCCCTCCGGCGACCAGCGCGCGAGGTCGCCGGTGCGGTACATGCGCCCGCCGTACGGGCAGGCGACGAACCGCTCGGCGGTGCGGCCGGCCTGGCGGGCGTAGCCCCGGGCGAGGCCGGACCCCGCGATGTACAGCTCGCCGATCACGCCGGGCGCCACGGGGCGCAGGAACCCGTCCAGCACGTAGGCGCGGCTGTTGTCCATCGGGTAACCGATCGGCACGTTCGGCGGCACGGCGTCGCCGCGCTGGAAGGCGAGCTGCGTGGTGAACGCCGTGGTCTCGGTGGGGCCGTACGTCGTGCGCACCGTGAGACCCGGGTGGGCGTCGAGCAGGGCGCCGATCGCGGCGGCCGACACCACGTCACCGCCGGTGGAGATCTCGCGCACCCCGGCGAAGATCTGCGGGGACTCCTCGGCCAGCACCCGGAACAGCCCGGCGGTGGCGTGCACGTTGGTGACGGCGTGCTCGGCGATGAGCCGGCCGCGCTCGGCGGTGTCGATCTCACCGGCCGGCATGAGCACCACCCGGCCGCCCCGGGCCAGCGGCACCCACAGCTCGTAGGTCGAGGCGTCGAAGGCGTGGTTGGCCTGGAACAGCACCCGTTCGGCGACGTCGGCGCGCCAGGCCTCGTCCAGCACGAAGCTCACCACGTTGCGGTGGGTCACCTCGACGCCCTTCGGCCGGCCGGTGGAGCCGGATGTGTACATCACGTACGCCAGGCCGTCCGGCAGCGGCGCCTCGGGCTCGCCGCCGTCGGGCAGCTCGTCCGGGCGCAGCACCTCCACCGCGAGGCCGCCGCCCTCGCGGAAGCGCACGGCCATGCCGGCGTCGGCGAGGACCAGCGCCACGCCGGCCTCGGCGACCGACGCCCTGAGGCGGTCCACGGGGTGGCCGCCGTCCATGGGGACGTAGGCGGCGCCGGCCTTGGCCACGCCGAGCAGCACGGCGACCAGCTCGGGCGAGCGGTCCATGACGACGCCGACGCGGCTCTCGCGGGTGACGCCACGGGCGGCGAGGCCGCGGGCCACCCGGCAGGCCCGGGCGTCCAGCTCGGCGTACGTCCACGTGGTGCCCTCGGCGGTGACGGCCACGGCGTCCGGGGTGCGGCCGGCCTGGGCCTCGAACAGGCCGGGCAGGGTGGTGGCGGGCAGGGGCCGGGTGGTGTCGTTCCAGCCCTCGACGACCGCGAACTCCTCGTCGCGGTCGAGCACTTCGAGCGCGCTGAGCCGCACCCCCGGGTCGGCGGCCACCTGGCGGAGCACGCGCGTGAGCCGGTCGACCACGGACCGCGCGGTGGACTCGTCGAACAGGTCGGCCGCGTACTGCACGCCGCCGGTCAGGCCGATGGGGGTGCCCGCGGCGTCGCGGCGCTCGCTCACCGTGATCGACAGGTCGAAGCGGGCGGGCACCGCGGCGTCGGGCAGCGCACCGGACTCCTGGGTGCCGACGGTCAGGCCGGGCAGCTCCGCGGGGGCCGCCGTCTGGGGGAGGTTCTGCAGGACCAGCATCACCTGGAACAGGGGGTGCCTGGCCAGCGAGCGCTCCGGGCTGAGCTCGTCCACCAGGCGTTCGAACGGGAGGTCCTGGTGGGCGTGCGCCGCGAGGTCGGTCTCACGGACCCGGCTCAGCAGCTCGGCGAACGTGGGGTCACCGCTCGCGTCGGTACGCAGCACCAGGGTGTTGACGAAGAACCCAGCCAGGTCCTCAAGGGCACTGTCGCCGCGACCGGCCACCGCCGTCCCCACAGGGATGTCGGTGCCGGCACCGAGACGGGCCAGCACTATCACCAGCGCGGCCTGCACCACCATGAACATCGTGGCGCCGCCCTGGCGGGCCGCCTCCACGAGACCCGCGTGCACGTCCGGGCCGGCCTCCAGCGGGACCGTGCCGCCGCGGAACGACGCCGTCGCCGGACGCTGACGGTCGGCGGGGAGGGTCAGCTCCTCCGGCAGGCCCGCCAGGGTGCTCCGCCAGTAGGCGAGCTGCTCGCTGATGAGACTCCCCGGGTCCTCCAGGTCGCCGAGCACCTCACGCTGCCAGAGCGCGTAGTCGGCGTACTGGACGGGCAGGGGCCGCCAGCGGGGGGCCGCGCCGCGGCAGCGGGCCTCGTAGGCGGCGCGCAGGTCGCGTTCCAGCACGCCCATGGACCAGCCGTCCACCGCGATGTGGTGCGCCACCAGCAGGAGTACGTACTCGGTGTCGGACAACACGAACAACTGGGTGCGCCACGGCAGGTCGCGGGCCAGGTCGAAGCCGCGTGCGGAGGCCTCGGCGAGCGCGGCGGGCAGCTCGGCGGGGGTCACGTCGCGCACGCACAGGTACGGGCGGCCGGCGCGGCCCTCCACGATGTGCTGGCGGGGGCTGCCGCCGGTGGACGGGTAGACGGTGCGCAGGGACTCGTGCCGGTCGGCCACGTCGCCGAGCGCGGCCTCCAGCGCCTCGGCGTCCAGCTCACCGGTCAGGGGCAGCGCCAGCGGCACGTTGTAGACGGCGGCGGAACCGGACTCCTCAAGCTGGTTGAGGAACCACATGCGCTGCTGGCCGAACGACAGCGGCACCACCTCGGGCCGGTGCCGCGCCGTCACCCCTGTGCGGGGGCCGCCGCCCTGGCCGCTCTCCACGAGCCGGGCCACCCCGGCGACGGTGGGGGCGCCGAACAGCTCCCGTACGCCGATCTCGGTCTCCAGCACCGAGCGGATCCGCACGATGAGACGCATGGCGAGCAGGGAGTCGCCGCCGAGGGCGAAGAACGACTCCTCGGCGCCGACCCGCTCCAGGCCGAGGACCTCGGCGAACAGGCCGCAGAGGATCTCTTCGAGCAGCGTGGCCGGGCCGCGGCTCGCCGCGTCGCCGAACTCGGGGGCGGGCAGCGCGGCCCGGTCGAGCTTGCCGTTGGCGGTGACCGGGAGCTCGTCCAGCGTCACGAACGCGGACGGGACCATGTAGTCGGGGAGCTTGCTCGCGGCGAGGTCGCGCAGGGTGGTGACGTCCGCACCGGCGGGCACCACGTAGGCGACGAGGCGCTTCACGTCCGGCTGTTCCTCGCGGACGACCACGGCGGCCTGGCGGACGGACCCGTGGGCGGCGATCACGGCCTCGATCTCGCCGAGCTCGATGCGGAAGCCGCGGATCTTGACCTGGTGGTCGACGCGGCCCATGTAGAGCAGCTCGCCGTCGCGGGACCAGCGGGCCAGGTCGCCCGTGCGGTACATCCTTCCCCCGAACGGGGAGGCGACGAAGCGCTCGGCGGTCAGGCCGGGGCGGCCGGCGTAGCCGCGGGCCAGTTGCACACCCGCCAGGTACAGCTCGCCGATCACGCCGGGAGGTACGGGCCGGAGGAAGTCGTCCAGCACGTAGACCTGGGTGTTCCACACCGGGCGGCCGATGGGGACGGCGCCGGAGGGGGACTCGCGGGAGCAGTCCCAGTACGTGACGTCCACGGCGGCCTCGGTGGGGCCGTACAGGTTGAACAGCTCGGCGTCGGAGCGCTGGTGGAACCCGGCGACCAGCTCGGCGGACAAGGCCTCGCCGCTGCAGATCACCCGGCGCAGACCGGGGCAGCGGCCCGGCGTGAGCTCCTGGAGGAACGGGCCGAGCATCGACGGCACAAAATGCATGGTCGTCACGCCGTACCGCTCGACGGCGTCCACCAGATACGCCGGGTCACGATGCCCGCCCGGACGGGCCATGACCAGGCCGGCACCGGCCAGGTGGGCCCAGAAGAACTCCCAGACCGAGACGTCGAAACCCGACGGCGTCTTCTGCAGCACCCGGTCGTCCGCCCCCAGGGGGAACCGGTCCTGCATCCACAACAACCGGTTCACGATCGCCCGGTGACTGATCACCGCACCCTTGGGACGACCGGTGGAGCCCGAGGTGTAGATGACGTACGCCGGGTGGTCGGGGGCCACGGCCCAGTCGAGCGGGGCGCCGGAGTGGGACATCACGCGGGCGGACGTCTCGGGGTCGTCCCACATCTCCTGGGTGCACACCACGGCGGGGGCGGCGTCCGCGAGGATGTAGTCGATGCGGTCGGCCGGGTACTCCGGGTCGACCGGGACATAACACGCCCCGGCCTTCAGCACGGCCCACAACACGACCATCAGGTCGGCCGAGCGGTCCATCAGCACCGCGACCCGGCTCTCCGGGCCTGCGCCGCGGCCGATCAGCCAGCGGGCGGTCCGGTTGGCACGCTCGTCCAGCTCGGCGTAGGTCAGGGACGTGCGCTCGTCCAGCACCGCGAGCGCGTCCGGGGTGCGCGCCACCTGAGCGTGGAACAACTCGGGCAAGGTGGTGGGAGCGACCGGCTCGGCGGTGTCGTTCCAGTCGCGCAGCACGGCGTCGCGCTCGCCCTGTTCCATAACGTCGAGGCCGGACAGCCGCAGGGCGGGGTCCGCGGCGACCTGCTCAAGCACGCGGCGCAGGCGGGCGGCCAGGGTGAGGGCGGTGGACTCGTCGAACAGGTCGGCCGCGTACAGCAGGCTGCCGCCGAGCCCCGCGGGGGCGCCCCGGTCGTCGCGGCGTTCGGTGAGGGTGACGGACAGGTCGAAGCGGGCGGCGGCGCTCTCGCCGGTGTCGACGGGGCGGACGTCCAGGCCCGGGAGGGCGATGGCGGTCTCGGGGAGGTTCTGCAGGACCAGCATCACCTGGAACAGGGGGTGCCTGGCCAGCGAGCGCTCCGGGCTGAGCTCGTCCACCAGGCGTTCGAACGGGAGGTCCTGGTGGGCGTAGGCGCCGAGGTCGGTCTCGCGGACCCGGCTCAGCAGCTCGGCGAACGTGGGGTCGCCGCTCACGTCGGTACGCAGCACCAGGGTGTTGACGAAGAACCCGGCCAGGTCCTCAAGCGCGCTGTCGCCGCGACCGGCCACCGCGGTCCCCACAGGGATGTCGGTGCCGGCGCCGAGACGGGCCAGCACCATGACCAGGGCGGCCTGGACGGCCATGAACATCGTGGCGCCGCCGGCCCTCGCCGCCTCCGCCAGGCCGGCGTGCGTCTCAGGGGCGATCTCCAAGGGGACCGTGCCGCCGCGGAACGACGCCGTCGCCGGACGCTGGCGATCGGCGGGGAGGGTCAGCTCCTCGGGGAGGTCGTCCAGGGTGGAACGCCAGTAGGTGAGCTGCTCGGTGATGAGGCTCTCCGGGTCGTCCAGCTCGCCGAGGGCCTCGCGCTGCCAGAGCGCGTAATCGGCGTACTGGACGGGCAGCGGACGCCAGTCCGGAACGGCGCCCTCGCGGCGGGCGGCGTACGCCGTGCGCAGATCCCGCACGAGGACGCCCATCGACCAGCCGTCCACGGCGACGTGGTGCGCCACCAGGGCGAGCACGTGCTCGGTGGCGGAGACGGTCAGCAGCTCGGCACGCCACGGGAGGTCGCGGGTCAGGTCGAATCGGGTGGCCGCCACGTCCGCCAGCGCGGCCGGGAGCTCGTCCGGGGTGACCCGGCGCCTGCCGAGGGGCGGGCATCCGGCCTTGCCGGACAGGATGTGCTGGTAGGGGACGCCGCCGTTGTCCGGGAAGAGGGTACGGAGGGTCTCGTGGCGGCCGGCCACGTCGCCGAGAGCGGCCTCAAGCGCGCTCGTGTCCGGCTCGCCGGTGAGGTGGAGAGCCAGGGGGACGTTGTAGGCGGCACCCGCGCCGGCCTCCTCCAGCCGGTTGAGGAACCACATGCGCTGCTGGCCGAAGGACAGCGGGAGCACCTCGGGGCGTTCCCTCACGTCGAGCGCGGGCCGCCGGGCCCTGCCCTCCGCGCCTTCCACGAGGCGCGCGAGCGCCGCGACCGTGGGGGCCGCGAAGACGTCACGGATGCCGGCGGTGGTGCCGAGCACGGACCCCACGCGGGCGACCAGGCGCATGGCGAGCAGGGAGTCGCCGCCGAGGGCGAAGAAGGACTCCTCGGGGCTCACCCGGTCCAGGCTCAGGACCTCGGCGAACAGGCCACAGAGGATCTCCTCCACTGGAGTGGCGGGGGCGCGGCCCTCTTGGGTGCCGAAGTCGGGGGCCGGGAGGGCGGCCCGGTCGAGCTTGCCGTTGGCGGTGACCGGCAGGTGGTCCAGCGTCACGAACGCGGACGGGACCATGTAGTCGGGAAGCTTGCTCGCGGCGAGGTCCCGAAGCTCGGCTGTGTCCACGCCACCCTCACGGGGGACGATGTAGGCGACGAGGCGTTTGACCCCGGGCTGGTCCTCACGCGCCAGGACCGCGACCGTGGCCACGTCGTCGTGGGCCGCCAGGACGGCCTCGATCTCGCCGAGTTCGATGCGGAAGCCGCGGATCTTGACCTGGTGGTCCACCCGGCCCCCGTACAGCAGCTCGCCGTCGTTCGACCAGCGGGCGAGGTCTCCGGTGCGGTACATCCGTCCCCCGAACGGGGAAGCGACGAAGCGTTCGGCCGTCAGACCCGGGCGGCCGGCGTAGCCGCGCGCCAACTGCACACCGGCCAGGTACAACTCGCCCATCACCCCGGGGGGTACCGGACGCAAGAAGTCGTCCAGGACATAGACCTGGGTGTTCCACACCGGGCGGCCGATGGGCACCGCACCGGAGGAGGTCATGCGGGAGCAGTCCCACCAGGTGACGTCCACCGCCGCCTCGGTCGGGCCGTACAGGTTGAACAACCCCGCACCCAACCGCCGCCCGAACTCCGCCACCAGCTCACCCGACAACGCCTCACCACTGCAAACCACCCGCCGCAGCCCACCACACCGGCCAGGCTCGACCTGCTGCAGGAACGGACCCAGCATCGACGGCACAAAATGCATGGTCGTCACGCCGTACCGCTCGACGGCGTCCACCAGATACGCCGGGTCACGATGCCCGCCCGGACGGGCCATGACCAGGCCGGCACCGGCCAGGTGGGCCCAGAAGAACTCCCAGACCGAGACGTCGAAACCCGACGGCGTCTTCTGCAGCACCCGGTCGTCCGCCCCCAGGGGGAACCGGTCCTGCATCCACAACAACCGGTTCACGATCGCCCGGTGACTGATCACCGCACCCTTGGGACGACCGGTCGAACCCGAGGTGTAGATGACATAGGCAGGGTGAGCGGGCAGAAGCACCGACTCCAGCGGGGTGGCGGGCTCGGCGGCCACAGCCGCGACCGTCGCCGGGGCCTCCCACAACTCCTGAGTACAGACCACCGCCGGAGCCGCATCCCCCAAGATGTACGCGATACGGTCCACCGGGTACTCAGGATCAACCGGCACATAACACGCCCCGGCCTTCAACACCCCCCACAGCACCACCATCAAGTCGGCCGAACGGTCCATCAGCACCGCCACCCGGCACTCCGGACCCGCCCCCAAACCCCGCAACCACCGCGCCACCCGATCCGACCGCGCATCCAGCTCCGCGTAGCTCAGCGACACACGCTCGTCGACGACGGCCACAGCATCGGGAGTACGCAGCACCTGCGCCCGGAACAGCTCCACCAGCGTCGTGGACGGCACCGGGTGCGCGGTGGCGTTCCACGAGGACAGCACCTTCTGGCGGCCCTCGGAGTCCAGCGGGTCGAAGGCGCCGAGGGGCCGGGACGGGTCCTCGGCCATCCAGGCCAGCAGGCGGACCAGCCGGTCCGCGAGGTCGTGCACGATCCGGGGGTCCAGCAGGTCGGGGCGGAACTCCAGGCGCAGTTCCATCGTGTCCAGCGGCGCGACGAGCAGGCTCAGCGGGTAGTGGCTGGTGTCGTCGCCTGAGCCGCCTTCGATGTTCAGGCCGGTGAGCTTCAGGGGGCCGCCGGGGTCGCGGGGGTAGTTCTGGTACACCATCAGCGTGTCGAAGGTGGCGCCGGGGCCGGCGACGCGCTGGATCTCGGCGAGGCCCAGGTGCTGGTGGGTGAGCAGGGCGGACTGCCAGTGCTGCAGCGCGGTGAGGGTCTCCGCGACGGTCCTGCGGGGGTCCAGGGGGACCCGCACGGGGACGGTGTTGATGAACAGGCCGACCATGCGTTCCACGTCGGGGACTTCGGCGGGGCGGCCGGCGACGACGGCGCCGAGTACGACGTCGGTGCGGCCGGTGAGCATGCCGACGGTCATGGCCCAGGCGCCCTGGACGACGGTGTTGAGGGTGAGGCCGTGGCGCCTGGCCATGTCGCGCAGGGCGCCGGTGAGGCGTTCGCCGGTGTGCGTGAGCACTCGTTCGTACTGGTCGCCGGGGCGGTCCACGGGGGCGACCAGCGTGGGTTCGGTCACGCCGGCCATGGCCTGCCGCCACGCGTCCCTGGCGGCGTCCTTGTCCTGGCGGGACAGCCAGAGCAGGTATTCGCGGTAGGACGTGACGGGCGGCAGCACGCGGGTGTCGCCGCCGGCGGCGTAGACCTCCGACAGTTCGGAGAACAGGATCGGCACGGACCAGCCGTCCATCACGAGGTGGTGCAGGGTGACGACGAGCCGGTAGCGGGACGGGCCGAGGCGCAGCAGGAGCAGGCGCAGCAGCGGCGGTACCGCCGGGTCGAAGCGGGCCTTCTCCGCGGTGGCCAGCCGTGCCGCGGCGGTGTCGCGTTCGGCGGCGGGCAGGCCGGACAGGTCCTCCTCGTGCCAGGGCAGGGAGACGCCCCGCACGATGAGCTGCACGGGGTCACCGGTGCCGCGCCGCTGGAAGGAGGCCCTCAGGCTGGCGTGCCGGTCCAGCAGGGCCTGCCAGGAGCGGCGCAGCACGGCGACGTCCAGGGCACCGCGCAGTTCCATCGCGCCCTGGAGTACGTAGACGTCGCCGACGTCCTCGGTGTCCTCGGTGTAGGCGGCGTGGAAGAGCAGGCCCTCCTGCAGGGGAGACAGCGGCCAAACGTCCTCGATCGTCATCTGGGTCACCGCTGTCCCCTTTCGCCTGCGAGCCTGATCTGGAACTCGTCGATCTCGTCCTGGCCAAGTGCCACGAAGGTGAAGTCGGACGGCGTGTGCCCGCCGCTGCCGGGGCCGGCGGTGTGCGCCACCAGGCCGGTGAGCATGGCCGCCCACCCGGTGGCCAGGTCGTGGAGGGCGGTCTCGCCGAGCAGTCCGGCGGGGCAGGTCAGGGTCAGGGTCAGCTCGGGTCCCGCCGGCAGGTCGCGCACCAGCCCTCCGGCTTCGAGGGCGTGGGACGCGGCCATCCGGGCGTCCGCGCTACCCCCGAGCACCACGTCCCCGACAGGTTGCCACCTGGTTCCGCCGATGTCATGGCCGTCCAACTGGCCGACGGACGGGGTGAACCGGCCGAGGTAGTTGAAGCCGATCTGCGGGGCCGGCGCCGCCACCAGGGCGGGGTCGGGCTCGGGGTCGAGGTGGCGCAGCACGCCGTAGCCGAGGCCGTCGCCCGGCACGGCCCGCAGTTGTTCCTTGACCTGTTTGATCAGGGTGCCCGCGGCGGGCCCGCCGGCGCGGATGCCCGCGTGGTCACGGGTGCCGGGGTCGAGGCGCACGGGGTGGGAGCCGGTGAACCAGCCGACGGTGCGGGTGAGGTCCATGTCCTCGGTCAGCGGGACGCGGCCGTGGCCCTCGACGTCCACCAGCACGCCGCCGGTGACGTCGCCGCGCCACTCGGCCACGGCGGCGGCCAGCCCGGCGAGCAGGACGTCGTCCACGCCCGCGTAGAACGCGGCGGGCACGGCGGTCAGCAGTTCCCTGGTGGTGGCGACGGGCACGGGCAGCGACACGTGGTGCATGCCGCCCGCCACGGTGTCCACCGCCGGGTCGAGGGGGCGTGCGCCGATCAGCGGGTCGGGGTCGCCGAGCAGCCGGAGCCACGCGGGCAGCTCGGCCCGCCGTCCGGGGACCTCGGCGGCCAGCGCGCGGGCCCAGCGCCGGAACGACGTGCCGGGCGGGTCGAGCGCGGGCTCGCGTCCGGCCTCCAGGGCGGTGTAGGCGGCGGCGAGGTCGGGGACGAGCACACGCCACGAGACGCCGTCGATGACGAGGTGGTGGGCCACGAGGAGCAGGTGTGCCTTTTCGGGGAACCAGACCGCCTGGAGCATCGCGCCGGCGGCCGGGTCCAGGCGCGCCACCGCGGCCGCGGTCTCCTGTTCCAGGGGGCCGGTGGCGGTGCGCAGGGCGACGGCCGCCTCGCCCTTCCCGGGGACGTGGAGGCAGCCGTCGCCGAGGCGGGCCCGCAGGATGTCGTGGTGGTCGAGCAGAGTGCGCAGCGCGGCGGCCAGCAGGGACGGGTCCAGCGGGGGGACCTCGACGAGCATCGACTGGGACAACGAGCCGCTGAGCGCGACCGGGCCCGCCCGTTCGGCCAGTTCCCGCATGACGGGGGTGAGCGGCACGGTGCCCACCGCGACGTCGGGTTCGCGGCGTGCGGGCTCGTCGGGGGCCTTGTCGGCGACACGGGCGACGGCGGCCGGGGTCTTGTGCTCGAACACCTGCCGGGTGGTGATGACAAGGCCCTCGCGGCGGGCGCGGGTGACGACCAGCATGGACATGATCGAGTCGCCGCCGAGCTCGAAGAACGAGTCGTCCGCCCCGGCCCGGTCCAGGCCGAGCACCTCGGCGAACAGGCGGCACAGCACCGCTTCGACGGGAGTCGCGGGCGCCCGCCCGGACGCCGGGGCGCCGAACTCGGGGGCGGGCAGGGCGGCCCGGTCGAGCTTGCCGTTCACCGTGACGGGCAGCCGGTCGAGCATCACGAACGCGGCGGGCACCATGTGGTCGGGCAGCAGCCCGGCGGTGTGCGCACGCAGCGCCTCGGCGTCCGCCGCGTCGCCGGTGCCGTCCCCTTCGGCGGGGACCACGTAGGCGACGAGGCGTTTCACGCCGGGCTGGTCGGCGCGGGCGAGCACGGCGGCCTGGGCGACCATGGGGTGGGCGGCGAGGACGGCCTCGATCTCGCCGAGTTCGACGCGGAAGCCGCGGATCTTCACCTGGTGGTCGGCGCGGCCGCCGAAGCGCAGGGCGCCGTCCGCGGTCCAGCGGGCGAGGTCGCCGGTGCGGTACATGCGGGCGCCGGTCCCGTCGAAGGGGCAGGCGACGAAACGTTCCGCCGTGAGGCCGGGGCGGCGGACGTAGCCGCGGGTGACGCCGGTGCCCGCGACGTACAGCTCGCCGGTGACGCCGGGCGGGACGGGGCGCAGGAACCGGTCGAGCACGTACACCCGGACGTTGGCGATGGGGCCGCCGAGCGGCACCACGTCCGGCGGGTCGGCGGGGGCCGTCCACGAGGTGACGTCCACCGAGTTCTCCGTCGGGCCGTACTCGTTGTGCAGCGCCCGGCCCGGGGCCCAGCGGCGCACCACGTCCGGCCCGCACTCCTCACCCGCGGTCACCAGGTGCTCGATGTTCCCGAGGACCGCGGCGGCGCGTTCGTCGTCCTCGCCGGCCAGGGACTCCAGCACGGTGGGGGTGAAGGTGACGGCGTTCACCGCCAGGGTCTCCAGTTCGTGCAGCAGGTCGCCGTCCCGCCGGGCGACGCACAGGGTGGCGCCGCCCGCGAGCGTCGGGTAGATCTCCGACACCGAGGTGTCGAACGACACCGAGGCGAACTGCAGCACCCGGTCCCCCGGCCCCCAGCCGTACGCGGGGATCCGCCACGCGACGTAGTTCGCCACCCCCCGGTGCGGCACGGCGACGCCCTTGGGCCTGCCGGTGGACCCGGAGGTGTAGATGACGTACGCCGGGTGCTCGGGACGCAGCGGCGCCACCCGGCCGGCGTCGGCGGGCGCGTCCGCCGGGCAGAGCGCCAGCTCGGCGGCCACCACCGGGTCGTCCCACACGTGGCGCTCGGCACCGCCGGCCACTTCGATCACAGGGGCGGAGGCGCGGGTGCAGACGACCAGGGCGGGGGCCGCGTCGGTGAGCATGGCGGCGATGCGGTCGGCGGGGTAGTCCGGGTCGATGGGGACGTACGCGGCGCCGGACTTCAGCACGCCGAGCAGGACGGCGATCAGGTCGGCCGAGCGTTCCATCGCGACGCCGACCAGGTCCTCCGGGCCGACGCCCCGGCGGATCAGCCAGTGCGCGAGCCGGTTGGCGCGGGCGTCCAGTTCGGCGTACGTCAGGCTCTCGTGCGCGGTGACGACGGCCGGGGCGTCCGGGGTGCGGGCCACCTGCGCCTCGACCAGCTCGTGGACGAGCGTGGCGGTGACGGGACGCGCGGTGGCGTTCCAGTCGCGCAGCACGCGCCGTTCCTCCTCGGGGGTGAGGAGGCCGAGGTCGCACACCCGCACGCCCGGGTCGGCGGCGATCTGCTCCAGGAGGCGGGCCAGCCTGGCGACCAGCGTCTCGGCGGCGGCCCGGTCGAACACGTCCGGGCGGTACTCCAGGCGCAGCTCCATGTCCTCGCCCGGCGTCGCGACGAAGGTGAGCGGGTAGTGGGCCGCGTCCCCGCCGCCCGCCATGGCGCTGCGCAGGCCGGGGATCTTGAGCGGGCCGCCGGGGTCGCCCGGGTAGTTCTGGTACACCATCAAGGTGTCGAAGGTGGCGGCGTCGCCGGCGACACGCTGGATGTCCGCCAGCCCGAGGTGCTGGTGCGCGAGCAGCGCCGTCTGCCGTTCGCCCAGGCCGGCGAGCAGCTCGGCGAACGGCCGGTCCGGCGTGAGGGACACCCGCACCGGCACGGTGTTGATGAACAGGCCCAGCATGCGTTCCACCCCGGCCAGCTCGGCCGGGCGCCCGGCGACCGTGGTGCCGAACACCACGTCGGACCGGCCCGCGAGCATCCCCACCAGGACGGCCCAGGCGCCTTGGAGCACGGTGTTCAGCGTCAGGCCGTGCGCCCGGGCGGTCTCGCGGAGCGCCTTCGTGAGCGGGGCGCCGGCCTGGGCCACCACGTGCCGGACCGGCTCGCCGCCGCGGTCACCCGGGCCGACGAGGGTGGGGTCGTCCACCCCGGCGAGCGCCTCGCGCCAGGCCTCGCGGGCGGCGCCGGTGTCCTGGCACGCCAGCCAGGACAGGTACTCGCGGTAGGAGGTGACGGGCGGCAGGACGGACGGGTCGCCGCCCGCCGCGTGGACCTGCGACAACTCGTCGAACAGTACGGGCAGCGACCAGCCGTCCATGACGAGGTGGTGCATGGTGACGACCATGCGGTGCCGGGACTCCCCCAGTTTGAGCAGGAGCAGCCGCAGCAGCGGCGGGGTGGCGAGGTCGAACCGGGCCTCCTCCTCGGCGGTGAGCCGCGCGGCCTCGGCGGCGGCCTGCTCGGGCGCCAAGCCGGAAAGGTCCACCTCGCGCCACGGCGGGTCCACGGTGCCCGCCACGACCTGGACGGCCTGCTCCAGCCCCGCGAGGCGGGGGAACGCGGCGCGCAGGCTCGCGTGCCGGTCCAGCAGGGCGCGCCACGAGGCACGCAGCACGCCGGTGTCCAGGGCGCCGTCGATGTCCACGAGGCGCTGCCAGATGTAGGCGTCGCGGGCCTGCTCGTCGTAGCCCGACAGGAACAGCAGGCCCTCCTGGAGCGGGGACAGCGGCCACACGTCGGCCAGCCCCGGGGTGGTGGCCTCCAGGTCCTCCACGTCGTCCTGGGCCAGCGCGACCAGCGGGAAGTCCGACGGGGTGTGCCCGCCGCCCCGGTACGCCGCCAGCCCGGTGAGCATCGCGACCCACGCGGACGCCAGCCGGTCCAGGTCCGCCGCGTCGAACAGCCCCGCCGGGCCGAAGAGCGTGACGGTCAGCTCCGGCCCGTCCGGCAGGTCGCGCACCATGCCGCCCGCCTCCAGGGCGTGCGACATCGCGATCCGCCCGTCGGTGGACCCGCCGAGCACCTCGTCCTCGACCGGCTGCCAGCTCCCTCCTGGCGCCGCCCCGAACCGCCCGAGGTAGTTGAAACCGACCTGCGGCCTCGGCAGCGCCGCGAGCACCGGAGCCGTGCCGGCGTCGAGGTGCCGCAACACCCCGAACCCGAGCCCGTCGCCGGGCACCGCACGCACCTGCTCCTTGACCCTCTTGAGCAGCCGTCCCGCGTCGGCCGCGCCGCGCCGGACCCGCTCGGTGTCGATCCCCCCGGGGTCCAGCCGGACCGGGTGCACGGACGTGAACCACCCCACCGTCCTGCTGAGATCCATCCCGTCGGCCAGTGGCACCCGCCCGTGCCGCTCGACGTCCACCAGCACCCCGCCGCCGCCTCCACGCCACTCCCGCAGCGCCGCCGCGAGCCCCGCCAGCAGCACCTCGTCGACCCCGGCGTGGAACGCCGCCGGCACCCGGGACAACAACTCCCCCGCCACCGCGCCGGGCACCCGCACCGACACCCGCCGCACGCCGTTCCCCACGGTGTCCACCGCCGGATCCAGCGCCCGCCGTGACAGCGGCGCGTCCTCCCCCGCCAGCAGCCGGGCCCATTCCCCGGCCTCCTCGGCGCTTCCCGCCCGCCCTTCCAGCTCCGCGGCCCATGTCTTGAAGGAGGTCCCCTCCGCGTCGAGCTCCGCCCCCTCGTACGCCGCGACGAGATCCGCCACCAGCACCCGCATCGAGACCCCGTCGACCACCAGGTGATGCGCCGCCACCAGCACCCGGCCCGGCGCGGCCACGACGCGCAGCATCACCCCGCCCACGGGATCCACCCCGTCCGCACCCGAGGCGACGTCCCCTCGCGTGACGCAGTCCTCGGCCCGCAGCCCTTCGCCCACCGGAGGCACGACCAGAGCCTGAGCGCCGAGGTCCAGCCGGGCCCGCAGGAGAGGACGGCGGTCGAGAACGGCCTGGACGGCGGCCACCAGACGAGAGAAGTCCAGATCCTCCGGCGCCTCCAGCAGGACGGACTGCGTCAGCACCCCCGTCAGCGCCACCTCCCCCGCCCGTTCCGCCAGCTCCCGCATGACCGGCGTCAGCGGAATCCGCCCCACCCCGTCATCACTGACCGCCTCGACCCCCCCGGCGACCACCGCGACCCGCGCCAGCCCCGCCGCCGACCGCTCCTCGAACACCTGCCGAGCACTGACCACCAGCCCCGCCCGCCGAGCCCGCGCCACGACCAGCATCGACATGATGGAATCCCCACCAAGATCGAAAAACGACTCCTCCGCCCCCACCCGCTCCAGATTGAGCACCTCAGCGAACAGCCCACAGAACACTTCCTCCGCCGCCGTGACCGGCCCCCGTCCCCCCACCCCTCCGAACTGAGGAACCGGCAACGCCCCCCGATCAAGCTTCCCGTTCACAGTGACCGGCAACGCCTCAAGCACCACCACCGCCGACGGCACCATGTACTCAGGCAGCCGCTCCCCCACGTACTCCCGCAACCCCTCGACAAGCTCCCGACCCGCCAGGACAGGGTCCTGCCCCACCAGGACAGGGTCGCCGCCCGCCAGGGCGGCACCGCCCGCACCCCCGCGCACGCCCCCGCCCGCCCCCTCCCCACCGCTGAACGTCGCTCCGTCTCGGCGCCGACGCGGCGGGACGTGGTACGGCGAATCCGCCGCCTGCATACGGCGGTCCACCGGAACCACATACGCCACCAGCCGCTTCACCCCAGGCTGATCCTCACGAGCGATCACCGCGACCTGACCCACAGCGGAATGAGAGGCAAGAACGACCTCGACCTCAGCCGGCTCCACCCGGAACCCACGGATCTTGACCTGATCATCGGCACGACCGGCGAACATCAACGCACCCGACACCGTCCACCGGGCCAGATCCCCCGTGCGATACATCCGGCCACCCTGGCCGAACGGACAAGCCACGAACCGCTCCGCCGTCAACCCCGCCCGGCCGTCATACCCACGGGCAAGACCAGAACCGGCGACATACAACTCACCCACCACACCCGCCGGGACCGGACGCAGGAACTCATCCAGCACATAGGTACAGGTGTTGTCCCGCGGCCCGCCGATCGGCAAAACCTCCGGAGCGTCGGCACCGGGAGACAGGACATACGTGGTCGCGCACAACGTCACCTCGGTCGGACCGTACAGATGATGCACCCGCAGCCCCGGCGACACCGCCAAAACCTTGCCCACCGACCCAGCGGGAACCACATCCCCACCGGTCAGCACCTCACTCAACCGGGACAACGCCTGGGGCGACTCCTCAGCCAGCACACCGAACAACCCGGCAGTGACATGGACATGCGACAACTCATGCGACTCGATCAGGTTCCCGACCGTGACCGCGTCCGCCACCCCAGCCGGCGCGACCACGACCGTCGCCCCATGAACCAGCGGGACCCATAACTCATAGGTGGAGGCGTCGAACGCATGGGGCGCATGCATCAGCACCCGATCCCCGGCACCCACCTCCCAGCCCTGGTCGGTCACCAGACCACACACACCACCATGGGTGGCCACGATCCCCTTCGGCACCCCGGTAGAGCCGGAAGTGAACATCACATACACCGACGACCCCGGGAAGACAGCGACCTCGGGCGCCGATTCCGGCTGGGCGGCCACCTGCGCGACAACCAACGGGTCGTCCCACAACACCGCCCCAGACACAACATCAGCGGTACCGGACTCCGCGATCACCAGACCAGGAGGAGCCCCCTCCAGCATCAAAGCGATCCGTTCAGCCGGATAAGCAGGATCGACAGGAACATAAGCAGCCCCGGCCTTGACGATGCCCAGCAGCACCACCACCAGATCCACCGACCGCTCCATCACCACCCCAACCCGCCCCTCAAGCCCAACCCCCCGCGCCAAAAGCCACCAAGCAACCCGATTGGCCCGCGCATCCAACTCCGCATACGACAACCGCACCCCACCGCCGACCACCGCCTCGGCGTCAGGCGTGCGAGCGGCCCGCTCCTCCACCAACCCCGCCAACGACACCCCACCCACCGGACGCCGAGTGGCGTTCCACTCCTCCACGACCATCCGCCGCTCCCCGGCGGACAGCACCTCCAGCGACCCCACCCGGACCGACGGATCAGCCACCACCTGACCGAGGACCCGCTCCAGCCGCCCCGCCAGCTCCCGCACCGAACTCTCGTCGAACACATCCGGCCGGTAGTCCAGCCGCAACTCCAGCGACTCCCCAGGCAGCACCCCGAGTACCAGCGGGTAGTGCGCCGCGTCCTCCCCGTCGAGGCCGCTCACCGTCACCCCGGCGAGCCGCAGCGGCCCGTCGGGGTCGCGGGGGTAGTTCTCGTACGCCAGCAGCGTGTCGAACGACGCCCCCACCCCGGCCGCCCGCTGGATGTCCGCCAGCCCGAGATGCTGATGCGCGATCAGCTCCGACTGCCGCCCCTGCAGCTCGGCAAGCAACGTCACGAACGGCGAGGAAGGCTCCAGACTGACCCGCACCGGGACGGTGTTCATGAAGAGCCCGAGCATCCGTTCCACCCCGGCCACCTCGGCGGGCCGGTTGGCCACGGTGGTGCCGAACACGACGTCGGTGCGCCCGGTCAGCGTCCCCACCAGGACGGCCCACACCCCCTGCACGACCGTGTTCACCGTCAGCCCGTGCGCCCGCGCCAGGTCCCGCAAGCCGGCGGACGTGGCGGGGCCGGGACGCCAGGTGAGGGTGCGGGGCACCACGGGCGCACCGCCGGGGTCCGCCGGGGCCACCAGCGTCGGCTCGGACACCCCGGCGAGGGCCGAGCGCCACGCCGAACGGGCGGCATCGGAGTCCTGGGCGGCCAGCCAGGCCAGGTAGTCGCGGTACGGGGCCGCGGGCGCCAGCCCGGAGGCGTCGCCCCCGGCCGCGTAGACGGCGGACAGCTCGCCGAACAGGACGGGCAGCGACCAGCCGTCCATCACGATGTGGTGCATCGTCACGACCATGCGGTGCCGGGACTCGCCGAGCTTGAGCAGCAGCAGCCGCAGCGCGGGCGGCACGGCGAGGTCGAACCGTACCTGCTCGTCGCGGGCGATCCGCGTGGCGTCCGCCTCGGGTGACGGCGAGGACGACAGGTCTTCCTCGCGCCAGGGCAACGTCACGCCGTCGAGGACCACCTGGATGGGCCGGGTCAGGCCCGCGGGCTGCCGGAAGCCGGTGCGCAGGCCGGCGTGCCGGTCCAGCAGGGCCTGCCAGGAGGCGCGCAGGACGGCGGCGTCCAGGGGCCCGTCGAGGTCGACGAAGGTCTGCTCGACGTAGACGTCCCGGGCCTGCTCGTCATACCGGGAGTGGAACAGCAGCCCTTCCTGCAGCGGGGACAGGGGCCAGACGTCGGTGAGCCCAGGGTCGGTGGCCTCCAGGTCCTCGATGTCGGCCTGGGTGAGAGGAACGAGGGGCAGGTCGGACGGCGTCCGCCCGCCGTCCCGGCACGCGGCGAGGCCCGTCAGCATGGCGGTCCACGCGGACGCCAGCCCGGCGAGCGCGTCCTCGCCGAGCAGCGCGGCGGGGCACACGAGGGAGAGGGTCAGCTCAGGGCCACCGGGCTGGTCGCGGACGAACGCGGCGGCCTCCAAGGCGTGGGTGGCGGCCATACGCGGGTCGGGAATGACGCTGAGCACGGTGTCCCCGGCGGGACGCCAGCCTTCCGAGGCGCCGGCGCCGTAGCGGCCGAGGTAGTTGAAGCCGACCTGCGGGACGGGCAGCGCGGCGAGTCCGGGCGCCGTGCGCGGGTTCAGGTACCGCAGCAGCCCGTACCCGAGGCCGTCCCCGGGGACGGCGCGCAGTTGCTCCTTGACGCGTTTGACCAGGCGCCCCGCCTCGGCGGCGCCGTCCCTGACCCGGGCGTGGTCGAGGGGGCCGGGGTCGAGCCGCACGGGGTGGGAGCCGGTGAACCAGCCGACGGTCCTGGTGAGGTCCATGTCGCCGGTGAGCGGCACCCGCCCGTGGCTCTCCACGTCCACGAGCACGCCGCCCGTGACGTCCAGCCCCCGGGCGCGCCGCCACTCGTCGAGCGCGCCGACGAGCCCGGCGAGCAGCACGTCGTCCACCCCCGCGTGGAAGGCCGCCGGCACCCGGGTGAGCAGCTCCCCGGTCTCGCGCAGCGGGAGCCGTGCGGTGACCCGCCGCATGCCCCGCCCCTCCAGGTCCACGGCGGGGTCGAGGGCGCGTCCCGCCACGACCGTGGCGGGCCCGTCGAGCAGCCGCCGCCACGTGGGAAGCTCGGCGACCCGCTCCTCGCTCACGGCCTCCCGCTCCAGTGCCGTGGCGAACCGCCGGAACGACGTCCCGCCCTCCAGCACCTCGCCCCGGTACGCGGCTTCCAGGTCCGGTACGAGCACCCGCCACGAGACCCCGTCGACCACCAGGTGGTGGGCCACCACCAGCACGTGCCCCGGCTCCGGGGTGGCGGACGGGACGGCGGGGTGGGCGTCGCCGCCGAAGCGGACGAACTGGATCATCGTCCCGGCCATGGGGTCCAGACGCGCGACGGCGGCGGCCGTCTCGGTGGCGGCGTCGGCGGTGGCGGCCCGGACGATGCCGGCGGCCGGCACGGCGCCCTTCTCCGGCACGGAGAGCCGCCCACCGGTGAGCCGGGCCCGGAGTACGTCATGGTGGTCCAGCACGGCACGCACGGCGCCGACGAGGCGTTCCGGCTCGACGCCGCCGGGCACCTCCAGGAGGACCGACTGCGCGAGTGAGCCGGTCAGTGCCACCTCGCCGGCCTTCTCCGCGAGCTCCAGCATCGCGGGGGTCAGCGGCACCGCTCCCGTCCCGTCGTCGGCGGCCGGCGCGGCGGAATCGGTCCCGGCGACGCGGGCCAGCGCGGCCGGGGTGCGCTGCTCGAACATCTGGCGCGCGGTGACGACGAGCCCGGCCCGGCGGGCCCGTGCCACGACGAGCATCGACATGATCGAGTCGCCGCCGAGCTCGAAGAACGAGTCGTCCACCCCCACCTCGTCCAGCCCGAGCACCTCGGCGAACAGGGCGCACAGCGCCGCCTCGGCGGGGGTCCCCGGTTCCCGGCCCCGCGTGGTCTCGTACACCGGGACGGGCAGCGACGCCCGGTCGAGTTTGCCGTTGACGGTCACCGGCAGCCGTTCCACCGTCACCACGGCCGCCGGCACCATGTACCCGGGCAGCACCGCCGCGACGGCCTCCCGCAGCGCGTCGGCGGGGGCGCCGGCCCCGGCCGGGACGACGTAGGCGACCAGGCGCTTCGCGCCGGGCTGGTCCTCGCGGACGATCACGGCGGCCTGGTCCACACCTTCGTGCGCGGTGAGGACGGCCTCGATCTCCCCGGGCTCGATGCGGAAGCCGCGGATCTTCACCTGGTCGTCGGCGCGACCGGCGAAGAGCAGGCGGCCGTCGAGGGTCCAGCGGGCCAGGTCGCCGGTGCGGTACATCCGGCCGCCCAGGCCGAACGGGCAGGCCACGAAACGCTCGGCGGTCAGGGCGGAGCGGGACGCGTAGCCGCGCGCGAGGCCGGCGCCCGCCACGTACAGCTCGCCGACCACACCGGGCGGGACGGGACGGAGGCGCTCGTCCAGCACGTAGGCGCGGGAGTTGTCCATCGGGAGGCCGAGGGGGACGCTCGCGGGGATGTCGTCGCCCGCGGCGAACGCGAGCTGGGTGGTGAAGGCGGTGGTCTCGGTGGGGCCGTAGGTGGTGCGGACCACCAGGCCGGGGTGGGCCTTCAGCAGGGCGTGGATCGCGGCGGACGACACCACGTCGCCGCCGGTGGAGACCTCGCGCACCCCGGCGAAGATCTCGGGGGACTCCTCCGCGAGCACCCGGAACAGGCCGGCGGTGGCGTGCACGTTGGTCACGCCGTGCCGGGCGATCACCCGGCCCCGGGCCGCCGCGTCCGCGGTACCGGGGGGCATGAGCACCAGGGTGCCGCCGTGCGCGAGGGGTGCCCAGATCTCGTACGTCGAGGCGTCGAAGGCGTGGTTGGCCTGCACCAGCACCCGTTCCAGCACGTCGGCGCGCCAGCAGCGGTCCAGCACGAACGCGGCCACGTTGCCGTGCGTCACGGACACGCCCTTCGGCACGCCGGTGGAGCCGGAGGTGTACATCACGTACGCGAGGCCGTCCGGCGAGAGGGGCACGTCCACGGCGCCCGCGGGCCCGGCCAGCGCCTCGGTCACCGGGACGGCGTGCAACGAAGGCAGGTCGCGGTCGGCGAGCACCAGGGCCAGGCCGGCCTCGGCGGCGACCGCCCGGAGCCGGTCCACCGGGTGGGAGGCGTCGAGCGGCACGTACGCCGCCCCGGCCTTCACCACGCCGAGCAGCACCGCGACCAGGTCGGCCGAGCGGTCCATCACCACGCCGACCCGGTCCTCGGGGCCGACGCCCCGGCCGTGCAGCCAGCGCGCCACGCGGCCGGACCGCTCGTCCAGCTCCGCGTACGTCAGCGTGACGTCCCCGCTCACCACCGCGACGGCGCCCGGGGCGCGCGCCACCCGGTCGGCGAACAGGCCGGGCAGCGTGACGTCCGGCACGGGGTGGAAGGTGCTGTTCCACTCCTCCAGCACCCGGCGCCGCTCGTCCTCGTCGAACACGTCCAGGTCGCCCGCCCGCAGGCTCGGGTCGGCCGCCACCTGTTCCAGCACGCGGACCAGCCGGGCGGCGAGGGCCCGCGCCGTGGTGGCGTCGAACAGGTCGGCGGGGTAGCTCAGGTCGCCGGTGATGCCGCCGGGGGCGCCCTGGCCGTCGCGGTGCTCGGTGAGCGTGACCGACAGGTCGAACCGGGCCGGGGCCTCGGCCTCCTCCGCGCGCACCGTCAGGCCGGGCAGCTCCCACGTGGCGGGCGGCGTGTTCTGCAGCACCAGCATGACCTGGAAGAGCGGGTGGCGGGCCAGGGACCGCTCAGGGCTGAGCTCGTCCACCAGCCGTTCGAACGGCACGTCCTGGTGCGCGTACGCCGCCAGGTCGGTCTCCTTGACGCGGGCCAGCAACTCGGCGAACGTCGGGTCCCCGCTGACGTCGGTGCGCAGCACCAGCGTGTTCACGAAGAACCCCGCGAGGTCGTCGAGCGCCGAGTCGCCGCGCCCGGCGACCGCGGTGCCGACGGGGATGTCGGTGCCCGCGCCGAGCCGGGACAGTGTCATCGCGAGCGCCGCCCGCACGGCCATGAAGAGCGTCACCGCGCCCCGCCGGGCCGCCTCGACCAGCGCGGCGTGGGTGGCGGCGTCCACGCGCACCGGCACGGACCCGCCGCGGAACGACGGCACGGCGGGCCGCACCCGGTCCACCGGCAGCGCCGTCTCCTCCGGCAGCCCCGCCAGGGCCTCCCGCCAGTACCCGAGCTGCTCGCCGGCCAGGCTCGCGGGGTCGCCGGCGTCCCCCAGCACCTCGCGCTGCCACAACGCGTAGTCGGCGTACTGCACCGGCAACGCCGACCACGCCGGGGCCGCGCCCCGGCACCGCGCCGCGTACGCGTCCCGCAGGTCCCGGGCGATCACGCCCATGGACCACCCGTCCACCGCGATGTGGTGCGCCACCAGGGCGAGCACGTGCTCGTCCGCGCCGGTCACCAGCAGCTCGGCCCGCCAGGGCCGGTCCCGCGCGAGGTCGAAGCCCTGCGCCATGACCTGGGCGAGCACGGCGGGCGCCTCGTCGGGGGTGACGTGGCGGACGCGCAGCGGCGTCCCGCCGTCCATGATCTCCTGCCGGGGCACGCCACCCGTCTCGGGGAAGACGGTGCGCAGGATCTCGTGCCGTCCCGCCACGTCGGCGAGCGCGGCCTCCAGCGCCGCGACGTCCAGGTCCCCGGTGAGGTGCAGGGCCAGCGGCGCGTTGTACGCCGCCCCGGCCCCGGCGGCCTCCAGCCCGCTCAGGAACCACATGCGCTGCTGCCCGTACGACAGCGGCACCACGTCCGGCCGCTCCCGCGCCGTCAGCGCGGGCCGCGGCCCGCTTCCCCGGCCGTCCTCCACTAGCCGCGCCAGCCCGGCGACGGTAGGCGCCGCGAACAGGTCCCTGATGGTGACCTCCACGGCGAGCACCGCCCTGACCCGCACCACCAGCCGCATGGCCAGCAACGAGTCACCACCGAGCTCGAAGAACGAGTCGTCCGTCCCGACCCTCCCGGCTCCCAGCACCTCACCGAACAGCCCGCACAACACCTCTTCCACAGGGGTGGCAGGGGCCCGCCCCGCCCCGCCCCCGACCGCGGGCAACGCCGCCTTGTCCACCTTCCCGTTCGCCGTGACCGGCAAGGTGTCCAACCCCACGATCACCTGCGGAACCATGTACTCGGGGAGTCTCTCTCCGGCGTGCCGCCGCAGCTCCACGGCATCCACCGGCGAGGCACTCCCGAGCGGGACAATCCCAGGCGCGGCACTCCCGGGCGAGGCACTCCCGGGCGAGGCACTCGCGAGCGGGGCATCCCCGCTCCCGCCACCCGTGTGCGCATCCTGACGGCGCCGGTACGGCGGGACGTGGTGCGGCGAATCCGGCGCCGCCGTGCGGTGGCCGGCCGGGACCACGTAGGCCACCAGGCGCTTCGCGCCGTCCACCACGACGGAGGCATGAGCGACGGCCGGGTGGGCGGCCAGCACGGCCTCGATCTCGCCGAGCTCGATGCGGAAGCCGCGAAGCTTCACCTGCTCGTCGGCGCGGCCGGCGAAAAGCAACTCGCCGCCGGCGGTCCAGCGGGCCAGGTCCCCGGTGCGGTACATGCGGCCGCCGTACGGGCAGGCCACGAAACGGCCGGCGGTCAGGCCGGGGCGGCCCGCGTAACCCCGGGCGAGGCCGGGGCCCGACACGTACAGCTCGCCGGTGACCCCCGGGGGGACGGGCTGGAGGAAGTCGTCCAGGACGTAGACGCGGGTGTTCCAGATCGGGGCGCCGATGGGCACCGAGGCACGGCCCGGCCGCGGGGACAACGCCCGCGTCATGGTGGCGCAGACGGTGGTCTCGGTGGGGCCGTAGGCGTTGATCATCCGGCGGGACGGCGACCACACGTCCACCAGCTCAGGCGGGCACGCCTCCCCGGCCACGACCAGGGTGACGAGATGCTCGGGAAGCTCGTCGACCTGGGCCAGGACCGGGGGCGGCAGCGTCACATGGGTGATCCGGTGGTCGGCGAGCAGCTCCTCGACCCGCCCGAACGGCGGCATGCGGTCGGCGGGCGCCAGTACGAGCGTCGCGCCCGCCAGCAACGCCATGCAGATCTCCGAGACCGCCGCGTCGAAGCCCAGCGCGGCGAACTGCAGCACACGAGACCCCGGCTCGACACCGAACCGCTCGATCTGAGACCCGGCCAGCCCCGCGACACCGGCATGCGAGACCACCACTCCCTTCGGGGTGCCGGTGGACCCGGAGGTATAGATGACATAGGCCGCCAGCGCCGGATGCAGCGGGACAACCCCGGCACGACTCCTGGCCCCCTCGGCCACCGCCGCGGCGTTCCACACCATCGGGCCGGCGTCCATGCTCCCGGGCATCTCGGCGGCCACGCCGGGGTCGACCAGGGCGGCGTCCCCGCTCCGGGACATCTCGGCCGTCACGACGGGGTCGTCCCACACCACCCGGGCCACGCCCTCGGGCAGCACCCCGGCGGTCGCGGCCGTGCACAGCACCACCGAAGGAGCGGCTTGCGACACGATGAAGCCGATGCGCTCGACGGGATACGAGGGGTCCACCGGCACGAACGCCGCCCCGGCCCTGGTGATCCCGAGCAGCACCGCCACCAGTTCGGCCGAGCGCTCCAGCACCACCGCGACCCGGTCCTCGGCCCGCACCCCGCGACGGGACAACCACCCCGCCACCCGGGACGCCCGCTCCTCCAGTTCCCGGTACGTCCAGACCGCGTCCGGCGCGTGCACGGCCACCGCGTCGGGGGTCCGCCGGGCCTGGGCGAGGAACAGCTCGGGCAACGTCCCGGCGGGGACGTCATGGCCGGTGGCGTTCCACGCGTCGACGACGGCCCGCCGTTCGTCCTCCTCCAGCAGGTCCAGCCGCCCGACGCGCAGCCCGGGGTCCGCCGCGACCTGTTCGAGCACCCGCCCGAGGCGGCGCAGCAACAGCTCGGCGGTCGGGTGGTCGAACAGGTCGGCGGCGTACTGGACGAGACCGTCGATCCCGGCGGGGGCCCCCTGGCCGTCCCGGCGTTCGGTCAGGTCGAGGGACAGGTCGAACCGTGCGGGCACCGCCTCGGCCGGCAGGTCGGCCTCGTCGAGGGCCGTGACCCGCAGGCCGGGCAGCTCCCAGCGGGGCGCGGGCACGTTCTGCAGCACGAGCATGATCTGGAACAGCGGGTGGCGGGCCAGCGACCGCGCGGGGTTCAGCTCCTCCACCAGCCGGTCGAACGGCACGTCCTGGTGCGCGTACGCCGCCAGGTCCGCCTCACGCACCCGCCCCAGCAACTCCGTGAACGTCGGATCCCCGCTCACGTCCGTCCGGAGCACCAGCGTGTTCACGAAGAACCCCGCCAGGTCCTCAAGCGCCTGATCCCCCCGCCCGGCCACCGCGGTACCGAGGGGAATGTCGGTCCCCGCCCCGAGCCGGGACAACAACGCCGCGAGCGCCGCCTGCACGACCATGAAGGTCGTGGCTCCGCACCGCTGCGCGACCGCCACCAGCCCCGCGTGCACGTCCGCCCCGAGCGCGAACGGCACGGTGCCGCCCCGGAACGACGCCACGGCGGGCCGGCTCCGGTCGGCGGGCAGGGAGAGCTCGCCGGGCAGCCCGGCGAGCGCCTCCCGCCAGTGGCCGAGCTGCGCGTGGAGCAGGCTCCCGGGGTCGGCGGCGTCGCCGAGCACGTCGCGCTGCCAGACCGCGTAGTCGGTGTACTTCACGGGCAGCGGCGCCCAGTCCGGTGCCTCGCCCGCGAGCCGGGCGGCGTAGGCGGCCCGCAGGTCCCCGGCCAGCACCCCCTTGGACCACCCGTCCACGGCGATGTGGTGCGCCACCAGCACCAGCACGTACTCGTCCGCGCCGGTCACCAGCAGCTCGGCCCGCCACGGCAGGTCGCGCGCCAGGTCGAACCCCTGCCCGGTGATCGCGGCCAGATCGACGTCCAGCGTCTCCCGCACCCGCAGCACGGGGTGGGCGCCGGGGCCGGTCAGCACACGCGGGTGCGGCACGCCGCCGGTGGACGGGTAGACGGTGCGCAGGGTCTCGTGGCGGTCGGCCAGGTCGGCGAGCGCCGCCTGGAGCGCGGGGACGTCCAGCGGCCCGCTGATCGTCAGCACGACGGGCACGTTGTAGGCGGCGCGGGCCGCGGCCTCTTCGAGCTGGTTGAGGAACCACATGCGCCGCTGCCCGGACGACAGCGGCGCCCCGCCGGACGCCGCGGGTGTGATCGGCGGACGCACACCGGCGCCCCTGCGGTTCCCGGCGAGGCGGGCGACCTGCGCCGCCGTGGGCCCGCGGAACAGGTCGCGGATGTTCAGCTCGGTGTCCAGCACCGACCGCACCCGGGAGATGAGGCGGGTGGCCAGCAGCGAGTCGCCACCGAGCGCGAAGAACGACTCCTCCGCCCCGGCCCTTTCCAGCCCGAGCACCTCGGCGAACAGCCCGCACACCACTTCCTCCAGCGGCGTGGCGGGCCCGCGGCCGGCGCCGCCGAACCCGGGTGCGGGCAGCGCCGCCCGGTCCAGCTTGCCGTTGGCCGTCACGGGCAGGGCGTCCAGCACCACCACCGCGGACGGCACC
Source organism: Sphaerisporangium sp. B11E5 (assembly GCF_039871875.1). Taxonomy (NCBI): domain Bacteria; kingdom Bacillati; phylum Actinomycetota; class Actinomycetes; order Streptosporangiales; family Streptosporangiaceae; genus Sphaerisporangium; species Sphaerisporangium sp. B11E5. The sequence goes on along the minus strand of NZ_JBDPMD010000004.1, from coordinate 241,776 downwards.
ATGTACTCGGGCAGCCCGCGCGCCGCGAACGCCCGCAACGTCCCGGGGTCGGCCCCGTCGCCGGCCGGGACCACATAGGCGACGAGCCGCCTGACCCCCGGCTGGTCCTCACGGGCGATCACGGCGACCCGTCCGACGCTGTCGTGCGCGGCCAGCGCCGCCTCGATCTCGCCGAGCTCGATGCGGAACCCGCGGATCTTCACCTGGTGGTCGGCACGCCCCATGTACAGCAGCTCGCCGCCGGGTGTCCACCGCGCGAGGTCGCCGGTCCGGTACATCCGCCCGCCGAACGGGGACGCGACGAACCGCTCCGCCGTGAGCCCCGGGCGCCCGGCGTACCCGCGCGCGAGCTGCGCACCCGCCAGGTACAGCTCGCCGGTCACCCCGGGGCCGACCGGCCGCAGGCAGGCGTCGAGCACGTGCACCTGGGTGTTCCACACGGGGTGGCCGATCGGCACCGCGCCGGACGGCCCGTCCTCGGCGCAGTCCCACGAGGTGACGTCCACCGCGGCCTCGGTCGGGCCGTACAGGTTGGACAGGCCCGCCCCGAGCAGCCCCCGGAACTCGGCGACCAGCTCGGCGGGCAGCGCCTCGCCGCTGCACACCACCCGCCGCAGCCCGGCGCAGTCCCCTGGCCGCACCTCACGCAGGAACGACCCCAGCATGGACGGCACGAAGTGCATGACGGTCACGCCGTACCGCTCGACGGCCTCCACCAGGTAAGCGGGGTCCCGGTGCCCGCCGGGCCTGGCCATCACCAGGCCGGCCCCCACCAGGGACGGCCAGAAGAACTCCCACACCGACACGTCGAAACCGGACGGCGTCTTCTGCAGCACCCGGTCGGCCGGGGTCAGCGCGAACTCGTCCTGCATCCACAGCAGCCGGTTCACGATGGACGCGTGGGAGACCACGGTGCCCTTGGGCCGCCCGGTGGAGCCCGAGGTGTAGATCATGTACGCGGGCAGCCCCGGCGGGAGGTCCGTCTCCAGCGGTGACGCGGGCATCGCGGCGATCGCGGCGACGGTCGCGGGGTCGTCCCACGACTCCCCCGTGCACACCACGGACGGCGCGGCGTCCTCCAGGATGTAGGAGATGCGCTCGGCGGGGTACTCGGGGTCGATCGGCACGTACGACGCCCCGGCCTTCAGCACGCCCCACAGCGCCACCATCAGGCCGGCCGAGCGTTCCATCAGCACGGCCACCCGGCTCTCCGGCCCCGCTCCCTGCGCGCGGAACCACCGGGCCGCCTGGTCGGACCGCGCGTCCAGCTCGGCGTACGTCAGCGAGGTGTGCTCGTCGACGACGGCCACGGCGTCCGGGGTGCGGGCGGCCTGCGCGCGGAACAACGCGGGCAACGTCGTCGCCGGCACCGCGGCGCCGGTGTCGTTCCACGACGACACGACGCGGGTCAGCTCCCCGGCGTCCAGCACGTCGAGCCGCCCGACCGGCGTGCCCGGCGCGGCGGCGGCGTGGCGCAGGAAGGTGACGAACGCCCGCTGGTGGGCGGTGAAGTCGTCCACGCCGGGCGAGGAGACGTCCCCGTCCACGTCGATCCGCATGCGGCCGTCGCCCGCGCCGCCCCGCACGGTGATCATGAGGTCCTCGACGGGCGGCACCGACAGGTCGTGCGCCGACGCGCGGGCCCCGGCGAAGTCCAGGTCGCGGTCGAAGGTGACCACGTTGACCAGCGGCCCGAAGTGCCGCTTCCCCGCGGGCCAGTCGAGCTCACGGCGCAGTTCCTCGCCCCGGTACCGCTGGTGCCTGGCGACGTCGCGCAGTTCGTCGCGCACCCGCCGCGCCAGGGTGAGGACGTCGTCGGCGGGGTCCACCCGCAGCCGCATCGGCACGATGTTGGCGGTGGTCGCGGGCGTGCGCCCGGACAGCGCGGTGACCCGCCCGGTGACGACGACGCTGAACACGACGTCGCGCACACCGGCGATGCGGGCGAAGTACGCCCCCGCGGCGGCGATCACCACGTTGGGCCAGCCGACGTCGGCCGTGCCGGCCGCCTCCCGCACCCGCCGGGCGTCCTGCTCGTCCAGGTGGGCGGTGCCGCGGCGGAACACCGCTCCGGCGGCGCCGCCGACGGGCAGGCTCACCGGGTCGGGCCGGTCGGCGAACCGCGCGGCCCAGTGCTCGCGGTCGGTCTTGTGCGCGGCGGACCCGGCGTAGGCGTCCTGCTCGGCCAGCAGCTCCCCGACCGTGCCGAACCGCGCCGCGGGGCAGTCGGCGCCGCGGGCCAGTGCGCTGTACAGCTCGGCGACCCGCCGGCCGAAGATCGCCCAGCCGTAGGCGTCCATCACCACGTGGTTGTAGCGGTGGTACCAGAACCACCGGTCCTCAGCGATCTTGAAGAGGGCCTGCGCGAACAGCGGGTACGCCAGCGGGTCGGCCGGGCGGCCCATCTCCTCGCGCATCCACGCCAGCGCCTCCGCCTCGGGCCGCTCCCCCGCGCTGAGGTCGAGCACGTGCAGCGGCCAGTCCACCGGCTCGGCCACCTGCCACGGCCCGTCCGGCTCCTCGACGATCCGCAGGTTCAGCGACTCGGTCTCCGCGACGGCCCGCCGCAGCGCCTCCTCGAACAGCGTGGGGTCCACCGGCCCGTCGATCTCCAGGTACTCGCCGGAGTTGTAGACCGGGCTTGGGTCACCGATGCGCTGGGCGAGCCAGATGTCGTACTGCGCCGCGGACAGCCGGAAACGGCGGATGCGCTGAGCCATGCGAGCCCCTCACTACAGGTACGTGCGATGCGTTGCGGACGGCGTCAGCCGGTCGTCGCCAGCCGGTAGATGGACCGCAGGTCCGGCGCGTCGAGCAGGTCGATGACGCTGATGTTCCGCCCGGTCCGCGCTTCGAGGACCGTGACGAGCCACAGCAGGTGCAGGGAGTCCCAGCCGGGGATGTCGTCCAGCTCCCGGCCGGCGTCGGCGACGGTGAGCGGCAGGGACAGCTCGTCGCTGACCAGGGCGATGAATTCTTCGATGGTGTTCACGCGGGTTCACCCTCGGGGGTCTGCAGGCGGATGTGCGCCGGCGGGGGCGCGATCCGCGTGAGCCCGTGCCGGAAGGTCACCGTGTCCCCGCCGGGCGGCCCGGCGGGCACGAAGCCGTTGCGCGGGTAGAAGTCGGCGACGCGCTTGTTCTTGGCGGTCGCGCGGTAGGTGCCGAGCACGGCGGCGGCCCCGGTGTCACGGGCGTGCCGCAGCAGCCAGTTCAGGCACGACTCCTCGATGGAGCGGGAGAAGACCCGGCAGCTCAGCAGGAAGTTGTCGATGCGCAGCAGGTCGCCGTCGCGGCGGGCCAGCACCGCGCCGACCAGCCCGTGGTCGCCGAACCTGTCGCCCGCGTGCACGGCGAGCGGCAGGGCGGTGACGTCCCTGACGAGTTCGAGGACGTCCCTGGTCTGCAGGCGCCGCCCGGTCAGGTTGAACTGGTTGGTCCGCAGGGTGAGCTGCGAGACCCGGGCCGCGCCGGCCTCGGTGACCGGCTCGATCCTGACGTGGATGTCCAGTTCACGCAGGTAGTCCTGGGTGGAGGCGAAACCGTCGAGGAAGCTCATCCGCGCGGCCTCGTCGCGGTAGCGGCGGGTCCTGGCGCGGTCGTCCGCGGTGACCTCGCGCACGTCGAACCACCCGTCACGCAGCAGGCTGCGCGCGTGCAGGGCGGGGTCGCCGTCCAGGTCCACGACGGCCACACCGGGGTGCTCGCGGCGCACCAGTTCGCGTTCGAACGCGCTGTCGTCGGCGAACACGAAGCTGTCGGCGGCGAGGCCCAGGTTCTCCGCGAGGCGGGCGATGTTGTCGTGCTTGGGCTGCCAGTTGGCGATGACCTGCACGAAGTCCTGCTCGCCGAGCGCCATGCGGGGGTGCTCGCGCAGCGCGCGGTCCACCAGGGCGGCCTCGTTCTTGCTGACCACGGCGAGCAGCACCCCCTGGTCGCCGAGTTGCTTGACGACCCGCTGGAAACCGAGGAACGCCTCGCCGCGGCGGCCGTCGCCGACCTCGATGCCCTCCACGCCGTCGTCGCCGAGCACGCCGCCCCACAGGGTGCCGTCCAGGTCGAGCACCAGGCACTTCTTGGCGCGCCCGGTGATCTGCCTGGCCAGGTGGCCCACCTCGGTGGCGTAGGCGGTGAGCATCTCGCCGGTGAGGTGCATCTTGGCGTGGACGCTGAGCCGGTCGTCGGTCACCCGCACGCCCTCGGCGGCGATCGGGTCGAGGTCCAGCACCACCACCGACGCGCAGGTCTCGGCCAGGCGCAGCAGCCGGGTGTTGACGTCGCGCCACACGACGCCGAGCTCGGCACGGGAACGGTGGTCGACGAGCTGCGCGATGTACCGGCGGGGCAGCGGCATGGTGTTGAGCACCAGGGTGCCGGCGCCGGTCTCGTCGAACCGCGCGGCGAGCCGTTCGATCACGCCGATGCGCTCGTCGGCGGCGCGCCGCACGTCGCCGGGGCGCCAGGGCACCGGCACCTCGTCGAACACCACACCCGCGTCGAGGACGCAGAGGATCAGGTCCGGGTGGGCCCGGCGCAGTTCGCTGCCGGGGTCGAGCAGGTCGAAGACGTAGTTGCCGAAGTCGGTCGGCACCGGGCGCGGCACGAGGCCGTGCCGGGCGAACTGCGCGGCGAGCGCCGGGATCAGCGGCGCGAGGGTGCCGTGCCCGGTGACGCCGACAGTTACGGCGGGCAGCGCCGGGTGCGCGCGGGTGATCTCGCCGGGGTCGAGCCGGGCGAGCAGCCGCCCGGCCCGGTCCAGCTCCGGCCCGGCGAGCCGGTCCACCAGCCCGCCGGCCCTCGGGTACTCCGCGATGAGGCGTCCCGACTCGGCGAGTTCGCGCAGCCTCGCCGCCGCGTCCTGCGCGGACACGTCCATGGTTGTTCGCAGCCCTTCTCGTGCGACTCGTCGGATCGGGCCGGTCACATGCCGGGGGGCAGGGGCGCGCCGCCGCCGAGGATCTGCAGTGGCGGGGGGCCGGGCGGCAGCCCGTTGTCGCCGGGCGAACCGGGGGGCGGGCCGGGCGGGCGCCCGTAGGACACGCCGGGGCCGTTCGGCAGCGGAGGCAGGTCCGCTCCGTTCGGCGGCGGGCCGCCGCTGAGCTGGAGCACCGGCTCGGCGGTGTGCCCGTTCGCGAACTGGGTGCGGTACAGCTCGGCGTACAGCCCGTTCATGGCGAGCAGTTCCTCGTGCCGTCCCTGTTCCTTGATCTCGCCGTGCTCGACCACCAGGATCAGATCGGCCTCGCGGATCGTGGACAGCCGGTGCGCGATCACCAGGGAGGTTCGCCCGGCGAGCGCGGTCTTCAGCGCCCGCTGCACGGCCGCCTCCGACTCGGAGTCCAGGTGCGCGGTGGCCTCGTCGAGCACGACGACCGAGGGGGACTTCAGCAGCAGCCGCGCGAGCGCGATGCGCTGTTTCTCTCCGCCGGACAGCCGGTAGCCGCGGTCACCGACCACGGTGTCGAAGCCGTCGGGCAGTGACGAGATCAGCTCCCAGATCTGCGCGCCCTTGCACGCCTCGACCAGCTCGCCCTCGGTGGCGCCGGGGCGGGCGTACATGAGGTTGCCGCGGATGGTGTCGTGGAACAGGTGCGCGTCCTGGGTGACCATGCCGATGGTCTCGCGCAGCGAGTCCAGGGTCAGGTCGCGCACGTCCACGCCGCCGATGCGCACCGTGCCCGAGTTCGGGTCGTACAGCCGGGGCACCAGGTGGGTGATGGTCGTCTTGCCGGCGCCGGACGGCCCGACCAGCGCGGTGAGCTTGCCCGCGGGGGCGCGGAACGACAGGTCCCGCAGTGTCCAGGCGTTGTCCCTGCGTTCCTGCGACGGCAGCGCGATCGACTCCAGGGAGGCGAGCGAGACGTCGCGGGCGGCCGGGTAGCGGAAGGTGACCCGTTCGAACTCGACCTCCGGCGCGGTCTCGCGGCCGGACACGGCGGGCAGCGCGACGGCGCCCGCCCTCTCGGAGATGAGGGGCTTGAGGTCCAGCACCTCGAAGAGGCGGTCGAAGCTGACCAGGGCCGTCATGACGTTGGCCTGCACGCTGGAGAGCTGGTTGATCGGCCCGAACAGCCGGGTGAGCAGGGTGGCGAGGGCCACCAGGGTGCCGATCTCGAACGCGCCGTTGACGGCGAGCGTGCCGCCGATGCCGTACACCAGCGCGGTGGCGATGGACGCCAGGAAGGTCAGGGTGACCAGCAGCATCTTGGTGTAGACGTTGAGCACGACGCCGATGTCGCGCACGCGGCCCGCCTGGCGGCGGAACAGCGCGGCCTCGGAGGCCGGGCGGCCGTACAGCTTGGCCAGCAGCGCGCCCGCCACGTTGAAGCGCTCGTGCATGAGCTGGCTCATCTCGGCGTTCGTCTCCATGGACTCGCGCATGAGCCGCTGCATGCGCCGCCCGATGATCCGGCCCGGCAGCACGAACAGCGGCAGGGCGATCAGGGCGAACACGGTGATGACCCAGGACAGGTAGAACATCGTGCCGAGCACCAGCGCCACGGCGATCGCGCTGGACACGACGGTGGACAGCAGGGTGGTGAGGGCCTGCTGTGCGCTGATCACGTCGGTGTTGAGCCGGCTGACCAGCGCGCCGGTCTGCGCCCGGGTGAAGAACGCCAGCGGTTGCCGCTGCACGTGCTCGAAGACCTCGGTGCGCAGGTCGTAGATCATGCCTTCGCCGATGCGGCCGGACAGACGGCTCTGGAGGTACTGCGCCAGCAGCTCCAGCACGGCGAGCCCCGCGACCACCGCCGCGACGACGGCGACGACGCCCGCCTGGCGGGGCATGATGCCCTCGTCGATGAGGACCTTCAGCAGCAGGGGGCTCGCCGCGGTGATCGCCGCCTCGGAGACGGTCACGACCAAAAGGAATGCGATGACCCAGCGGTACGGCCGGGTGTAGGGGAGGATCCGCTTCACCGTGCCGGCTTTGATCTTCTGGCGGGCCGATCCGGATTCCTCGCCGATCCCATGTATCACGAACTGGGGGCCCGAGCCTCCGATCATGACGCGGGAACCTCCTTACTTATCGTCAGATCGGATCAGCGGGCCCGCTCGTACTGCGCCATTTCCTCGATGAGGCTCTTCGGGCGCATATCGGTCCAGTTCTCTTCGATGTAGTCGAGGCACTCCTTGCGCGTGGCCTCGCCGAACACGATTTCCCAGCCGGCGGGGACGTCGGCGAAAGCCGGCCAGAGAGAATACTGTCCCTCGTCGTTGATGAGTGCGAAAAAGGTGCCGTCTTCATTGTCGAACGGATTCGCCATGTTCGCTCCTAGGGGTTGTTTAGAAAAACATTAACCCGTCGGGCGAAACCCCGTAAGTCCGTCCAGTCGGCCATTTCCCGCACCTGGACACGGCGTGAAAAGGTCAGCCGTCGATCCACACAGGTTCGCGTTTCTCCACGAACGCGCGCGGGCCCTCGGCGGCGTCGGAGCTGTACATGCGCCGCTCCTCCCACACGTAGCGGGTGGCGAACGCGCGTTCCAGCGGCATGTCCACCGAGGTGTACGCGGCCTCCTTGATCGCGCGCACCGACAGCGGGGCCGAGCGCACGAGGTCGGCGGTCCACCCGGCGACGCACTCGTCGAGCCGGTCGTACGGCACGACCTCGTTGACCAGGCCGAAGTGCAGGGCGGTGCGCGCGTCCATGCGGCGGCCGGTGAGCAGGTAGCCCATCGCGGTACGCAGCGGGAGCTGCCGGGCGAGGCGGAACACCCCGCCGGCGCCGGGCACGAGGCCGAGCGTGACCTCCGGCAGGGCGAAGACGGCCTGGTCGGAGGCGATGACGATGTCGCAGGCCAGCGCCAGCTCGAAGCCGCCGCCGAGGGCGTAGCCGTGCACCCGGGCGACCACCGGCTTGGACAGGGTGAACCGCTCGGTGAGCCGCGGCCAGCCGGGCTGGCCGCGGCTGCCGAACGTCGTGGGCGGGGCGCCCGCGGTGTTGAGCCGCACCCGTTCCTTGAGGTCCTGGCCGACGGAGAACGCGCGGTCCCCGGCGCCGGTGAGCACCGCCACCCGCACCTCGCCGTCGTCCTCCACCTCGTCCCAGACAGCGGCGAGCTCCTCGTGGGTGCGGCCGTCCATCGCGTTGAGCACCTCGGGCCGGTCCAGGGTGACGTACGCGACGTGCCCCTTCCGTTCGTACCTGACCCGTGTCACGAGCCGCCGCCGAACCGGCCGACCTTCTCGATCACGTCCTGCGCGTACAGCCGCAGCGCCTGCTGGAGCGCGAACTCGGCCATGTAGGCGCGGAACGCCTCCGCGGGCTCCTCGGCGAGGTTGAGCATGCGCCGGTTGGGCACCACGGCGGGGGCCTTCAGCGCCTCCGCGGCCCGTTCGACGGCCGCGCCGACCTCGCCGGGCTCGACGACGTCGTCGACGAGCAGCCGCGCGTCCGGCTCGGCCGCCTGGATGCGCCGCCCGCCGAGCACGACCTGGCGGGCCAGGCGTGCGCCGGCGACCCGGCCCAGCCGGAAGTTGGCGACGCCCGGCACGATGCCCTCCTTGGCGGCCGGCAGGCTGAGGTAGGCGTCGGAGGCCGCGATGACGTGGTCGAACACCAGCAGGAGCTGGGTGCCGCCGCCGATGGCGAAGGTGTCCACGGCGGCCACCCACGGCTTCTCCACCGTGCGGGCCTTCCACGTGCCCGCACCGCCGGCGAGCAGGCCGCGCTGGATCTTGCTGATGTAGCCGAGCTCGCGGCGCAGCAGGAAGTTCACCAGGGAGATGTCCCCGGCGTGCAGGCTCTTGAGGTTGATGCCGGAGCTGAAGACCCGCCTGCCCCGGTAACGGGGGTGGGTCATCACGCCGCCGCGCAGCACGGCCACCTGGACGGCCGGGTCGAGCAGCGCGAGGTCGACCGCGGTCTCCATGTCGTCGACCTGGCGGTCGTCCTCGGCGTTGAGGCAGTCCTCGCGGACCATCGTCAGGTGGGCCACGCCGTCGCGGCGCTCCAGCAGCACCGACCCGGTGTCCACGACGCCGGTCCCGGAGAACCGCGGCAGCAGCCGCAACGCCCGGGGGGTCGGGCGGAGCATGGCGTCGAGCAGGTGCGGGCCCGCGACCGGCGAGCGCAGCACGCCGCGCAGGAAGACGCCCTGGTCGATCTCGTGGCCCTCCTTGGCGGCCTGCGGCCGGGCGCGGTCCTCGGCCAGCAGGTCCGCGCCGGGCACGAGACCGGGGAACGCGGCCGCGGCGGCCTCGACCAGCTCGGCGATCCGCAGGTGGACGGTACGGCCGTCGGTGAGCCGGTCGTACACCTCGCCGGCGTGCCGGTCCATGAAGCGGGTCCGCAGGTCGCGGGCCGCGTCCAGGGCCGCCGCGGCCTCGGCGCGCTGCTCGGGGGTGCGGGCGGCGGGCTCGGGCAGCGTGGCCAGGAACCCGGTGACGCCCGCGGCGGCGTCGGCCAGCGTGGCCAGGGCTTTGCCCAGGTCCGCCGGCACGACGCCGTCGAGGTCGGTGCCGTGACTCACGACGCGGCTCGCGCCGGGGCCTGGCGCAGCGCGCGGTCACAGGCGGCCAGGTGCGCGCCGAGGGCGTTCTCGAAACTGGTGTGCGCGGCCTCGTGCATGAGCTGGCGCCGGATGGCCAGCTCGCGGCCGGACAGCTCCGCCGCGGCCTCGGTGGCCACGATCAGCGCCTTGGCGGTGTCCTCCTCCACCTCGTGCACCAGGCCCATGGCGCGGGCCTCGGCCGCCGCGATGGGGTGGCCGAACAGCACCGCCCGCCGCACCGGGGCGACCCCGGCCTGGACGGTGAGCCGGTAGGCCGCCATGCCGGGCCAGGTGGCCCCGTCCCCGACGGCCACCAGCAGCCGGGTGTCGGGGGTCACGATGCGCAGGTCGGTGGTGAGCAGGACGTCCAGCGCGAGCCCGCCGACGTCGCCGGTGGCCGTCGCGATCGTCGTCATGCCGACACGCTCCAGGCGCCGCAGCGCCCGCTCCCACTTGGTCACCAGGGCGACGTCCGCGTCCGCGGTCCACGACCCGGCGGGGGCGCCGGACAGCAGCACCGGCAGCACGCCGGTACCGCCCGCGGCCCCGAGCGCGTCGGCCCTGGCGCAGACGGCCTCGACCGCCCGCACCGCGGCGAGGGACAACGGCTCGGTGCCGTCGACGCGCAGGACGAGCTCGTCGCCGTCCACACCGTTCACGTTCTTCTCCTCCTCGGTAGCGGTCACCACTGCACCAGCGCGGTCTCGAGCGTGGAACCCGGGCCCATCGTCATCAGCACGCCGTAGTCCCCCGGCCTGGTCACGCCCTCGTTGAGCAGACGCTCGTAGGAGAACAGGAAGGAGCCGCTGGACACGTTGCCGTAGTCGCGCAGCACACCGACGGTGTGCCGCACGTCGTGCCTGCTCAGGCCGAGGTTGACCACCACGGCGTCGATGACCTTCTTGCCGCCGGAGTGCACGAGCCACTGGCTGATGTCACTGCGGTACAGCCCGGTGCCCGCCAGCAGGCGGTCCACGACGATCTCGGCGTGCGCGCCCACGACGTAGGGGATCTGCGGGTCGAGGAAGAAGCTGAAGCGGCCGAGGTCGCGGTCCCAGTCGTACCGCATGGCGTCCACGGCGTCGGGGATGATGCAGCTCGCGAACTTCAGCACGCGGGGGCCGTCCTGCACGACGGGCAGGCCGGGCGGGGTGCCGTCGTCGGCGACCAGCGCGACGGCCGCGGAGCCGTCGCCGAACAGGCTGTTCACGACGGCGGTGCGCATCGTGCCGTCCATGGCGTACGCCGAGGAGCACGCCTCGGTGCACAGCACGACAGCCAGCTCCCCCGGGTTGGCGACCGACCAGCCGGCCACGACGTTGAGGGCGTTGAGCCCGGCGTTGCAGCCCATGCCGACGATGTCGGAGCGGCTGCAGTGCCGGTCGATGCCGAGTTCCTTGATGACGAGGGCGCTGAGCCCCGGGGTGAGGAACCCCGTGGAGGTGACGCAGCACAGGTGACGCAGGTCGGACAGGGAGGCGTTCGCCCGCTTCAGGCAGTTCTCCAGCGCCTGGATGCCGACCTCGACGGCCTGGGACTTGTGCTTGTCGAGCAGGTCGCCCTGCTCCTCGGCGACGCGCCTGCCCTCGGCGTCCGTTTCCGGCAGCACCAGGTGGCGGCGGTCGATGGCGCTGTTGAGGAACACCGACCGCACCCGCGGGTCGGTGATGCGGAAGGCGTCCAGCACCTCCGCTTGCGTGTACGACGTCTCGGGGACGGCCGTCCCCACGCCGACGATCCGCGCCCGCACGGCCGGGGCCGCGGGTTGTGCCATGGCCTCGGCCACGAGCACGGGTCGTTCCATATGGATGGTCACCGGAAAGTCCACCCCCACATTCGCCGCTTACTGCGAATGAGTCGTTTGACGGCCTGCTCGGTCATTTCCCTTTCACCTTTTCGGTTCCGTGGTCTCTGCCTCGACGAATCGAGCCAGCCGGGCGACGCCCTCGTCGATGTCGTGGGCGGTCAGGTAGCTGATGGAGAGCCGGATCTCCTGTTCTCCACCGCCGTGCGGGTAGAAGTACGACATGGGCGTCCAGATGACGCCGTACTGCTCGGCGGAACGAATGAGGGCCGCGTTGTCGACGGGGAAGCCGACGCGCAGCGTGAGGAAGAACCCGCCGCTCGGGGTGTTCCAGCCGACGCCGAGCCGGTCGCGCGCCTCCGGCGGGAAGGCCTCGGCGAGCCGGTCGAGGGTGGCGCGCATGGCGGCGCCGTAGTGCCCGGCGGTCTCGCGGTTCAGGTCGGCGACGCCGCCGCCCGAGCCGAGCAGCGCACCCGCCACGGCGGCCTGGCCGAGCGGCGAGGTGTTCACCGTGATCATGCTCTTGATCTTGGCAAGCTCGTCCGCGAGCAGCCCGGTGCGGCCGTCCGGGGTCACGACCTCCTGGTCGGCGACGACGTAGCCGACCCGCGCGCCGGGGAAGACGGTCTTGGAGAACGAGCCGAGCTGCACCACCCGGCGGCCGGTGTCCAGGCTCTTGAGCGTCGGCACCTGGGCACCCGGGCTGACCAGCCGGTACGGGCTGTCCTCCATGATCAGGATGTCGTACCGGGCCGCCAGGTCCAGCAACGCGCGGCGGCCCTCCAGCGACATGGTGACGCCCGAGGGGTTGGAGTGGTCGGGCACGACGTAGAGCATGCGGGGGCGGCGGCCGCGGGCGAGCTCGGCGCGCAGCGCGGCCTCGGCGTCCACGGCGGACAGCCCGTCCTCGCGTTCGCGCACCGGCACCACGTCCACGTCCAGCAGCCGGGCCGCGCCGGTGATGCCGACGTAGCACGGGGTGGACAGCAGCAGCACGTCGTCCGGATCCGACATGACGGCCCGAAGCACCAGGAACATGGCCTCCTGGGCGCCGACGGTGACCACGATCGACTCCGGCGGCACCTCCACGCCCTCGTCCACCCGCAGCGCGTCCGCGATGACGCCGCGGATGCGGCCGGCGGTCGGGCCGTACTGGAACATGGCGTCCCTGACGCGCGCCGGGCTCTCGCCCTGGTCCGCGAGGTGGCCGAGGTAGCGGCGGATGTGGCCGAAGATCTGCTCGACGTCGAAGAAGCCGTCGTAGGGGCGGCCGGGGGCGAACGAGACGGCGCCGGGATAGCGGGCGGTCACCTCGTTGAGGAAGTTCATGGTGTCCATGACCGGGTCGGCCACCCCGGAGTGCAGGTCCGCCAGGAGCAGCGCGGACCCGGTGGACCGGGGACGCGGGCCGGCCGTGGGACCCGTCGGTTCGGACCGGGGGCGCGGGCCGGGCGCGGGACTCATCGGTTCGGAGCGGGGATTCGGGGCGGGCGCGGGGCGCACCAGTTCGGGGCGGGCGGCGGTCACCGCGGGGGTGCCGGTGAGGGTCATGGCGTCGGCCAGTTCCTCGGTGAGCAGGTCGAGCACACGGCGCACGCCCGCCTGGCCGTGCACCGCGAGGCCGTGCAGCACCGGGCGGCCGACGAGGACCGCGGCGGCGCCGAGGGCGAGAGCGGCGAGCACGTCGGAGCCGCGGCGCACCCCGCCGTCCATCAGCACCGGGCAGGCGCCGTCCACGGCCGCGACGACCTCGGGCAGCGCCTCAAGCGCGGCCGGGGCGGCGTCGAGCTGGCGCCCGCCGTGGTTGGAGACGACGAGGCCGTCCACGCCGGCCTCGACCGCGCGGGCGGCGTCGGCCGCGGTGAGCACGCCCTTGAGCAGCACCGGCAGGCGGGTGACCGACCGCAGCCACGCCACGACACCCCAGTCGAGCGCCGGGTCGAACTCGGCGGCGGCGTGCGCGGCGGGCCGGGCGTACCCGGTGGTGCCGGCCGGCTCCAGGTTGGCGGGCTCCACACCCGGCGGCAGCCGGAAGCCGTTGCGCAGGTCGCGCAGGCGCCGGCCGAGACGCGGCGCGTCCACGGTGAGCACCACGGCCTCGAAGCCGGCGCGCTCGGCGCGCTCCACGAGGCGCCGGGTGGCGTCCCGGTCGCGGAAGCAGTAGAGCTGGAGCCACAGCGGCGCCTTGGCCGCCGCGGCGAGGTCCTCGAAGGTGCGGCCGGCGAACGTGCTGACGACGACCGGCACCCCGGCCTCGCCCGCGGCCAGGACGGTGGCGAGCTCGCCCTCGGGGTCGGCCACCGTCTGGTACCCCATCGGCGCGACCGCGATGGGGGCGCCCCACGTGCGGCCGAGGATCTCGGTGGTGAGCCGGGGCTCACCGGCGCCGGTGAGCACCGAGGGCCGCAGCCGTACCCGCGCGAAGGCCTCGGTGTTGGCGGCGAGCGCGCGTTCCTCGCCCGCGCCGCCCTCGATGTAGTCCACGACCTCCACGTCCAGCCGCTCCCGTGCCAGCCGCGCGTAGTCGCCGAGCGACAGCGCTACGGGCTCCGCCACCACGATCGGGTCGCTCATCTGGCCTCACAGTGCCGGACGGAATAATGGGCGCCTCATTCTTCGACGCGGCTTACGTGTCCAGCAACAGGAATGGGCTCCATCAGGGCGCCAGCGTCAATCCAGCGGGCATCCGTAAAACAAAGAATGCTTCACTCACGGGAAAGTCGCGGCCCGGGGGAAAGAGGCCGGCGCCGTGCATCGATTCGACGCGAATGCCGTGCGGAGACCGGTGACCGCCTCGTTCGCGGTGCAGGTCCCCGGCGCGCGGGAAATCAGCCGCGCAGGAAGGCGATGATCGCCTCGTTCACCGTGTGCGGGTCCTCGACGTGACCGAAATGCCCGCAACCGGGAATCTCCCGGAACATCGCCCCTGGAATGGCGTCGGCGACCTCGCGGCACAGGTGCGGCGGGGTCAGCACGTCCTCGCCGAAAGCGAGCACCAGCGTGGGGGTGGAAATGCGCCGGTAAGCGTCCCGCCGGTCGGGGATGCCCTCCAGTTCGAGCTGCGAGCGGCTCGGCTCGGAACTCTCGATCGACATCTCGAACAGGTCCAGCCAGTTGCGCACCGTCCGCTCGTCGCGCTGCGTACGGCGCGAGAAACCGGTGTACACGCGCATCGCGGCCTCGAACCGGGGCGGCAGCTTGACGCCGCGGTCCAGCATGGCCAGCTCGCCTTCGGTGTGCGCCGAGCTCAGCGGGTCCGTGCGGCCCCGGGTGGCCATGAGCACCGCCCGGGACACCAGGTCCGGGCGGGCCACCAGCAGCTCCTGCACGACGATCGCCCCCATCGAGAAGCCCACGACTCGGCACGGCCCGGCGCCGAGGTCCTCGATCAGGGCCGCGACGTCCCCCACCATGTCGGCGAGCGTGAACCCCTCCACGCACCGGTCGGTCGGCGGCACCCCCCTGTTGTCGACGGCGACCGCCTGGAACCCCGCCTCGACCAGCGCCGGCACCTGATGCGCCCGGAATATGCTGCCCCGCGCCCCGGTGCCCGGGATCAGCACCACCGGGTCCCCGGTGCCGAACTCCGCGGTGTGCAGGTTGATCCCGTTGAGTCTGCGGACCGTCATCTCCGTCATCCCTCCACGATCGCCGGTGCGGCGAAACCTCGCCGAAACCGCAAGTTGAGCATCCTGATGAGCGTCACGGCGAGTGTCAGCACGCGGACCGCTCGAGGAGGGATGCCGGTGCGTACGTCAGCCCACCTTGGTGTGTTCGATGCGGTCGGCGAACTCCTCCCAGATCCGGCTGCACTCCAGGGCGAGCCGCGCCACGGTGCTGCTGCGGTGCGCGGGGATGCCCTCGGCCAGCCGTTCCCAGTTGTTGGCCTCAGGGGTGTGGGACAGCAGCAGCCGGAGCAGGGCCCGGCCGCCCGGGGAGTTGCGGAACTGCGGGTCCGACTGGAGCCGCTGTACCAGCAGGGAACGCGAGTCGGGCGGCTCGGCCGCCTCACCCGCCCTCTTCTGCCGCGCGGGCGGCGCCGGCTGCTCGGGCTCTGGCCGGCCCCGGCGCCCGCGGTCGGGGATCGGGCTGAGGCCGCGGCTCAGGCGGTTGCGTACGTCACGCGCGGTCTCCGGCGAGATCCCGGCGAGCTGCGCGATCTGCCGCAGGGACAACTCGGGCTGCCGTTCGATGAACTCGGCGGCGACCCTGCGCCCCTCGGTGCCGTCCACGGGCCAGGCACGACCGTCCCTGCCGAGCCGCACCTGCCCCCGGGCGGCGGCGCCGCCGACCTTGGCGCGCAGCCCGGCCACGGTGCGGGCCGAGATGCCGGCGATCGAGGCGATCACCCGGTCCGACCAGTGGGGATGGGTGCCGACGATGCGGGCCGCCGCGGCCGTGCGCTCCCGCAGGGTGAGCGGCAGGCCGTGCCCGATGTTCAGCGTGACCGCGAGCACGAACGCGTCGTCCTCGGAGCCGTCGAAGAAGCGGGCCTCGATCGTCTCCTGGCCGCGTTCCCGCGCCGCGGCCACCCGGTGCCGCCCGTCGATCACCCGCATCGTGGGACGGTGCACGACGATCGGGGGGAGCCTGTTCTCCGTGGCGACGAGCAGACGCAGGTGCTCGGGGTCCTCGCCGCCGATTCTCGGTGAGCCGGCCGTGGTCAGGGAGTCGAGGGGGACCGGCACCGCCTCGCTCTCCTCATGGATGGTCAACGATCGCAGATCAAGGGTCATGACGTGATTCACCCGTTCACTGACTGTCAGCGGAGATCATCGAAAAGATCATCAGGGTGCTGGGGTCTCGCTCACGCACCGCGAACGTACAATGCCGTGGCCCGTCACACTGGCGGCCCGAGATCGGGCCGGCGGTGGCGGCCGACGGATGACGGCGGCCGCCGCGTGATCGGGACCGGTGCTGACCTTGGGGTGTCGCCCCGCCTTGCCAGCCCGTGATCCGGTGGGTGGAACGCCGTGCGGAGCCGTCCGGCTCCGGGCACGGCCGTGGTCGCCCGATGGGTCGTTACGTCGTGGACGTACGCCTCTCAGGCTTCGCCGGGGTGCCCGGGGGTGCCGCCCTGCCGTTCGACCGCCTCGTACAGTGCCTTGATGTTGTTGCTGCCGAACGTCCGGGCGCCCCGCCGGTCGATCAGCTCGTAGAACAGCGTGCGCCGGGGGTGGGCGGACTCGGTGAAGATCTGGAGCATCACTCCCCAGTGGTCGCGGTCGGCGAGGATGTTCAGCTCGCGCAGCGTCTCCACCGGCACGCCGACCGCGCCGAGGCGGCCGTCGAGCGCGTCGTAGTAGCTCGGCGGCGTGGACAGGAACCGCACCCCCGCGGCCGAGACGTCGCGCACCGACCGGGTGATGTCGCTCGTGCGGAACGCGATGTGCTGCACGCCGGCCCCGCCGTGGGCCGAGAGGAACGTGTCGATCTGGCCGGGAGCCCTGGTGACGTCCGGCTCGATGAGCGTGAACGTCACCGAGCCCGAATCGTTCGCCACCACCTTGGAGTCCATGGCCTGCTCGCCGACCTGGATGCGCTCCTCGAAGGTCTGGGTGAGGCCGAAGACCTCCAGGTACTGGCGGACGGTCTTCTCCAGCTCCCCGGCCGGCACCAGCACCGCGAGGTGGTCGACCGCCTCCAGCAGACCGCCGGGCGCCGTGGCGGCGGTCTCCTCGACGACGCCGGGCGCGAACGGGGTGTCCTCGGTGTCGCGTGAGGTGAAGCGCAGCTCCACGTCGCCGAAGCCGTGGACCGAGGCGAAGGTGGCGCTCGCGCCGCCGGGGCCGTGGACGGCGGGCGGGGCGACGGGGTACGCGCCGCGCTCGACCGCCTCGGTGTAGGCGGCGTGGGCGTCGGCGACCGCGACCCCGACGACGGCGACCCCGTCGCCGTGCCGTCGCACGTACTCGGCGGCGCGATGGTGCCCGTCTGCCGCGGCGGTGACCAGAAGTGTGATGCCGCGCTGGCGCAGCAGGATCGAACGGCAGCCCTTCAAGCCGGTCTCCGGGCCGCCGCGCCCCTGGACCGTGAAGCCGTAAGCCTCGCAGAGGTGCGCGGCGGTCCGTTCGCCGTCCTCCACGTACAACTCAAGATGGTCGATCGAGGTGATGTCCATTGCATTGCCCTCCCTGGACACGTTCTGTGTGGTGGAGCGAGCGTTCGTGCATGGCGGTGTGTCAACTGATCGATGGAAGATGTCCTCGCCGTCCAACCGCTCGATTCCGGCACTTGGACAGCGGCGTGCGGGACTGGTGAGGTGACGGAGCAGACTGACGGACGGCGGTCGCCGCCCTCACGCCGGGCTGGCGACCCTCCCGTCCACCTGCGACGCGAACTCGGCCCACATCTCAGCGCACCCCCGGGCGAGCTGGGCGACCGCACCGCGGCAGTGCGGCGGGATGCTCTCGATGAGGCTCTCCCACTCGTCGGTCCTGATCATGTGGATGTTCAGCAGCCGCAGCAGGTCCCGGCCGGTGACGCTGAGCCGCAGCGCGGGGTCGGCCTTCAGGCGCTGCACGACCGCGGCCCGGTCCTGGCGGTGCTCGCCCGCCGCGAGGAGCACCGGCCCGCCACGCCGGCCCGGCGGCTCCGCCCCGGCCCATCCGGCCTCCTGCGGCGCCTCGGCGCGGCGCAGCCGGTTGCGCAGGTTCCTCACCGTCTCCGGGGAGACGCCCGCGGCGCGGGCGATCTGGCGCAGCGACAGCTCCGGCTTCTCGGCGATCAACTCGGTGGCGATGCGGCGCCCCTCGGCGCCGTTGATGGGGCGCACCTTGCCGTCCCGGCCGACCCGGACGTCCCCCTCGGCCGGTTCGCCGAGCATCCTCCTGCGGATCTCCGCCACGGTGCCCGGTGACACCCCTACCGTGGCGGCCAGCCGGCGGGCGGACCACTGCGGATGGGTGCGGATGATGCGTTCGGCCGCCCTCTTGCGATCGGCAAGGGAGAGCGGCAGCCCGTGCACGACGTTCGACTGCACCGCGAGGACGAACGCGTCCTCGATCGGGCCCTCGAAGAATCTCACCAAGATTGTCTTACTGCCCCGCCGTCTGGCCACCTCAAGACGATGCACACCATCAATGACCTGCATAGTCGTGCGATGCACGATGATCGGCGGAAATTCGTCCCCCATCGCCGCCAGTGCCTCGACATGTTCTGGATCCGCGCCGGACGTCCGCGGTGAGCCGACGACCGACAACGCGCTGACGGGTACCTCAACCACCTGATGGTCCATGTCTCCTGCCCCCATTCTCATGGTCCTCATGGTCTCGACGGTCAGATCGCTTGCGTCTGAAAAGATCTTTGCGGCGACCTTCCCCTTATCAACAGGCAACTGATTCGTCATTCGACGCGTCCTGGTAGCTGCTAAATTCATCTTCTCCTAACCCCAGGTTTTGACTGGGTCACCAAGTGATCTGCCAACACTCGGGCGATGATACTTGGACAAGGTGAGAGGAACGTAATCTTCCGGCTGGTATTTCGCTGGAGCCTCGCTGGAGCTAATGCGGCAGCATGATCCTCGTCGACGGAACCTGTCCCAAGATGGCCTTTTGCAGTTCGCGAAGATCAGGTCCCGGCTCGATTCCGAGCTCGTCATGGAGCCTGCGCCGCAGGACCGCATAGTTATGCAACGCGTCCGCCTGCCGGCCTGATCGGTACAGCACAAGCATGAGCTGTGCTCGTAATAGCTCGTGGAACGGGTTGGCGGACACCAGCTTCTGCAACTCGGGAATGATCTGGCGGTGGTTGCCCAACTCGATCTCGGCATTGAACAATTCCTCGTACACCGCTATCCTTTCCCCTTCGAGGAACCGCGCCTCCTGCCTGACCAGCTCACCCGGAATTCCGGAGAGAGCGTTTCCACGCCAAATCGCGAGCGCGCCTCTGAGTGCCTCCACGGCGGCGCCGAGAGAATCCTTCACCAGATCGCGCCCCTCCGCGGCGCGCTGCCGGAACACCTCCAGGTCGAGCGCGCCGGGGTCCACGCTCAGCACGTAGCCGTCCGAGCCGGTCTGCAGCTCCACCCCTCTGACGGGCCGCAGCGACCGGCGGAGGCGGTACACGTACGACTGCAACGTGGTCTGCGCGGCGGCCGGCGGGCGGCCGTCCCAGATGTAGCGGATCAGATGATCGCTCGGCACCTCGTTGTTGGCGTCGAGCAGCAGCGTCGCGAGGACGACCCGCTGTTTCGGCGCGGTGACGGGAATTCGCCGGGCCGCGAACCGGACTTCCAGATTTCCCAGCACATAAAAATACATTCTGGCCGTACCCCTCTCGATGAAGGCGGGCGCCCCAAGCCTCCTCTTGGACACCGGAACGTGAACGGTTCACTGCCCTCCGTGACAGACGGCCGAACAGCCGCATCCGGTCGTCCGCTTACCCCAGCCTTGGTCATCCCGTACGGCTACGTGAACGATGAAGTACCGAAACATTCACCTGACCCCCGATGGTCGGTCGGCTGCGCATGTCGTCTGTCGTCCCTCATGCCGGTTTCCGCGACCGGCCTCGGCGGCGGCCGGTCGCGGGAACCGGGGTCTACATGGTGCGCAGGGCCTCGGTGGGCGCCATGCGCGCGGCGCGGATCGCCGGGAGCAGCCCGGCGATCGCCCCGATCGCGATGGCCACGACCAGCCCTCCGCCCCAGGCGAGCGTGGGGACCACGATCGCCCAGTTCTTGACCGTCGCGTACACGGCGGTGGCCAGCGCCCCGATGATCACTCCGAGCACCCCGCCCAGGCAGGACAGCAGGACGGCCTCGGACAGGAACTGGATGCGGATGTGCCCCTTGGTCGCGCCGAGCGCCCGCCGCAGCCCGATCTCCGAGCGGCGTTCCAGCACCGAGATGATCATCGTGTTGGCCACGCCGATGCCGCCGACCAGCAGCGCGACCGCGCCGAGGCCGAGGAACAGGCCGTTCAGGGCCGACTGGGCGGCGGCCCGCGCGACCAGGGCGGCCGACGGCTGGCTGACCGTCACCTGCGTCGGGTTGCGCGGGTTGGCCGTGGCGGCGAGCACGCCGTGCACGGCACTCACCTGCTCGGTGTCGGACCGCACGTACACGATGGACGGGTGGCCGTTGAAGCCCAGGTACCGCTCCGCGGCCGGGTACCCGACCAGCACGGAGTTGTCGATCTCCGGGGCGAGCACGGCCGGCTTGAGGATGCCGGTGACGTAGAACCACTGGCCGCCGACCCAGATACGGGTACCGGTGAAGATGCGGTCGATGCCGAGCCGCCGGGCCGCCGCCGCGCCGAGCACGGCGACCGGCTGCTCCGCGGTGGCGGCGTCCAGGTACTTGCCGCGCGCGATGCTGGTGCTCACCGCGGCGGGCAGGTCCAGGCTGCTCGCGGCCACGGTCAGGCCGTTGGTGTTGATGGCGGGGATCAGCGGGCTGCGGTACGCCTTGGCCTTGGTGGAGCCGGTGGACTGCACCTCGGTCACCGGGCCGATCCGGGAGATCATCCCGGGGGCCTCCTTCGGCAGCTCCGCGGTGTCGCCGAACAGCGTGGTGCCCTTGGAGACGGTCAGCAGGTTGGTGCCCAGCCGGTCGATCTCGGCGAGCAGGCCCGCCTGCGACGACGCGGACAGGCCGAGCACCGCCACCATGGCCGCGACGCCGATGGCGATGCCGAGCGCGGACAGCGCGGCGCGCATCCGTCGGCTGCGCAGCCCGACGCTCGCCACCCTGGCCAGGTCGGACGGCCGGAGGCGGTACGACATCACGTCGCTCATGGACGCTCCCTCATGCTGGCCGCCCAGTCCGGCGAGACCTCGGGGTCGTCCAGCCCCGAGGTGTCCTGGGCGACGTCGGTGACGACCCGGCCGTCCAGCACCTCGATCCTGCGCGGCAGCCGCGCGGCGAGGTCCCGGTCGTGGGTGATGACGATGATGGTGGCGCCGCCGTTGTGCAGATCCCTGAGCAGGGCGAAGATGGCGGCGGCCGAATTGCTGTCCAGGTTTCCCGTCGGCTCGTCGGCCAGCACGATGTCCGGCGAGCCGATGAGCGCGCGGGCGATCGCCACCCGCTGCCGCTCACCGCCGGAGAGCTGGCCGGGGCGGTGGTCCATGCGGTGGGCCAGCCCGACCTTGGTCAGCGCCTCGGCCGCCGCCTCCCGCCGCGCCGAGCGGCTGATCCCGGAGTACAGCAGCCCGTCGGCGACGTTCTCGAGCGCGCTGTTGTACTCGGCGAGGAAGAACTGCTGGAACACGAAGCCGATGCGGGAGGCCCGCAGCTCGGCCAGTTCCCGGTCCGACATCCGGGCGACGTCGGACTCCACGATGCGCACGCTGCCCTGGCTCGGGCGGTCCAGGGTGCCCATCACGTGCAGCAGGGTCGACTTGCCCGAGCCCGACGGCCCGACGATCGCCACCAGCTCGCCGCGGCGGATCGTGAAGCTCACGTCGTTGAGCGCCTTGACCGGCGTCGCGCCCGGATAGATCTTCCACACGTGTTCGAGCTGCAGGACCCGCTCACGCGTGTCCGGCGGCTCGGCGGCCTGGACGTATCCCATGGTCTGCACGTCCTCGCTCATGCCGCGGGCACCACGATCTTCTGCCCGGCCGTGACGCCCGCACCCTTGATCTCGACCATGCCGGCGCTGTCGTCGAACAGCCCGAGCGTCACCGGGTACAGCTTGTGGACGTTGCCGGCCTCCACGACCTCGATCGCGTACCCGCCGCCCGCGAGGGCCAGCAGCGCGTTCACCGGCACCGCGAGCACGTCGTCGGCGCTGGCGCTGACGATGGCGACCTGCACCGGCGCCTGGTCGAGCCGCCCGGTGTCGCGCGGCCGGGACAGCTTGATCCGCACGTCCACGGTGGGCGAGCCCGACGACGCCTTCTTGGCCACCGTGCCGATCGACGCGACCCGGCCCGGCGTCTCCTTGAGGGTCGGCAGCGTCACCGTCACCTTGTCGCCCACCCTGATCCCGGTGAGCTGCGAGGTCTCGAGCGCGACCGTCACGTGGCGGTCCGTCGAGCTGGCCTCCATGATCGCCCCGGACGGCGCGGTGGCGCCGTAGGAGGCGTTCACCTTGGTGATGCGGATCTGCTTGGCCGGCAGGAACACCGCCTGGCCGAGTTCGAGCCCGCCGGTCTGGCTGAGGCCGTACTTCTTCTGCAGCTTCTTGAGCGCGTAGTAGGTGGGCCAGCCGAAGTAGTTCGACTTCGGGTCCAGGGTGGACTTCTTGGCGTACCCGAGCTCGACCAGCGCGGCGTTGAGCTGCCGCACGTCGGTGCCCTTCATCGTGCGCCACAACGCCCGGTAGGCCGGGACCGCCGCGCCGCGCAGCAGGATGACGGGCTTGCCGTCCAGCCGGTACAGCACCCGGCCCTGGCTGATCACCTGCCCGACCGCCGGCAACTTGGTCACGGTCCCGCTGGCCCGGTTGACCACTTCATAGAGGCCCGCGTAGCCGAGGGTGCCGTTCACCCGCGTCTGCGACGTCAGCTTCTTCTGTTCCACGGTGGCGAGCGCCGTCGGGACGTTGCTGGTGGCACCGGCCGTACCGTTCTTCTCACCTCCGGGGCCCGTCATGGTGCTCAGGGCGTAGCCACCTCCGGCGGCCACCACGATCAGCACAAGTCCGCCGGCGAGGGCGCGGCCCCGCCGGCGGCGCCGTGGTTGCGGCGGCCGGGGAACGTCACGGTCCATCTGTTCTTCCCTCATCTGAGTGGGAATGGTGGACATCACTCAGCACCTCCTGTCAGTCGTCCGCTCCGGGGCGCCGAACTCGCACGGGCCGCGTTCCCGGGATCAATTCGGAACAGCTCGTCTCGCAGCATGCGCGGGGGACACGGGGAACACGGGGGACACGGGGGCCGCACCGGGAAACAGCCGGGGTGCGCGCCACTCACCGTCCGAAATCCCGAGCGCCGCCGCGGCGCCTTTTCTCGCATCGCGTCTCCATCCACGCGGAATCTCCGCTTGGAGACCGTTCTACGGGAGCGACGGTTTCGGAAGAGTATCGCCGCCGCGGGCCGGGCGGCGGGCGCCGATTAGCTACGCGGCGTAACAGACGGAACGTGAGGCGACGGCACGAAAGTGCTGGTCAGCCCCCAAAACTAGGCACAAGCCACAGTATGGGCGGAAAATCACCACAGGCCCCCTCCTCGGTGAGGAGAGGGCCCGCGAACGGTATGCATGGGAGCGTCCAGGAACTCACGTTCCCCCGGCACTCCCATTAAGAGGTGTCCGCGGCCGGGCGGTTATCGGCCGGGCGGGTGCTTTCGCCGGGAATTCAATCGGCGGCGACCACTTCGACGGGCGTGCTGAGCCTGCGGTCGTGGCCGACCTCGCGCAGCGGGCCGGTGAGCCGGACCGAGCCGTGGCAGGGCAGGTGCGCGGCGGACGTGCCGACGAACACCTCGATCTCGCCGGGCTCGACGACCCGCCGCAGGTCCCGCCCGGTGAAGGCGGTGCGGTCGGCGTGCACGTGGAAGCGCACCTCCTTGCTCTCGCCGGGAGCGAGGTGGACGCGCGCGAACCCGGTGAGCTGCCGCACCGGCCGGGTCACCTGCGCGACCACGTCGCGCAGGTAGAGCTGCACGACCTCGTCACCCGCGCGGGCACCGGTGTTGCGCACCCGGGCCGACACGGTGAACTCGCCGTCGGTGGGCACCTCGGTGCCGCTGAGGCGAAGGTCCCCGACCTCGAAGGTGGTGTAGGAAGTGCCGTAGCCGAAGGGGAACAGCGGCGTCGGGTCGAGGTTGCTGATGCCGTGGCTGTTGGCGCCGAGCGGCGGCTGAAGGTACGTGCCCGGCTGCCCCCCGATGCCGCGCGGGATCTGCACGGGCAGCCGCCCCGCGGGCTGCACGCGGCCGGACAACACGCCCGCGACGGCCGCGGCGCCCTCCTGGCCCGGCATGAACGCCTGCACGAGGCCGGCGGACGCGGCGTGCGCCTCGCCGAGGGCATACGGGCGGCCCGAGACGACGACCACGACGACCGGCGTGCCGGTCGCGGCGAGCTCGGCGAGCAGCTCCGCCTGTACCCCCGGCAGGCGAAGGTCGTCGGCGTCACAGCCCTCTCCCGAGGTGCCGTGGCCGAACAGGCCCGCGAGATCGCCGACGACGGCGACGCACAGGTCCGCCGCGCGGGCGGCGTCCACGGCGGCGGCGAAGCCCGAACGGTCGTGCTCGCGGACGTCGCAGCCCTTCTCGTAGGTGATCTCGGTGTCCGGCAGCTCGGCCCGCAGCGCGGCGAGCACGCTCGGCGCGTCCACGCCGAGGCCGAGGCCGGGGTGGCGGGGCAGGACGTGGTTCGGGAAGGAGTAGCAGCCCATCAGGGCGCGCGGGTCGTCGGCGACCGGGCCGGCGACGACGACGCGGCGCGGCGCCTCGCGTCCCTCGCCGAGCAGCGGCAGCGCGGTGCCGGCGTCGAGCAGGATGACCGACCGTTCGGCCATCTCGCGGGCCAGCTCACGGTTGGCCGGCGAGTCCAGGTCGGTGCCGGCGGCCTCGGCGACCGAACCCTCCGGCGTCCAGTCCGGGTCGAGCAGGCCGAGCTGCACCTTCTGGGTGAGCAGACGGCGGGCCGCCCGGTCGATCAGGGACTCGGGCACCTCGCCGGAACGCACCCGCCGCACCAGGTGCGGGCCGAAGCCGAGGGTGTCGGGCAGCTCGACGTCCACGCCCGCGGCGAGCGACTGCACGCCGGCGTCCTCGGTGTCCGCGGCGAGGTTGTGCATCGTGGCGAGGAACGGCACGGCCCAGTAGTCGGACACGACGGTGCCGGTGAAGCCCCACTCGTCGCGCAGCACCTCGGTGAGCAGCCAGGTGTCGGCCACGGCCGGGACGCCGTCCACGTCGGAGTAGGAGTTCATCACCGAGCGGGCGCCGCCCACGGCGACGGCCGTCTCGAAGGGCGGGAGGATCATGTCCATCAGCTCGCGGCGGCCCATCGGGACCGGGCCGTGGTTGCGGGCCGCCCGGGAGGCGGAGTACCCGGCGAAGTGCTTGAGGGTGGCGATGATCCCGGCGCTCTCCAGGCCGCGGACGTACGCGGTGCCGAGCATCGAGACGAGATAGGGGTCCTCGCCGATGGTCTCCTCGACCCGGCCCCAGCGGTAGTCGCGCACCACGTCGAGCACCGGGGACAGGCCCTGGTGCGCGCCGACGGCCCGCATGTCGCGCCCGATGGCGGCGGACATGCGCTGCACCAGGTCGGGGTCGAAGGTCGCCCCCCACGCGATGGCGGCGGGATAGATGGTCGCGCCGTACGCCGTGAACCCGGTGAGGCACTCCTCGTGGACCAGGGCGGGGATGCCGAGCCGCGAGGCCTCGACGACCTGCCGCTGGAGGCGCACGACCTCGGCGGCGCCCTCGGCGGGGGTCACCGGCACGCTGCCGAACACACGGGTCAGGTGGCCGAGTCCGTGACGGATCGACTCCTCGAACGGCACCGTACCGGACGCCGCGAAGACGTCCTGCATCGGGGCCACGTTCTGCGCCGCCGCGTCCTCGTCAGCCGGCTGTTCAGGCTGGCCGGGCCCCTCACCGTGCTCGGGCTGCTCGGCGGCCTGCGCGGCGTTGCCCGGCCAACGGCTGCCGAGCTGGGCGACCTTCTCCTCCAGAGTCATCTCCTCAAGGAGCGCCTCGACCCGGTCGGCCACGGGGAGCGCAGGGTCCTGCCACGGGCGGAGGACCCCGTCCGCCGCGGGTGTCCGGTCTAGAGCCGTCATCTTGCTGCTCTCCTTAATGAGCGATTCAGCCACGAGTTTCCGAAACATTTCGGTGCCGTTAGGCGACCCGAGCGCGACCTTCTCTCCATCACGAGGGTGAACAGAGGTCGGTGCAAACGTACCCCTACCTGCACATCGGGCGCGCCGGGCCCAGGAGGTGTCATAGGTCTTGACATGCCATCAACCGAAATCTAGATTGCGTCCCGCGCGGTCATGTCGCAAATGTTTCGACAAACCAACTCTGGGAGGACCGGACAAAGCGGCATCGGGAGGTACTTGATCCAGGACCGCCGGCCACCGTGATGGACGAGCCGCGGCCAGCCCCCGGCATTTGGAGTACGGAGATAAGCGTGGAGCCCAGGACAACGTCTCGCCGCAACTTCCTCGCCCTTTCGATGGGCCTGCCCCTTGGCGCCGCGCTAGCGGCTTGCGGCACCTCCGGGCCCGCGAACCCCGGCGGAGGCGGCGCAAGCGGAGGTGGCGGCGGTGCCGCCGGAGCGAAGGCCACCTACTGGTACATCACCGGGCAGCCGCAGGAGGGCATCCGCGGCAACACCCTCAAGCGCTTCAACGAGGCGAACCCCAACGAGAAGATCGCGGCGACGACCTTCCAGAACGACGCCTACAAGACGAAGATCAAGACGGCGATCGGCGCCGGCCAGGCCCCCACCATCATCTTCGGATGGGGCGGCGGCACCCTGCGCAGCTACGTGCAGGCCGGCCAGGTCGAGGACCTCACCTCGTGGTTCGACTCCACCCCCCAGGTCAAGGACCGCCTGTTCGACTCGGCGTTCGGCGCCGCCACCATCGACGGCAAGATCTACGCGATGCCGTGCGAGGCCGTGCAGCCGATCATCCTGTACTACGACAAGCGCGCCTTCGAGAAGATCGGTGCCCAGCCGCCGGAGTCCTGGGGCGACATCATGGACCTGGTGCCGAAGTTCAACGCCAAGGGCATCGCGCCGTTCTCCCTCGGCGGCCAGTCCCGCTGGACCAACATGATGTGGCTGGAGTTCCTCTTCGACCGCATCGGCGGCCCCGAGGTCTTCCAGGCCGTGTTCGACGGCGAGAAGGACGCCTGGAGCAACCCCGCCTCCATCGACGGCCTCACCAAGGTGCAGGAGCTCGTCAAGGCCAACGGCTTCATCAAGGGCTTCTCCTCCATCACCGCCGACTCCAACGCCGACCAGGCCCTGCTGTACACCGGCAAGGCCGCCATGATGCTCCACGGAGGCTGGACCTACGGCGGCATGGCGCAGGACGGCGGCGACTTCGTCTCCGGCGGCAACCTCGGCTACATGAACTTCCCGCCCGTGGAGGGCGGCAAGGGCGACCCGAGCAACACCGTGGGCAACCCCGGCCAGTACCTCTCCATCTCCTCCAAGGCCACCCCCGAGGCCAAGGAGATCGCCAAGAAGTACTTCGCCACCGCCATCCTCAACGACGCCGAGATCAAGGAGTGGATCGACACCGGCTCGGTGCCGATCGTCAAGGGTGTCGAGAGCCAGTACGCCACCGTCAAGGACGCGGCGTGGCAGCAGTTCCTCTACGGCATCGCCAGCAACGCCAAGACGTTCGCCCAGTCGTGGGACCAGGCCCTCAGCCCGACCGCGGCCGAGGTCCTCCTCGACAACATCGCCAAGCTGTTCCAGTTGTCGATCTCGCCGCAGCAGTTCGCCGACAACATGAACGCGGTCATCGGCAAGTGAGCACGACGCTCGCGCCCTCCGCCACGCGGAGGGCGCCGGCGGCCACCACGCGAAGCCGTCGCAGCGTCGGCCTCGCGTGGCTGGCCGTACCGGCACTGCTGTTCTTCATCGCATTCGGGGTGATCCCGCTCGTCGGGGTCTTGGTTCTGAGCTTCAGCACCTGGGACGGGATCGGCGAGATCTCGTTCTCCGGCCTCACGAGCTGGCGTGCCGTCCTCAGCGACCCCGGTCTGCCCCACGCCCTCTGGGTGACGTTCCTGGTGATCGCCCTGTCCTGGCTGGTCCAGACGCCCGCGAGCATCCTGCTCGGCGTGTTCCTGGCCGGACGGCAGCGCTACCGCGCCGTGTTGTCGGTGCTGTACTTCATCCCGCTGCTGCTGAGCTCGGCCGCCATCGCCATCACCTACAAGGCACTGCTCGACCCCAACTTCGGGCTCGGCGCCGGGCTCAACATCCCGATCCTCGTGCAGGACTGGCTGGGCGACCCCGTGCTCGCCTTCGGCGTCGTCATCTTCGTGGTGTCCTGGCAGTTCATCCCGTTCCACTCGCTCATCTACCAGGGCGGTGTGCGGCAGATCCCCCGCTCGATGTTCGAAGCGGCCGAGATGGACGGCGCGGGGCGGGTGCGCCGGTTCTTCAGCATCACGCTGCCGCAGCTCAAGTACACCATCATCACGTCCTCGACCCTCATGATCGCCGGATCGCTGACCTTCTTCGACCTGATCTTCGTGCTGACCGCGGGCGGCCCCGCGGACGCGACCCGGGTGCTCGCCGTGGACATGTGGAAACGGGGCTGGCAGGCCAGCCTCATGGGCCCGGCCAGCGCGATCGCCCTCATCCTCGTGCTCGTCGGCCTCGCGGTGGCGCTTTTGCTGCGCCGGGTCGGCGGCGGCTCGGCCAACGCCGGCGCCAGCCAGCAGGAAGGGGCCTGACGACCATGGGGACCACCACCGCGTCGCGGCCACGTCGTGCCGCGCGCGCGGCCTCCCGGGACCAGCGCACCGTCGCGAGCCACCGCAACTGGCTCGCCGGCGTGGTCTCGTTGCTCTGGCTGCTCGTCGTGATCGTGCCCATCTACTGGATCGTGATCACCAGCCTCAAGACGCAGAGCAACTACTACGCGACCAACCCGCTGGCCCCGCCGGGCGAGCCCACACTGGACAACTACCGGCTGGTCGTCGAGTCGGACTTCGTCCAGTACTTCATCAACAGCCTCATCGTGACCATCGGCGCGGTCGTGCCCGCCGTCGCGGTGTCCTTCATGGCCGCCTACGCGATCGTGCGGAGCGCCGGCAGGAACCGTTTCCTGCGGTCGGTGAACTCGCTGTTCCTGATGGGGCTCGCCATCCCGCTCCAGGCGACGATCATCCCGGTCTATCTGATCATCATCAAGCTGCGCCTGTACGACAGCCTGACGGGGATGATCCTGCCGTCCATCGCCTTCGCGATCCCGCTCACGGTGCTCGTGCTGAGCAACTTCCTCAGGGACGTGCCGAAGGAGCTGTTCGAGTCCATGCGCCTCGACGGCGCGACCGAGCAGGGCATGTTGTGGCGCCTGGCGCTGCCGCTGACCCGCCCCGCCGTGATCACCGTCGTCATCTACAACGCGCTGCAGATCTGGAACGGCTTCCTGCTCCCCCTGATCCTGACGCAGGACCCGAGCAAGCGCACCCTGCCCCTGGCGCTGTGGACCTTCCAGGGGCAGTACAGCGTCAACGTGCCCGCCGTCCTCGCCTCCGTGGTGCTCACCACCCTGCCCATCCTGCTGCTCTACATCGTCGGCCGCCGCCAGATCCTCAGCGGCCTGACCGCCGGTTTCAGCAGGTGACCTCGCGTGGGAGATACCGGGATGAACGACACCCGCGCGGGAGGCCGGCATGGTGGATTCATCCGCGGTCGAGTTCTACGAGGAGAACGGCTACCTCCTGGTCAGGGGCCTGCTGACCCGCCAGGAAGCCGACGCCTACCGGGCCGAGTGCCACGCGGTGCTCGCCCGGATGGCGGGCGGTGACCCCACCTGGGGCAGCGCCCGCCGGCTCACACCTGTCCGCACCGAGCTGCGGCACTGTCATGACGCCCAGTTCCACTCGGCCGCGTTCGGCCGTCTGTTGCTGGACCCCCGGTTCACCGACGTGGCCGCCGCCCTGCTCGGCACGCCGAACGTCCAGCTCCACCACACCAAGATATTCATGAAACCGCCGGAAAAAGGCTCTCCTTTCCCCCTGCACCAGGATGCCGCCCATTTTCCGCACCGCGAGCACACCGTCGCCGCCGCGATCTTCCATTTCGACGACACCCCCGAGGAGAAGGGGTGCGTCCGCGTCGTTCCCGGCAGCCACAGGAACGGTCTCCTCCCGCACGTGGAGGAGGGCGGCTGGCACCTCCCGCTGGACGAGTGGCCGCTGGGCTCCGCCGTCCCCGTGGAGGCCGAGGCCGGCGACGCGTTGTTCATCGGGTACCTGACCGTGCACGGCTCGGGCGTCAACACCAGCCCCGAGGCCCGCACGACCTTCCTGGCCCAGTTCCGCGCGCCCGGCGACGAACCCGTCCGGGACGTGCACCGCTCCCGCGGCCAGGGGATGATGCTCCGCGGCTTCGACCCCGTTCCGGGGTCCGCCGGCTGATCGACGTTAACGGATGACCGGCGCAGACATTCAAGAAATAGTCGGCATGCCCTATATGCCGACAATCACGTTTCCTTACCCGCCCCATGTCCGCCCTAGAACATGGGGCCGTAATCATTACCGACGGCCGACCGCTCATCAGCCTTGCACGTGTTCAGCCGCTGGGTAATGTCTGAGCGAACACAGTCGGTAATAGCCGAACGACAGAGTTCGCAGAGAACAACCTGTTTTCGGTGGTTGACCCTAGGGAGAATTAGCATATGATTCGCCGCCTTCTCGTTACTTCGGCGTGTGTCGGGATGGCTGTCGTCGCCCCTGCGACGATGGCCTCCGCGGACGCGTCCCACTCGGCCCGCGCCAAGGCCTCCGCCAAGGCAAGCTGCTGCGCCCCCGCCTGCGGCCCCGTCGTCACCACCGTGCCGGTGACGGTGCCGGTGGGCATCGGCGGCTGCTACGGCTACGGCGCCTATGGCGGGGGCCTCGGCTACGGCGGAGGCGTCGGCTACGGCGTCGGTTACGGCGCGGGTTACGGCGGGGGCGTCGGCTACGGCGTCGGCTACGGCAGCGGGTCCGGCGTCGGCTACGGGGCCGGCTACGGCCGGGGGGGCCTCCTCGGCGTGGGCCTCGGCCTGGGCGTCGGCCTCGGCCTCTGACCGTCATACCAAGGCGGTGCCTCGCGGGCCAGTGGCCCACGAGGCACCGCCTTTCTCGCGTCCGCCCCCGTGACCTGCGTCCGCTCAGCCCCGGCGGCGGATGGCGACGCGCGTGCCTACCGCCACCTGGTGCCGGACACCTGCGCGGGTTGCGGGTGAGCGACAGCCGGCCGGGCGGGAATAAGTTCGGCATGCGGCGGCCGTGGGGGTAGCGGACGAGGCAGCGGAGCGGGCCGGACGTACGGAGGCGGCGGGTAGGGCGGGTAGGGCGGCCGGGGGGTGGGATACGGCGGGTACGGCGGGTAGCCGGTGACACGGACGCACGCGTACTGCGGGCAGGGCGTGGTGAAGCACTGCCTGGGTGCGTACACGCACGTGTAGCCGGGTGGGCACTGCACGGCGGCGCATCCGTCGCAGGGAGGCTGCGAAGCCGGGACCGTGACGGCCCGGGAGAGCGATGCCGCCGCCGGTCCAACCGGTGCCGGACGTGCCGCGTCCGCCGAGGCGCTCATCGCTGAGAATGGCAGGCCGGCGAGCGCGGCCACGATGATGAAAGTGGTTCGGACCATAATAAATCCTCGGAATTCCTTTCTCGATGTCGATCCATACAACTGCCGAATCCCATGGAGACCAATTGGATTACGGGCATCTCACGCATAGGCTTTTCGATCCGCTCTGATCATCGCATTGGATGAGCGCTGTTCAGCGGAGGGAGGGTCGTCGCCACGGCCAGAAATCAGTAAAACGACACAGCTCGCCGGGAGGTCCGTAACTCCACGCGTCTCCGTTCTCCTCCGGACGGACACATCACAGAGACGGACCAGGAACCCGGCTTCTTTCGGGATCCCGATTTCTGCCGCGTCCAGCTCCGACCGCCCCACCGTCCGGGAACCGGAAAGGGGTGCGCGCCGCGAGCGGCCACACACCCCTTTCCGTCGGTCTCCCTGCGACCGTCAGAGACGATCAGTAAACACACATGGGGTACATGACGACGACTGCCGGACACACCGGGTAGGGCCTCACCGTGACCGGCGGGTACGGCCTGACCACGACCGGCGGATACGTCGCCGTGGTCCCCGGCGAACCGGACGGTCCCTGCGGCCCCGGAGGCCCAGGGGGACCCTCAGGCCCGGCGGGACCCTCAGGCCCGGGAGGCCCGGCGGGACCCTCAGGCCCGGCGGGACCGGGCAGGCCATCAGCACCAGGAGGACCCGCAGGACCGGCAGGACCAGGCGCACCATCCAGACCAGGCAGGCCATCAACACCAGGAGGACCCGCAGGGCCCGCAGGACCTGGCGCACCATCGAGACCAGGAGGACCAGCAGGGCCCGCGGGACCGGCAGGACCGGCAGGACCAGGCGCACCATCCAGACCAGGCAGGCCATCAGCACCAGGAGGACCCGCAGGACCGGCAGGGCCCGCAGGGCCAGGTGCACCATCGAGACCAGGAGGACCGGCAGGACCAGGCGCACCATCGAGACCAGGAGGACCGGCAGGACCGGCAGGACCGGCAGGACCGGCAGGACCAGGCGCACCATCCAGACCAGGCAGGCCATCAAGGCCAGGAGGACCCGCAGGACCCGCAGGACCCGCAGGACCCGCAGGACCAGGCGGACCCGCTGGGCCGGCGGGACCGGGTGGGCCCGGCGGGACCTTGCACAGTTGCGGGGGCAGGCGGAGGAACCTGCACAGCGGGATGGTGGCGGAGTCGGTCACCTCATGTCTGGGCAGCGGGACCAGTTGCACGACCGGAGCCGGGCACCACACGGTGATGGCAGGGAGACAGTCCCTGGAGGCTGCGGGATGCCGGGTGTCCCCGGCCGGCGTCCCGGGGACCGCCCTGAGCGCCGCACCGCGGGCGGCTCCCTGGTCGGGCGGCCGGGCCGCTTCGGCGCCCACGGCGGCCGCCGAGCAGACCAGAACGATCCCGGTCAGGGCACAGCCCAATAGAATCCGTTTTATCAAAGTAGCCACTCCCCATTCTCTTCCGAAAGAGAATTCGATCGAATGGTGATTGAATCCGGCCGGTTCCCCCCACGGGGTCGGCACTCCGGCACCGCGCGACCTTTCACAGAAACGCACGGAAAGCGCGGGAAAGCGCCTCGCACCGGTAAGGGAGAACCGGTCCGGTCAGGCGGCAGCGTGGATGGCCGGGCCACCTGACGGGACCGTGCCGCACAGGGCGGCCCGATCACGGCGTGCTGAACCCCAGGGTGTAGGCACCGGAGCCGGCGTAGGCGACGACCCGGTACCGGTAGTAGCCGGGCGTGCCTGTGTAGGAGATGGTCTCGCGGTTGGCCGGGCTCGTTGAGGAGGCCACGACGAGCCAGGCCCGGCCGCTCCACTTCTCCAGGTAGAGATCGAAGTCGGTGCCCGCCGGGGAGGACAGGCATCCGGTGTGCGTCTTCTGGACGGTCGATCTGTAGTAGAGGTTGCCGGGCTGGTAGGCGGACTGGCCGGCGTTCAGGGACCCGGTCGCTGTCCGCGGGTAGCCCGTGCAGGTTCCCGTGTCCGGCGGCGGCGGATTGCCCGCGGTGGTCACCAGGCTCAGTCCGTAGAAGCTGAGGATCGGAAGGATCGGCTGGAAGTAGGTCGTCCCGCCGGCGCTGCAGTCGCCCGAGCCGCCGGAGGTGACGCCCTGGGCCTGGTCGACGGAGACGAACGGACCGCCGGAGTCACCGGGTTCGGCGCAGGCGTTGGTGCGGGTCAGGTGGTAGACGTTCCCCTGGGGGTACTGCACGGTGGCGTCGCGCTGCTGGACGGTGCCGCAGTGCCAGCCGCTGGTGGAACCGATCCTGCAGACCGACGCGCCCTCGATGACCTCCCGGGCACCGGCGACGGACACGGTGGCGCCCGTCGTGCTCCTGACCAAGGGCCGGGGTGTCCAGTTCGCGTTCACCGCGATCCACGAGTAGTCGTTGCCCGGGAAGACGGAGGCCTGGAAGGTGCCCTGATCTGCCTGGTTGTATCCCTTGGTGGGGGCCCCGGCCCTGCCGCAGTGCCCGGCGCTGACGAACGCGCTCTGGGTGCCGCGGAGCACGGAGAATCCGACGGAACAGCGGCTCGTACCGTTGATGTAGTACGCGTCGCCACCCACCAGGTCGTACAGAGGGCGTGGCCTCTCGTTGGACGGGCGTACGACCACGACGTCCGGCTCGATCCCGATGGACTTGATGTGGGCCGCCGCGTCGCTGGGTTTCGGGGAGAGGACGACCACCTTGTTGGTCCGCACCTCGATGTAATGCACGGCGATCACGTCCGGGGACGTGGGCGGCACCGCGTCGATCTCCGCCAGGACGCGTTTGAGCTGGACCAGCGACTTGCCGACCACCTGTCCCCGGGCGCCCGCGGCGGTGATCTCAGGCAGGTCGGCGGCGGAGGTGGTGGCCACCGTGAGGATCGCCGAGGTGGGTCCCGAAAACCATGAGCCACCGAAACGGGCACCGAGCCTCTGACGGAGCAACGCCGCGGCGGGCGCCAGCCGCGTCTCGTTGAGCAGACGTTGCATGGCTTGGCTTCTGGGGAGCCCGAGGTCACGCTGGAGCGCCTCCAGCATGCCCGGAGGCGGCTTGGCGGGCACGGCCGTGAAGGCGCCCGAAGCTCGATCCGCGGTGGCGGCGGGCCCGATCAGGCTCAGGGCAGTGAACGCGAACACGCATCCGGCGGTGACGACAGGCCTGCGGAACATGCTTCTCCCCTCGACAATCATGACGCGAGGGGAGTACGCCAAATTGCTAGTCGATCATGTTACGCACAGCAGCGTAGCCCGGCCCGCCCCAGCCCACGCCGCGCGCCACGCCGTGTCTGCGGCACCTTCGACGGCGGGATGCGGCGCTACTCCGGCATCGGCGACGGCGGCCCGAGCGAGAGTCACGCGGACGGCCGGTGGCGTCCAGCGTGCGGGAACGCCGCCGGGGCCCACCTGTCGAGGTAGGAGTCGATGGGCCGCAGTTCCGCTGTCGCCGGCCGGGGCTCGGCGAGGACGTCGGCGATGGCGGCGGGGAACGGGCCGAAGCGGGCGCAGGCCAGGACGGTGGCGCGCAGGGGTTCGCCGGTCAGGTGGAGCAGGGCGGTGCGCAGGATGTTGCGCAGCCATGACGTCTGGTCGGGGCGGTGGGCCGGGGTGCGGCGGAAGCGGTGGGTGATGTGTGAGGACGGGACGCCGAGGAGAGGGCGGGCGTTGCGCCACCAGCGCAGGGCGATCTCCACGTCTTCCACGCCGAAACCCGTGAAGGGGGCGAAGCCTCCGGCTTCGGTGAACACCGCCCGGCCGACCGCCAGGCAGCCTCCGGGGACCACACCCACCGGTACGGGGCCGCCTCCGGCGGGGGCACGGTGCCATCGGTAGGTGAACAGGGGGTCCACGATCTGGGCACCGCATCCGACGTGGCCGGGGTCTCCGGCGTCCCGCACGGCGGGGCCGGCGATGGCCTGGGGTTCCTCGTCCAGGGCGTCGAGGAGCGGATCCAGCCAGCCGTCCACGACGGAACAGTGGGCGTCGAGGAACACCAGGGCCGGCTGGGAGGCGACCCGCGCTCCGTGGTTCCTCGCGGGAGCGACGCCGCTGTGCGGCCGGCGGACGATCGTGACGTGGTCCGGCCATTCCCGGTCGGTGCTGCCGTCGGTGCTGCCGTCGTCGACCACGATGATCTCGCGCGGGCGCGGGTCCGCCGCTGAGACCGATCGCACCGTGGCGGCGAGGTCGTCCCCCTCCTGGTACGTGGGGATGACGACCGACGCCGGCGCCGTCCTGGTCACGGGCGGGCCGCGAGGGCGGCGAGCGGGCCGGGCAGGCGGTGGGCCACCGAGGCGGGGGTCTCGGCGCGGCTCCAGAAGGTCAGGCACTCGGGGAAGGGGTCGGCGTCGCGGGTGTCCTGCCAGGCGTACCGCTCGGGTTCGAAGAGGTAGGCGTGACCGCGCAGCAGGGCGGCCTCGCTGAACGCGGCGGGGCCCGCCCGGCGCGCGTACTCCTCGATGGGGACACCGTGGGCGCGCAGGCTGTGGTCGCGTACCGCGGCGTACACGTGACGCGGGACGGCGAGCGGCAGCGGGACCGCGAGGTCGTGGTGCACGGCGCGGCCGAAGAACTCCGAGGGGGAGCGGCGCCAGCCGTCCCGGGGCGATCTGCGGTCGCCGCTGGAGAACGCCATGCGCGGCCTCCCGTTCTCCCAGAGGCGTTCACGCAGGTCGCACCGCCGGGTGAACACCTGGTCGGAGTCGAGGTGCAGGATCAGGGCGGCGTCGGTCAGCAGGTCGGCGTGCAGTTTGGTGAGTTGCTGACCGAGGTAGTCGTCGTCGGCGTCCGGGCAGATGTGGAGGCGCACGCCGGCCGGGACGTCCATGCGCGTCGAGCTCGTCCGCGGGATCACGACGATCACGTCCCGGTGACCCGTCACGAACAGCTCGACCGAACGCAGCGCCAGGGCGAGCCAACGCTCGTCGCGGTGATAGGACCGGATGACGATGTCGACGGACGGCGGCCGCGAGGTCACCTCGGTATGACGATCACGGGGTCGATCGGGTCGACACCCGGCCCCGGCGTGCCGGTGATCCCGCCGGGGGGAAGCGCCGCCCAGTCGATGAGCCCGGGGAAGACCTCGGCCCACTGCGGGTCGTCCGCCCAGTAGTTCTTGACCCCTTCTGCCAGCGCGAACTGAAGCGCGGCGAGCTTGGTGACGAGCGGACGCTCCAGGTTGAGCGCGAGGACGTCACCCAGCCGGACGCCGCCGAGCCCCAGCCGTTCGAGCACGTCGGCGGGCCTGCCCGCGTACGCGGTGAACTCGGCCTGGCCGGTGACGACCCGCGCCTCGCGCGGCTCGAACCCGACGCTCGCGAGTTCCCCGGCGACGAGCTGGGAGCGCTGGTTGACGAACACCGCGACCCAGTCGATGTCCTGCGTCCCGAGGTCCTCCAGGAGGATCTTGAGCAGGGCGGCCGAGAGCCCGATGTTCGTGCGGTGCTGCGGCGTCAGGATGACCGGCGTCAGCAACGCCTGCCCGTCCTCGCTCACGACCGCGAGCCCCAGCCCGCGCAGCGCCCGCGCCCCGACCCCGGCCGGCGGCCACGGACGCTCCTCGTACGCGACGGCCGTCCGCGTACGCGCCGTGCCGGCCAGCGGCACGAAGACCTCCTCAAGGAGGCGGCCGAGCCCGCACGCGCCGAGGAACCCGGCCAGCTCAGGACGATAGGCGCCGAGCACGTCGTCCGTGACGCGCACCTCGAGCCGCTCATTGACGTCGTCGTGCAGATTCCGCATCGCTGGACCTTTCTTGTCGGCACGATTCACCCGTCCTGCCCGGCCGGGGCGAAGGTCCAGCCGATGGCCGAGTATCTGGTCCCCGATCTGACCGGCCGCACCTCGTGCAGAAGCCCGGCATCGAAAACAACCAGCGACCCCGCCGCCGGCTGCACGACCCTGCCCTCCACCGCACCGTCGCCCCGCGGCACATGCAGAACCAACGCCCCCCCCGTCGAACACCGGCAACCCACCGTCCGGCTCGGTGTCATTGAGCACGCACACCACCGTCAGCCGCCGGGCCCGCACCGCGGGCGGGTCATGAGGATCCGCCGAACGGTCCCGATGGGCCCGGAAGTACTCCCCCGGCGAGTAACTGCAGAACTTCGGCCCGTCGAGCCGTATCTCCTCCCCCACCCCGGCGTGCACCTCCGAAGCGACCCGCACCATGGCCGCCACGACGACACGCCCCTCTTGCGCGCCGACCATGTGCTCCCGGCAGTGCCGCATCCGCACGTCGACCACGTCGGCGCTCTTCCTGAGCACCGGCCCCGCCTGCCCCGCCACCCCCGCCATCAGATCGACGACCCGCCGGCACTCCTCCCGGGACAGCGCCCCCTCCACGACCCGCACGAACGGCTCCCCGGCACCCCCCGGCACCCACTCACCCGCACGCTGCCCCTGCCGCATGGCGGCCCCTTCCGGCTCCGGCGACGACGATACACCCGGCACTCACCACCGGCCAGGACACGACCGGCCGGGGGGACCCGGGCCGGAACAAACCCGTCGGCGCCCCCGTCCCGGCCTGAGGTGAGGCGGGACGGGGGCGCCGGTCGGATGGTTCTGGGGGTTCTACGGGACGTCGGGTCTGGGCAGGGCGGGCTTCATGTCCGGGTCGGGTTTGTGTCCTTGGCGTGGGCCGGCCGGTGGCGCGACTTGGCCGGTGGTGGGGTGCGGGGTGGACTGGAGCCGGTCGGCGTCCGAAGCCGGGCTCCGCCGGAGCGGGGAAGCGGCGGGGGCGGGGCCGAGCTTCTTCCAGGCGGCGCTCCTGCCGGGTTCGTCGGCGGACGTGGTCCACCAGTTGGCCCGCCAGTAGAAGCCGTTCCAGATGACGGTGCTCGCGGTGGTGCCGTCGGGGTCGCCGGCGACGGCCGGCGTACCGGGGAGGTTGCCGCTGTTCTTGCCCTCCGCGACGTACGCCGGCTCGTAGGAGTCGTCCGCGAAGGACACCAGCTGGTAACCGGTGCCGGGAGCCGGGGCGCCGGTGGCCCTGACGTCGCCGGCGCGCAGTTGCCACCACTGGTGCGGCTGCCCGTCGCAGGCGCGCACGGTGAGCGACGTGAGGATCCCGTCGGCTTGCAGGCATCTGCCGCGGCTCTTGACGCGGTACCAGCCGGAGCCGCCGTCCTCGTCGACGGTCCACAGCTGGTTCTGGTTGCCCGGCTGGTTCCCGACCAGGTGGACGTCGGTCCAGTCGGCGGGGTGGTCCAGGACATTGCCGCCGACCCAGTCCACGATCCGCCAGTTGGCGCCGTCCTTCTCGAAGGCGAAGGTGCCGTGCGGGTTGTAGGGGTGCCGCTGCCATTGTTCGGCCTGGCAGGCGACCCCGCCGGTGATCACCGGGGTGACGGTGGTGGCGCCCTTCTGATCGTTCTGGGTGGAGCCGTAGGTGCGGGAGCCGGACCTGAGGGTGACATTGGCCGGGCCGGTGAGCGGCAGGTAGTGGCGCAGGATGATCTCGTGCTTGCCGCCGGCCGGGATGTCCTCGCAGTAGCCGAGCTTGACGGTCACGCGATGGAAGTCGGCGCCCAGTCCTCCGGCGTTGCTGCCGCTGCGCCCCTCCTCGATGGTCACGTTCTTGCCGAACTCCTGGTAGTTGACATCCTTCAGGAGCGGCGGCGCGGACGTGGGGATGTCGAAGGCGATCTCGGTCCCGGACGGCAGCGCGGTGCCGGTGTTGTTGGTGATGCGCAGCTTGGGGCGCATCGGGTAGAAGGGGTCGTCGTCGGGGAACTCCGGGTCCGGCCCGGTGGGATGGTCCACCAGTTCGACCCGCACATCGACCACGGAGCCGGGCAACGAGGTCTCGCCCGCGCGGGTGGTCCGGTACCCGCCGGAGTTACGGAGTCCCTCGTCGAGGCGGGTGGTCATGTGGTAGCCCATGCCGTACTCGCCGCTTTCGTACTGGGTGTAGTCGCCGGCGAGCTCCCACATCATGACGCCGCCGAGCTGGTTCTGCCTGACGTACTCGATCTTGGCGTCGATCGACGCGTCGTTCTCGGTGGACAGGAACACCTTCTTGTCCGCGTTCCACAGCCACGCGGCTTCGAGCGTGCCGTCGTACTTCTCCTCGTAGGAGCCCTTCAGCTTGCCCGCCTCCGTGGCGAGGTCGGTGTACGCGCGCAGGTAGCCCGGCATCGTGCCGTGCTGGAGGTTCCTGGCGTGCCACATCGGGTTGGATCCGGAGGCCACCTCCTGGCCGGCCCCGCCCAGGTCGTGCCAGATGTTGTCGATGCCGAGCGCGCCGTCGCCGCAGGGCTGGGGGGTGGCCGCGCCGGAACCGGGACCGGTGCCGGGCTGGCACCGCCCCTGGTCAGGCAGGGACGCGGTGCCCCACAGGCCGTCGGAGCCGCCGGACACGTTCTGCCAGCCGCGGGTGTAGTACGGGATGCCGATGTTGATCCGGCCCGGTGGCAGCGCGCCGCGGTAGTAGTGGTAGGCCCAGTCGACGTTGAAGTACCCGGTCTTGTCGTACTCCTCGGTCGTGTAGAACTGGGCGGCCTTCAGCTCGTTGTCCTTCCCGTCGTCGTACAACGGGGCCTGCGGGCCCACGAAGTGGTTCCACGAGCCGTGCATGTCGTAGGTCATGAGGTTGACGAAGTCCTGGTACCGCAGGGCCTCGCCGGCGTCGTAACCGCGTACCAGGTAGCCCGAGGCGGAGGCCGCGGACGTGAGCAGGTAATAGCGGCCCCGTTCCGCGCCGGCCCGGTCCAGTTTCTCGCGCAGTGTCTTCATCAGCGCGTTGTAGCCCTTCTGCAGGCCCCTGCGGCGCGGGTCCGAGAGCTCCCAGTCGGCCGGGTTGCCGGCCTTGGGCAGTGCGCTCGGGTATTCGTAGTCGATGTCCACGCCGTCGAACGCCGCTTCGTAGCGACCGAGGAACTCGACGACCGAGTCGGCGAAGTCCTCGATGCCGGCCTGGTTCACGCCGCCGTCGGCGTCGGTGGCCATGGCGTAGAAGTTCCGCGTGTCGGCCCAGCCGCCCACCGAGATCAGCGTCTTGACCTGTGGGTGTCTCTTCTTGTAGGTCGCCAGCAGGTTGAAGTGCCCCTTGTACGGCAGGACCGGGTCGGGCTGCGCCCCGAGGGCGCCGGGCCAGGTCAGGCCGGTGGCCGGGTTCTTCGGATCGTCGGGGTCGCCGATGGAGATCCTGTTGTTCTCGATCTTCGCGAACGCGTAGTTGATGTGGGTCACCTTCGACCACGGGATGTTCGGCACCAGGTATCGCGGCTGGTTGTTCTCGCCGGTGCGCCAGCCGGTGAAGTAGCCGACCACCCGCTTGTCGCGTCCGTCCCCGCCCAGCCATTCACGGCCGTCGGCGTCGTACACCTGGCAGTACGGCGTGTCGACGCCGCGGGTCGCGGCGAGTCCCTCCGGGCGGCACTGGGCGTGCCCGCCCGGCACCTGCGGCTTGAACCCGCGGGCGTCGCCGCTCCTGTCGTAGGGGACGCCCGCGCCGATCTGCAGGTTCAGCCCGCCTCCGTGCAGCCCGTCCGGAGGTCCTCCGCCGGTCCAGTCGAAGATGCTGCCGCGCAGGCTCGGCCACTTGTCCGTGAGTTCCATGGCCGGGTCCAAGATCATGCTCTGCGCCAGGTCGTCCATGTTCACCAGCACCGTCACCACCCGGGTGCCGGAGACGAGATCGACCACGATCCCTGGACCCATGTTGTGCCGCAGCAGCGCCGCGTCCACGTTGGTCGCGAAATCGCTGCCCGCCAGTGCCGGTATCGCGATGCCGGTCTGGGCCGGTTCATGGATCCAGCTGTCGTCGAGGCGGTCGATGGAGACTCTCACCACCGCCATCATGTGCTTGTGGAAGACCAGCGCCCGGTCGACGCCGTCCCCGGCGGCGGCGGAGAGGCCGAACTCGAAGTGGGTGCCCTGGAACAGGGGGAAGTACTCGGTGATGGGAACGGGGCCTCGGACAAGGACGTCGTCGTCCGTGCCCTCCTCCATCTCGACCCGCGCGTATTCCCCGCCGCTGAACAGCAGAAGCTGACGCTTGCCGTCGGCGGTCAGCTCGATGGAGGTGTCGATGCGGTCGGCGAACCGGGTGCCGCGCAGACTCGGCCAGTCGTCGCCGATGGCCCGCACCTCACCGAGGTGCCCGTCGACGTCGCGGCTGAACTCCAGCCGGCCCGGAGGGATCGAACCATCGAGATTCGCATCCGGATTGAACCGGGCGTATTCGCCGCGATGGGTGATGTAGTGGTCGGCCATCCGGCTGCCGTCGCCTCTCCAGGCGTCCGCGGTCCACAAAGCGCTGTGGACGGGTGAACCGGACAGGAACACCTGGTCCGTCGAGTGCGGCGAGCCGATGCACGGGGAGACCAGCACGTCCTGCGTGCGCAGCCTACGGACGAAGTCTGTGAGGCACTTGCTGAGGGCCTTCTGGCCGTACGCGTTCGGATGGATGTCCTCCGCCGTGACACCCGGCGTGGTCACCCCATGGACGAACCGTACCGACTCGGTTTCTCGGTATTTGGGCGGATAACTCAGCGAATTCTCGGACGTCGCCTGATAGACGCCCTTCGCGCACAGCTCATGCCCGCTGAACGCGTCCTTCAGTTCGAGGAAGGCCGCCTCCGCCTTCTGGGCCGCGCCGCGCAGCATGTCGCTGATCTGCCTGATGGCGCCGTCGCGCGTCCAGGTCACGTCCGCGTCGTAGAAGGGGCAGCCGCCTTCGGTGTACCGGTCATAGTGGTCGCCCGGGTACCGCATCTCCTGGGCGGGCGGCAGCGGAGCGGGGTAGGACTGGACGATGAGCAGATAGCTGCCCTGATCCTGGCCCGCCTCGATCATGGTGTCGCGGACGGCGGAAAGGACGCGGGAGACGGCCCGGCCCACGTCGCCCGACCGGCGTCTGAGCTGCTCGTCGGCTTCCTCGTGACACGGGGGCTGCCCGAGCATGAACACCGTCGCGCAGTTCTTCACGATGCTGGAGAAGTTGAGGTCGTTACCGCCGATGGATATCACGATCGTGTCCACCACGTGGTTCTCCGCGATGTCGGCGAGCTGCTCGATCTGGGGCCTCTCCCCCTTGAAGGTCTCGGTGAGCAGATGCTTGGTCTCGGCCCCCGAGCACGCGATGTTGAACTTGCGTTCCCGCGGGAGCGAGGCGATGCTCGCGCCCTTGATCTCCGCGACATCGGAGCGGTGACACGCGTCACTGCCGTCCGCGTTCTTCTCATAGACCTCGGTGCCGTCGGCGGCCCGGTCGGTGCCCCAGGAATCACCCCCGGACGCGGTGTTGGCGTTGCCCTGCCAGCGCCCTCCCTCACCGGAGATGTAGCTGTCACCCATCGCGACGGCCGCGCCCGGCAGCTCGTCGTCCAGGGGGCAGACGTCCAGGGCGACCGCGCGGGCCGCGTTCGCCGCCACCGGCGTCGTGCCACCTGTACAGGTGTCCGGATCGCCGTCGTCGGCCCTGAAGAACACCGGGTAGTGATCGGATCCGTGCCGTCCCTCCGAACGCACGGCCCGGTACTCCTCATCGGCTCCCCTGGCCACCATGTAGTCGAACTCGCCACCTTTGTTGTGGGTTCTCGCACCTGACGAGATGATGCGTTCGCCTGGATCGAGCTCCACGACGCTCTTCAACGCCGCCTGTTCGTCCGGGAACCTGAGCTTGTCCCTGGCGGTCAGGCCGTTCAGCTTCGCCTTGTATGCAGCCGAATCCTCGTCGGGGAACCGGTTCCAGTCCCCCATCGCGGCCCAATCACTGTCGAAACCGGCCGTCCCATGGAGGCGGGAAATGTCCTCGACCAGCGTGTCGGCGTTGTTGTTCGCACGCTTCGGGGCAGTGGAGGCGTGGATGGAGTAGTACCAGGTGTTGCCGACTCTCACTCCCAGGGCTTTCCGGAACCTGTTGTCGAGCGCGTCCGAGCGCACGTCGAGGACGTGTACGTCTCTGGAGACGTCGACGCCGGGCACTGTGGTGACGATCGCGAGCCGGCGGTTGTGCGAAAGGGTGTGGATCACGAACGCGGTTCCCCCGTTGCCGGGAAGCGTGTACGTCGCGACCCTCCAGTTCTGCGGGGTCGAGCGAGTACCGTCCGGATTGAGATGAGGCACGTCGTGGTTCACGGGAAGTAGGTCCATGAATCTGTTGTCGGTGCCGCCGTTGACCACTTCCTGGAGGGCGGCGACGGTGACGTCATGGTCTCTCATCAAACCGGGGACTTTTGCTACGTTGTCGCCGTTCGCGTGCAGATTCCACGTCATCGCATTCTGCGTCACAGCCGCGACGGCGGGCTGTGCGGGCGACACGGCACCGAGGAGCCCGGCGGCCATCACCAGGGCCGATAATCCGGCGGTCCGCCGTGTCCACCTCCTCATCGCCCGGCGTGCGGCGGGGTACAGCCGTTCAGGGAGCACTGATCGAGGCATGGCGCCTTCCCGGTGACGGTTCTGGTGCGGACAGGACTCCCGGGTCGGCGCGGCGGTCCCGGGACGCACGCGCTCATGCTCGCCGTCGCCGCCCCGCGGCCGCATCGGCGAACGTCGCCTATGCATCCCGCCCAGGGGTCAGGGAAGGTGCAGGTTCCTGAGCTGCCGGCGGGAGGTGATGCCGAGCTTGCGGAAGATGCTGCGCAGGTGCGCGTCGATGGTCCGCGGGCTCAGGAACAGTTGCGCCCCGACCTCTTTGGAGGTGGCCCCGGTGGCCACCAGCCGCGCGACGTGCAGTTCGTGGAGGGTGAGCGCGTCGGCCGGCTGGGCGGTCCGGCTGCGCGGCCGCTCGCCCGTGGCGCGCAGCTCGCGTGCGGCGCGTGCCGCGTACGCTTCGGCGCCCATGCCGGACAGCAGTTCGTGTGCGGTGCGAAGCTGTTCGCGCGCGTCCTGGCGGCGGCGTTCGCGGCGCAGCCACTCGCCGTAGACCAGGTGGGTGCGGGCGAGGTGGGTCGCCATCCGGCACTCGCCGAGCCGCTCGATCGCCTCGCGATACAGTGCTTCGGCGGCCGGCCCGGTGCTCATCAGCGCCCGTGAGCGCGCCTCCAGCCCGAGGGCCCACTGGGTGCCGGCGGCACGGGCTCGCGAACCGAGCGGCTGGAGCGCGGCGGCCGCGCGGTCCGGCTGGCCCGCGCGGACGGCCGCCTCGACCAGCTCGGGCAACGCCAGGCTGCTGTGCACCAGCTCGTCGGAGTCGCACGGCCCCGCCGCGGCGGCGAGCGCGGCGTCGTAGTCGCCGAGGCCGTTGTGCAGCACCGCCAGTGCGTACTGGGCCACGGTGACCCCTCTGCCCTCGCCCCGGCCGGTCGCGTCCTTGACCATGGCCGCGTACAGCTCGGCGGTCTCGGCCCGCCGGCCGCGCCAGGCGGCCAGCAGGAGCCTGATGTGGGGCAGCGGCGCGGCCCCGATCGCCCGCGTGATCGCGGCCTCCTCGGCGGCCAGCTCGGCGGCGTGGGCGAGCTCGCCGATGTGCATGAGCACGCCGGCGAGGACGTAGAGCGCGGGGGGAAGCACG
The DNA here is from genome assembly GCF_039871875.1 of Sphaerisporangium sp. B11E5. Taxonomy (NCBI): domain Bacteria; kingdom Bacillati; phylum Actinomycetota; class Actinomycetes; order Streptosporangiales; family Streptosporangiaceae; genus Sphaerisporangium; species Sphaerisporangium sp. B11E5. The sequence continues at coordinate 196,830 of NZ_JBDPMD010000004.1, read as the reverse complement.
GCCAGCGCTCCGGCCTCGCGGGCCAGCCGGACGTTGCGGTCGGCCAGCACGTAGGCATGCTCGTCGTCCCACAGCCCCACCGCGACGCGGCAGGCCAGCCACAGCCAGCGGCGGTCGTCGTCCGCGGCGCGGGGTCCCTGGTCGCCAAGCGCCTCCAGGGCCTGCCGCAGGCTGGGCACGCTTGCCTCGTAGCCTCGCGTGTATCTGGTCACCAGCCCGTCGAGCAACAGGTCGACCGGCCCCGGCGGCCCGGGTGGCGCGGGTGCGGCATGGACGGCTTCGGCCGCCTCCAGCACCCCGCGACCGCGGCCGAGAGGTCCGGCGATGATCGACGCCTCCAGGGCTTGCAGGTAGGTCTCGCGGGACAGCGCCGCGTCCAGCGGGGCGAGCGTCTTGGCCGCGTGCAGCAGGGCCCCCGGCACGTCGTTGCCCCGGGTGGAGTGAAACGCGATCTGGGCGCGCAGCAGCTCCACCCGCGCGTGTCGCAACGCGTCCAGCGGCCCTGCCGCCGCGACCGTCAGCAACTCCAGCGCGGCGTCGGACGCACCGGCCTTGTGCTTGGCCTGCGCGGCCGCCAGCGCCCGCCGTGCCCGGTCCGCGGGTTCGGGGGTCAGCACCACCGCCCGTTCCAGGAACGCCGCCGCCGCGGCCAGGCCGCCGCGTGCCCGTGCCCGGCCCGCCGAACGTTCCAGCTCCACCGCGACCGTCTCGTCGGTCCCCAGCACGGCCTGGGCCCGGTGCCAGGCGAGCCGATCGGGATCGGCCCGCGGATCGGTCACCGCGGCCAGCGCACGGTGCGCCCGGCGGCGGTCGGCCGGCGCCGCCGCCCGGTACACCGCCGAGCGCACCAGCGGATGATGGAACCGCACCCGCGCACCGATCTCCACCAACCCCGCCGCCTCCGCCGGCCCGGCCGCCTCCGGACTGATCCGCAACTGCTCCGCGGCGCGCCACAGCAACGCCGCCTCCCCCAGCGGCTCGGCCGCCGCGACGAGCAGCAGCATCTGCGTCTCGGCCGGCAGCCCGGCCGACCGGCGCAGGAATCCGTCCTCGATCCTGCCGGGCACCCCGAGCGCGTCCGGCAGCCCGAAGCCGCCCGCCAGCTCCGCCAGATGCCCCGGCTCCGCGCCGCGGGGCAACTCCAGCAGCGCCAGGGGGTTCCCGCGCGCTTCGGCGATGACCCGGTCGCGCACCCCCTCGTCCAGCGGCGCCGGGACCGCCACGGCCAGCAACGCCCGCGCGTCCCCCTCCTCCAGCCCGTCCACCCGCAACTCCGGCAACCCGGTGAACACGTCCCCCCGGCCCGGGTCGCGCAGCCCGAACACCAGCGCCACCCGCTCCACCTCCACCCGCCGGGCCAAGAACGCCAGGACCTGCGCGGACGCCTCATCCAGCCACTGCGCGTCATCCACCAGGCACAGCAGCGGCCGTTCCTCGGCGACCTCCGCCAGCAGGCTCAAGGCGGCCAGCCCGACCAGGAACCGATCCGGCGGGTCCCCGGCACGCAGCCCGAACGCCACCCCCAGCGCGGCCTGCTGCGGATCGGGCAGCGCACCCAGCCAGTCCAGCATCGGCGCGCACAACTGATGCAAGCCCGCGAACGCGAACTCCATCTCCGACTCCACACCGGCCGCGCGCTCCACCCGGAACTCCGGCGCGGCGCCGCGGGCGTACTCCAGCAGCGTGGTCTTGCCGATGCCGGCCTCGCCACGCACCACCAGCACACCGCTGCGCCCCGCCCGCGCGTCGGCGATCAACCCTTCGATCGCCTCACGCTCGGCACGACGACCCAGAAGCATCGCCTGGTTCTCCCGTGGGGGGCCCGACTGCGATTCCCGCGCTACCCGGCGATTGTCGCCTATCGGATTCGTGTCAGCCAATGGCGGTGAGGATGTCGGCCACCACGTCGGGCATCGAGAGGAACGGCGAGTGGGACGCGTCGAGCGCGACGACGGAGGTCGGGTTGCCCGGGAAGGCCGCGTCGGCCTCGGCGATGAACCTCGCCTGCAGGGCCGGCCTGATCGCCATGTCCCTGGCACAGGTGAGGTACGTGCGCCGCACCGACCCCCAGCCGTCGTGGGTCAGGTCGGTGGTGCCGAGCATGACGCCGAGCGGACCGTCAGGCGTCAGCAGGCCGGTGGCGGCGTCGGCGAGGACCGAGTCGACGTCACCGTAGAACGCCTCGTGAAGCCGCCGCCGGTAAGCCGCGTCATCTGTGGCGAAGTCCAGCCGCAGCGCGCCGATCCGCGCCGGGTCGCCCTGCAACAACGGCGCGACGTGGTCATCGGCGGCCTCGGGCATCCGCGTGTACGCCACAGCCGGGACACCGGACGACGGCATGTACGCGGAAAGATACACCGCGTGCGCGACCAGTTCGGGCGTCCGCTGCGCCACTCGGGTCAGCACGGGCCCGGCCGCGCTGTGGGCGACCACCGTGACCGGCCCACCACCACCGATCCACTTGATCTGAGCAGTAAGTAACCCGGCCGCGTCGTCAAGACTCACGTCCCCCACCGGCGAAAGCTCCGTACCGACTGCCCCGGGATCGTACGACTGCGCACTGAACCACCGAGGACGCCGCGCGTACAGCCCGTGCCCCACCATGTCCACCGCAACGGCCAGGCGCCCGGCCGCCACCACACGGAGGATGACTTCGCTCCAGCACCAAGAGCCGTGCCAGAAGCCGTGAACGAGTACCAGCGTGCTGCTCATGAACACTCCCTGGTGTGAAGCCGTCCGGCTCGATGGAGAACTGCCTACTTCCTTGTTCACTGTCGCAAGCGGGCGGTGACTGTGACGCTAGTAGATCGCTTCGAACTCCGCCGCACCCGAGACGGGCCGCGAATGGCCCGGCTCTCGCATCAACCGCCCCTCCGCGCACCGGACCACCTGAAAACCCCTGGCAACGACACGGAGTCCATGAAAGCGGACGTCGCGCTCGGCCTCGTGGTGCTGAGTCACTGCGGTGTCCCGCTGCGGGCGGGCGGATACGCCGGTGTCGACGTCTTCTTCGTGATCCCCGGGTTCCTGATCAGTTCAGCCGTCCAGGGAGCCGACGAAGTCCGGCCCGATCTCGACCGGCGGGTTCTACGCCCGGCGCCGCCGCAGGCGGCATCGCGGTGTCACGAGCCAGTTCCCCGACACATGAGGGCACAACGAGCCCACACAGGTACCGAAACACCACTGGGCATCCTCCACGTGGTGGAGAATGCCCAGTTCAATGGCGTACTGCTGGGTGCGCCGCCAGGGACTCGAACCCCGGACCCGCTGATTAAGAGTCAGCTGCTCTAACCAACTGAGCTAGCGGCGCATCGGCTACGGCGACTTTAGCAGTAGTGGCGGGGGTGCGCACATCGGCGGGGTGGGGGTCAGTTGGCGGGGGCGGGGGCGGGGTTGTTGTCGATCTGGCTCCAGGCGCCTTCGCTGAAGGGGACGGGGTGGTTCTTCTTGCCTGGGCCGTTGCCCCACTTGGTGATCACGTAGCTGACCTCGATGTGGCCGGCGTCGAAGCCTTGGACCATCAGGGTCGAGGAGTTGAAGGTGCCGCCGGTGAGTTCGGCGAAGGTCTTGGCGTCGATGTCGAGCATGACGCCGTTCTCGGAGGGGATGCCGGGGCCGCGGTCGCCGATGAAGAAGGGGGCTTCCTTGTCCTTGTAGACGATGTAGCCCTCGGTGCCGAGGGGCCAGCTCGGGCTGGCGAACAGGCCCTTCTGCATGGGCTTGCCGATGGCGGGGAGGCCGGTGTCGCCGGCGCGGCCGGAGGCGTCGTCCCAGAAGTAGGAGGCTTTGGTGGAGCCCTGGAGGAGCATGGGGGGGACGATCCGGGTGGAGGCACCGGGAGGGGGGAGCTTCTGGGCGTGGGCGGCTACGGCGTTCGCGCAGAAGATGGAGGTGAGGGCCAGGGTCGCGCCGGCGGCGCCGCAGGCCATGCGTTTCTTCGAACAGCTACGGAGAAAGGTCATGGGGTGGCAGGATCTTTCATCAGAAGACACGGAGCCGCGGAGCCGGTGTGCGTGGGGTCACCGGTGCGGGTATGGGACAGCGCTCTCAAGACCGTGGCGTTCGTGGGCCTGGCTGGAGATCGCGGCACTAAGGCGCGTTGTCACGTAAAGGGCCGGTCAGCGGTGGCGGAGATGCGCCACCACGTCACACTGCGGGCGAGACGGGCTCGCCTGGGGTGGACGGCTGCTTGTAAGCCGATTTTCCGCCGCTTCTGACGGCGAGATCCGGGGTCAGGTCACCCGGGCATTGAGCTTGGGGGGAGTGGGGTGCTCCACTCGGGTCTCCTCTCCGATGACGTCTACCGGGTTAGCTGACGGGTTCGGGCTAGAGAGTCGCCCTACCGCGGGTCTGCGTTCGCTTTCCCACGGATTCACCCCAATGTTGATTGGGTCCCCGGCTCCCTCCAGGCCCCACAGGGCCCTTCTGGGATTCGACGCCGGGTGGCGGCCTTCCGGCTGAAGACCAGGTCACCACCCGATGTAGGTAAAACCTTACCCTCCAAGTCAGGGCAAAGCAAACGATGTGTGTACAAAGCATTATAAGATCTACCAAAGCACCCCAAACCCCTATATTTACGGCATTTGCCAGCCGGTCCGGGGGTGCGCCACACCCACCCAGCGCTCTCCGCGGCCCTCACCCGCCCATGATCACGACGTCGCCACCGGGCACCGAAGCACCGCCGAAGATGATCGCGAACGGCGGTCCTCACACGGGATCACCGGGATGCGGGAAGGAGGAGAGAGGGCAACAGGTCCGGGCAAAGGTCGGGGCCGGGCAGTCCCCCGCCTGCCCGGCCCCGGTTTCACGGTCCTGCGCCGGTGTCTTCCCCCAAAAACACCGGGCGGTCCCGCAGTACGGACACGGTCCCCCACCGCGTCCTTGTGGCAGAAAGCTCCAGTGCGCCCTGGTTCCCCGGGCGCCGGTGCATCCCCCTTGACCTGCCTTAACACTACATACCGGGGCCTGAGGCGCTCGTCATCGGACGGTATAGATTCCGTCTAACTCGCGGGGGATGACCGGGCTTGGCGCCTCAGGGCAACATCGGCGCGGCGACGAGCACCGAGTCGTGCAGGCGGGCGGCGTCCCGGCTCGGCGGGGTGCCGAAGAGGCGGCGGTACTCGCGGGTGAACTGTGACGGGCTGTCGTAGCCCACGGCGTGGCCGACGGCGGCGATGTCCGTGGGGCCTGCGGCCAGCAGCAGCCGGGCCTCCTGGAGGCGGATCTGCTTCTGGAACTGGATGGGGCTCATCGCGGTGACGGCCTGGAAGTTGCGGTAGAAGGCGGACGCGCTCATGCCGGCCAGCCGCGCCACGTCCTCGACCCGGAACGCCCGCGCGTAGTTGTCGCGGATCCACCGCACCGCCCGGGCGATGTGGGCGTGGTTGCTGTCGGCCAGGCCGAGCTGGCGGACGGTCGGGCCCTGCTCCGCCGTGATCAGCCGCCAGAGGATCTCCCGCTTGATCAGCGGCGCGAGCACCTCGATGTCGCGCGGCTGGTCAAGCAGGCGCAGCAGCCGCGCCACGGCGTCCAGGAGCTCGGCGGAGGCGTCGCTCACGGCGAGGCCGGGGGACGCGGTGGCGGCCCGCGGCGCGGCGCCGGACGACGCCCGCAGCAGCAGGTCGGCGATGGCGGACGGCTCCAGCGTCAGGCCGAACCCGAGCGCCGGCCGGTCCGGGCCGACGTCGACGAAGTGGCCGGTGACGGGCAGGTCGACCGACGCGACGAGGTACTGCCCGGCGTGGTACTCGTAGACCCGCTCCCCCAGCGCGAGCCGTTTGGCGCCCTGCGCGATCAGCGCCATGACCGTGCCGGACATCGACGCCGACGGCCCGGCGGGCTCCTTGACGCAGGAGATCAGTACGCCGTCGATGGGGGTGCTCAGGTCGGGCCGTGCGTGCCGGGCCAGCAACGTGCGGATTTCATCCAGAAGCATGACGGTGCGGCATCCAGGGACGTGTGGCCGGGGCGGGGACCCCGGCCGGGGGACGACCTATTCCTTGAAGGCCAGGTGGACGGGGACGCCCTTCTGGAGGGTGTTGCTCACGGTGCAGTAGCTGGCGTGGACCCGGGCGGCCACGTTGCGGAAGACCTCGTCGGCCTCCGGGTCGTTCTCCGGGAGCTCCACCTCGTAGGTGATGGTCACCGGGCCCAGGATGTTGGGCGCGCCCTTCTCGGCCTCCACGGTCATCGACAGGCGGGCCAGCCGGTGGCCGCGTTTGGCGGTGAGGGGTTCCACCGTGACGATGTTGCAGCCGCCGACCGCGGCGAGGAGGAGCTCTACAGGGGTGAAGACGCCTTCGGTGTCGCTGCTGCCGATCTGGACGGCCGCGCCGCGGGCGTTGCGGGCGACGAAGCCGTCGTCGGTGCGTTCCACATTGACCGATGCCATACGGGAAGCCTAGGTGGTTCAGGCGTCAGGGTGCTTCGTGAGGTAGTCGATGTACACGGGGCGCAGGGCCTCGCCGAGTTCGCCCTCGCCGGCACCCATGGCGTCGCTCAGCAGGGCGGAGAAGCGGCTGAGGTCCTTGGCGGCCTCCTCGGTGTGGCCGGTGGCGGCCTCCGCGACGGGGATGACCTTCAGGAGATCCCACAGGAAGCCGAGGTCGCCGTGCGCCACGGCGTAGCGCACCGCGCGGTCGTGCAACTCCTTCGGCGAAAGTGCCTGCAGCTCGTCCATTTCCATTAAGGATCACCCCTCTTTCACCCCTTTCCCGCGGATCTGAGGGATATGCAGATCCGGTAGCTCCGATACGCCTTTTCCTGCCCTCACCTGGTCTTCCGCCCCTACCGATCATCGTGCGCCCCGTGCCACCATCAGGGCGTGAAGATCATTGTCAAGATCATAATCGTCGCGGGGGCCCTGTGGGCGGCCACGCAACTGATCCCGGGGATCACCGTCAGCGGTGGCACCACGGCGATGACGGCCGCCACACTGCTCGCGGTCGCGCTCATCTTCGGTGTGGTGAACGCCGTGCTGAAGCCCATCATCAAGACCATCGGCTGCGCCTTCTACGTACTGACCCTCGGCCTGTTCGCCCTCGTGGTGAACGCGCTGCTGCTGCTGTTCACGAGCTGGATCGCCGACCAGCTCGACCTGCCGTTCAACGTGGACGGCTTCTGGGCCGCCTTCTGGGGGGCGTTGCTGGTCGGCGTCATCACCTGGCTGCTCGACATGCTCCTCGGCCTCAACGAGGACTGAGGACCAGGGACTCAGGACGGCACCCCCACCGAGCCGCGTTCGCGCAGCGCGGGCGCCTGGATGATGCGGCGCCTGCGGCTGCGCCCGTCGGCCGCCGCCACCACCAGGCGCACCGCGGCCCGCACGATGCCGTCGATGTCCCAGTCCACCGTGGTGAGCGCGGGGGTGAGCAGCCCGGACATCGGGTGGTCGTCGTACCCCATGACCGACACGTCGCCGGGGACGGCGAGGCCCAGCTCGGACGCCGCGGCGTAGACGCCGTAGGCGATGGAGTCGGAGAAGCAGAACGCCGCGGTGGGCCGGTCTGCGGAGCTCAGCACGCCGCACGCCGCCTCGGTGGTGGCGGCGAGGCCCTGCGGGGCGGTCACCACGTCGATGCGCAGGCCGAGCCGCTCGGCCTCGGCGGTGACGTGCACGTCGGCGGGCCGGTCGGGGGTGCTCGGCCGGGTCGGCGTCAGCACGGCGATGTGGCGGTGGCCGTTCTCCTTGAGGTACTCCAGGGCCATCGTCACGCCGCGCCGGTTGTCGAACACCACCTCCCCCGCCGTGCGCGCCCCGGTGAGTGCGTCACCGATCGCGACCACGGGCAGCGTCTCGGCCAGCTCGGCCCACATCGCGGCGGCCGGGTCCACCGGCTGGACGATCATGCCGTCGACACGCTGGTCGCGTAGCTGGTGGGCGAGGGTGCGCTCCCGGGCGGGGTCGCCGGCGGCGTCGAGGATCAGCGCGTAGCGGTCCTTCTCGCGCAGCGAGCGGCCGATGCCGACCGCGAGGGACTGCTGCCACAGGTCCTCCAGGGACCCGCACAGCAGCCCGATCATGCCGGTACGCCCGCTGGCGAGCGCCCGCGCGATGGGGTCGGCCTCGTAGCCGAGCTCGGCGGCGGCCTGACGCACGCGCTCGATGGTCTCCTCCGACACCTGCATGCCGCGCAGGGCGTACGAGACGGCCGCCGGAGAGAGGCCCGTCGCCTGAGCCACCTCGCGGATGGTCGCCCGCTTGCGCGGCTGGGAGCGCGGCACTGATCCAGCTTATGCCCAATCACCGCGCCGGGGCGGCATCCGTTACCTCCCGCCTGGGGGCACTCTGTTGACGGGAGGCCGAGTGAAGCGGTTCACTGAAACGTATCAGTGAACCGCTTCACCAGCCGAGTGGTCGCCTCACCGGCGGGGACGAGTAATGCCTACTAACTGAGTAGGTTTTACCGGGTACACTGAGGGCGAGGAGGTGACCAATGGCCACGGACGTGCACCAGCACATCTGGACGCCCGGCTTCGCCGCGGCACTGCGCGACCGCGACACCCCGCCCTTCCTGGACGGCTGGACGCTCCACCTGGACGGCGAACAGCCCTACGAGACCGACCCGCGCGACCACGACGTCGAGCGGCGCCGGGCACTCGACGCGGACCTCGACCTGGCCCTGGTCTCCCTCTCCAGCCCCCTCGGGATCGAGCACCTGCCGCCGCACGAGGCCTGGCCGCTGCTCGACGCCTACCACGACGGAGCCCTGGAACTGCCCGCGCCGTTCGGCGCCTGGGCGGGCACCTGCGTCACCGAGATCGACCCCACCCGCACCGCCGCCGCGCTCGACCGCGGATTCGCCGGGCTCCAGCTCCCCGCCACGAGCGTCGGCGACGCCGAGGGACTGGAGCGGGCCGCCCCGCTGCTCGACCTGCTGGAGAAACGCGACCTGCCGCTCTTCGTCCACCCCGGCCCCGCGCGCACCCCCGGCGCCCCCGCCTGGTGGGCCGCGGTCGTGCCGTACGTCCAGCAGATGCACGCCGCCTGGTACGCCTTCCAGGCGTTCGGCCGTCCCCGTCACCCCCGCCTGCGCGTGTGCTTCGCGCTGCTGGCGGGCCTCGCGCCGCTGCACACCGAACGCTTCATCGCCCGGGGCGGATCCACCAGGGGCGTCGTCGACCCCGGCGTGTTTTTGGAGACCTCGTCGTACGGCCACCAGGCCATCGACGCGATCACCCGGGTGACCGGGATCGAGGTCGTGGTCCTCGGCTCGGACCGCCCGTACGCCTCCCCCGCCAAGACCCTGCTCGGTGCGGCCGCCGAGCAGCAGATGCGGTGTACCAACCCGGCCCGCCTCCTCGGCGCGACCGGGACCCCCGCCACCACATCCGCTTTGAGCAACGAAGGAGCCGAACCCAGATGAGCTGGGAGTCACTGCCCGACAGATTCCTGGACCCGCGCGAGCTGCGGGCGCTCGTCGACGGCATCGCCGCCCGTCCCGAGCTGTGGTCGCACCAGGTCGCGTTCGGCGAGCACGGCGAGGCGCGCCACTACGCCTCGCTGTACCGCGACTCGTACGTGGACGTCTGGCTGATCTGCTGGCGCCCCGAGGACGACACCGGCTGGCACGACCACGACGTCTCCTCCGGCGCGCTGCGCGTGGTCGCGGGCGCCCTGAAGGAGTCCAACCCGCGGATCGGCGGCGAGCACAGGCAGACCCTGGTGCCCGCGGGCGACACGTTGTCGTTCGGGCCCGAGCACATCCACCGCGTCAACGGCCACGCCGAGACCAGCGTGTCGATCCACGCGTACTCGCCGCCGCTGTGGCGCCTCGGCCAGTACACCATCAGCGACGACGGCGTGATGCGCCGCACGTCGGTGAGCTACGCCGACGAGCTGCGGCAGGCGTCGCAGGACGCGCTGGTCTAGCCGGCGGCGGGGTTCCCCGGCCCGGGGCTCCGCAGGGGACGGCGCCCGCGGGCGCCGGGGACTTGGGGGTCCCGAGCCAGGGAGTGATGAGCCACGCTGGGATGTTAGGGGGCCCCGGGGGTCGGATTCCCGGTGACACGCGCGGCGGCGGGGTGGCCGGATGCGGCCAGCGGGCGGGCGGCGAGCACGCCGAAGAGCAACTGGGCGGCGCACGCGGCCAGGCCCGCCCCGAGTGGCACCGTCCACCCTCCGGCGATCTCGTGGACCAGGCCGATGAGCAGCGGGCCGAGTGCGGCGATCACGTAACCCGCCGTCTGGGCCACGGCGGACAACGCGGTGACCGAGGTGGGGTCGGGGGCACGCAGCGTGATGATCAGCAGGGCGAGGGCCAGCGAGGCGCCCTGCCCGACGCCGAGCACGACCATCCACAACCAGGGGGCGGTGACGGGGGCGATCAGCACGCCGAGGTAGCCCACGATGGTCAGCCCGGCGGCGGCCGCGACGTGCGGCACCTGCGTGGCGGCGCGGCCCGCGTGCCAGGGCACGGTGAGGGTGGCGGCGATCTGCGCGAGGTTGGTGAGGGCGAGCAGGTATCCGGCCTCGTCAGCGGGCAGGCCGGCGTCCTGGAAGATCGTCGGCAGCCAGGCCAGCATGACGTAGAAGGTCAGCGACTGCAGGCCCATGAAGCCGGTCATGTACCAGGTCGTCCGGTTGCGCAGCAGGGCGGCGTACGGCCGCGGCACTCTGGCGGACTCCGGCCCGCGGGCGGCGCGGCGGGCGGCCTGGGGGCCCCACAGGACGGCGGCGAGCAGGGCGAGGAGGGCCGGGGACAACGCCGCGAGCCGCCAGCCGTGGTCGCCGCTGAGGGGGACCATGACCGCCGAGGCGACGGCGGCGCCCACGACCAGGCCGGACACGTAGACGCCGGTGAACGCGCCGACACGGCGGGGGAAGTGCTGCTTGACGACGCCGGGCATGGCCACGTTCATGATCGCGATGGCGATGCCCGCGACGGCCGAGCCGGCGTACAGGGCGATCGTCCCGCCGCTCACGCGCAGCACCACGCCCGCCGCGAGGACGAGGAGGCCGATCAGCAGGGTGCGGTCCAGGCCCACGCGGTTCGCCAGCGCGGGCGCGGCCGGGCCCGCGACACCGAGGCAGAGCACCATGATCGTGGTGATCGCGCCGCCCGCCGTCGCACCGAGCCCCAGTTCGTGCATGATCTCGTGGAGCAGCGGGGACACCCCGGCCAGCGCGGGCCGCAGGTTCAGCGACGCCACCACGAACCCCGCCACCAGCAGCGCCCCGCCGCACAGCCGAAGGCCCCGCGCCCTCCGGGATCCGGAGGCCGGGGGAACCCGGGCAGGGGTCGTGCCGTTCACAGGCCTCGAAGCCTATCCCGTGGGCGGAAAGGACCATCGGGCGGGATGGCTGATGACACCCCACGCGCACACGCCAGGTCCGGCCGGCACGTCCGCCGGCGACAGCCCGCGTTCACGCGTCCGGCTCGGCCCGCACGTCCGCTGGCATCTCGTGTCGCCCCGGCCGGCTCGGCCGCACGTCCGCCGGTCACATCTCGTGTCGCCCCGCCGGCTCGGCCCGCACGTGCGCCGGCATCTCGCGTCACGTGTCCGGGTCGACCAGCACGTCCACCAGGAGGGGTTCCTCACGCGCCCACAGTGACGGCACCACCTCGTCGAACACCTCGGCCAGCGCCGCGTAGGCGTCCACCCGGACGGCGGGACAGCCGAGGCAGCGGGCGAGGGAGGCGGGGTCGATCCCCGCGAAGCCCGGCCACGCGGCCCCGCCCGTGGGGGTGAACACGATGAACAACGCCCCGACCCGGTGGTAGGACGCCGTCCACAGGGCCTGGGCGGCGGACAAGGTGGCCGCGCCGTCGAGAAGCGCCACCACGGGCCGGTCCGGCCGGGCCAGCCGCAGCCCGACCGCGGCGGGCAGCGCGAACCCGCGTCCGGAGGACACCGCCGACAGGTGCCCGAGGGGCCGGCGGGCGGGCACGAGCCTGTGCAGCCCGTCCCGTACGGCGGGCGCCTCCTCCACCACGATCGCCTCCGGCGCCAGCCGCGCGGCGAGCTCCGCCAGCACGACCCCCGCCCGGAGCGACTCCCCCTCGGCCGCGGCACCGTACGCGGCGGGGCCGCCGGCGGTCGCGGGCGCCCCGTCGTCCCGCTGGGGCAACGTGACGGCGAGCCGCTCGCAGACGGCCGCGGGCGACGCGAGCAGCGCCAGCGACGCGGGCCCGCGATGCACCTGCGCCGGATCGTCGCTGACCACCGCCACCGTGGCCCCGTCCGGCACCAGCACCTCGAGCTCCCCCGCCCGGAACGCGGGCGCCCCCACGACCAGCACCACGTCGTGCCCGTCCAGCACGGGCCGCCCCCCGGCCCGATCGGCCCGGGACGCGGTGGTCTCCAGTGGCTCGCCGGCGACCGGGGACGGCTCCGCCTCACCGGGCTCGCGAACCTCCAGGTCCGGATGGCGTCCGTTCCTCTCCTCAGGCGCGGGCCGGTGGCCGTCCGCCGGGAGGACGCCGGCGAAGCGGGGGTGGTCCTGGGGGAAACCGGGGCGGGTGGCGGAGGGGTCCTGCCAGACGGGGCAGCGCAGGCGGTCGGCCAGGGATGTGAGCGCGGTCCAGGCGTGGTCGGTGAAGGTGAGGGCGCCGGTGACGAGCACCGGGGAGCGGGCCCCGGCGAGCAGGGCGGCGAGGGGAGCCACGTCCTCGGCGGAGACGTGGCTGGGGCGGCGGGCCTCCATGAGGACGGGAGGTTCGGCGGTGTACGGCTCGTCCCAGCCGTCCGGGGGGACGAAGACGGCGGCCGGGCCCCGTCCGGTGACCGCTTCGAGCGCGGCCCTCGCGACGGCGGCCGGGACATCGCGGGCGTGCGCGGGCCGGGCCGACCAGACCAGATGCTCACCGGCGGGCGTGAGGACGGGGTGGCTGCGGTCCGGGCGGACGGCCAGCACGACGAGGGGGGCGTGGTTGGCCCGGGCCGCCGCGAGCGCCCCGCACCCGGCGGGGGTGCGCATCAGCACCAGGGCCGGACGGTCGTGGCCGAGCACCCAGCCGGTGGCGAGGCCGGCGGCGATCCCCTCGTTCGCCCCGGCGACGAGCGTGAAGTCCTCGGGCAGCCCGCCCAGCGGAGGCTCGTCCCCCGCCCCGGGGTCACCGAAGACGGTGGTGATCCCTGCCCGCCGCACCGCGCCGAAGACGGCGTCCCGCACGTCCCGGGTGGCCCCGGCCTCGTCTCCCGCTTCCGCCCCGGTCACCGCCCTCTCCCGCAGTGGGCGGGGTCGCTGAAGATCGGGGTGGGCGGCTGGGCCGTGGAGCGACGCATTGAGCACTCCAGAGGAAGACCGTGTTCGGCAGACGAACGGAAGTTCCTTACCTGAACATTATTTCGTGCAAGCTACGCCTTGGGCCGGAACGAGTCAACAACCTTACTTATATGGGACATCTCTCCGCCGTTGACCTCCTCCTGGTGGGTAAGTAGCGTCGAATTACAGGGTGAATGTGCGCTTATCGAATGGTTTGCGGCGGTTGACGGATGCCGCCACGAACCGCTCGTCGCGGCGCGGCACCGTCCGTGACGACGACCGGGGGTGGCGGGCTCACCACGCCCTGATATAACGGTCACCCGCGAAACGCACGGTCACCCGCGAAGAGGGGGGACATGGCCGAGGAATTCGTGCGATCGCTGGCTCGGGGGCTCGCGGTCATCAAAGCCTTCGACGCGAGCGCGCCTGAGCTGACGCTCAGCGACGTGGCGCGGGCCACCGGGCTGACCAGGGCCGCGGCCCGGCGGTTCCTGCTGACCCTGGTGGAGCTCGGCTACGTTCGCACCGACGGCCGTCTGTTCGCCCTCTCGCCCCGGGTGCTGGAGCTCGGGTACGCCTACCTGTCGGGGCTCACGCTGCCCGAGGTCGCGCTGCCGCACCTGGAGCGCCTGGTGGCCGAGGTGCACGAGTCGGCGTCCATGTCGGTGCTCGACCCGCCGGACATCGTGTACGTCGCCCGGGTGCCCACCACGCGCATCATGCGGGTGACGATCAGCATCGGCACGCGGTTCCCCGCGCACTCCGCCTCGATGGGCCGGGTGCTGCTGGCCTGGTTGCCGCCCGCCGGCCTCGACGCGTACTACGAGCGGGCCACCCTGGAGCGCCACACCTCGCGCACGATCACCACGCGGGCCCGCCTTGACGCCGAGCTGGCCCGGGTGCGCACCCAGGGCTGGGCATTCGTGGACCAGGAGCTGGAGGAGGGCCTGCGCTCGATCGCCGCCCCGGTCAGGGACCGCGCGGGCGGGGTGGTCGCCGCGGTCAACGTCTCCACCCACGCCAGCCGCACGTCCGTCGACGCGGTCCGCCGCGACCTGCTGCCACCCCTGCTGGCCACCGCCGCCCGCATCGAGGCCGACCTGCACGCCACCGGCGGCCACCCGGTACCCCTTCTCGCCACCTGAGCCCCGGGCCGCCGCAGGTGGTCAACGCCGCCACCGCGGGACGGGTCCGGCAGGCCATCGACCGCCTCGCTCCCCACCGCCTCATCACCTGCGGCTTCAGGGAGAGCCCGCCCCATGAGGGCCAGTGCGGAGCGACACGGGATTTCAGGGCGTCTCACCCGCATACCTTCGTGTAGGGCTCGGAGATGCCGTACTGCCTCCACTCGTCCTGGGTGAGCGATCCCCCGGCGGCGGCGCATATGGCCGTCTCGAGCCGGGTGTCGTCAGGCAGCTTCACGTGTCCCCACACGCGTACGAACCCGTCGTCAGCGGCAGTGATCAACCTGGAACCGTCCGAAGTGAAAACGGCTTGGCGCAGTACCTCGGTGTGCCCGGTAAGTTTGAGCAACTCACTCCGGCTTCTGACATCCCACAAGCGCACCGTATTGTCGAAGCCGGCACTGGCCAGGGTCTGCCCATCAGGGCTGAAGGCTACGTTCCAGACGGTGCCGGAGTGTCCTGTCATGGGACCGCCGACCTGACGGTACGTCTGCGCGCTCCATATTCGTATGTTCCTATCTTCACCGGAGCTCGCGAGGAAACGGCCGTCTGGACTGAACGTAACCGTGTCGACGTCACCGGCATGGCCCCGCATGACGGATACCTCACGGTGGCTTTCCACGTCCCATACACGTATGGTCGCGTCCAAGCTGGCGCTGGCCAGCAAACGTCCATCGGGGCTGAAGGCCACACTTCTGACCTCCGCGCCATGCCCAGCTAGGAGGGCACCGAGCTGCCCATGGCTCTTTGTGTCCCACAGCCGCACCGTCCCGTCATCACTCGCGGTCGCCAAAGTGGCTCCATCAGGACTGAAGGCCAACCCGAAAACTTGCTCATCGTGATCGTTGAACGCGGCGGCTCGCCGCCGGGTCGTCATGTCCCACAGCAGCACCACTCCACGCTCATCAGAGGTCGCGAGCATATTTCCTCGCCGACTGAAAGTGATTCCGTACACCAAACCGGAATGGCCGCGAAGTTCCTCGGTGAGACGATGGCCGACCGCGTCCCAGATCCGGACGACGCCGTCTCCGACCGAGTCGGCGAAGACGCGCCCATCCAGAGTTACGGCCACCCCCGCATAGAAACTATGGTCCATGATCGGCGGCTCCGTCTGCCTAGGCGTCATAGTGCTCCACAGCCGGACGGTCCGGTCCTCACTCGAACTCACCAGTTTCGCACCGTCGGCGCTGAAAGCGATGCTAGGGACCGCTCCCTCATGCCCGTTGAACACGGCAAGCTGACGATGGCTCGCGACGTCCCAAAGCCGCACCGACATATCAGTGCCCGAACTCGCCAATGTTCGTCCATCAGGGCTGAAAGCCACCCCCAGTGCGATATACGCACCATCCTTGTCCCGGTTCTCGCCCGGGTGGGCCACCAGACTCGCGATCCGTCGCCCTCCGGGGACGCTCCACAGCCGGACGACGCCGTCCTCCGCGGCGCTCGCCAATGTGCGGCCGTCGGGACTGAAAGCCACGCCGTGAACAATACGGTTATGTCCCCGCAGAGTGTGGACGAGGCGCCGGCTGCGGATGTCCCACAGGCGCACGGTCTTGTCGGAACACGCACCGGCCACGGTGGCGCCTCTGGCGTCGATCGCGACTCCCACTACGTCGGGACAGCCCTTCAGCACCACCTCCTGGCCGGGAGCGTCCGGGTCCCACAACCGCACCGTTCCGTCAGAGCCGCCGGTCGCCAACGTCCGGCCATCCGGGCTGAACGCCACACCCCAGATTTCCCCGCGGTGCGCGGCGACGACGAACTTCTGCCGTCGCCCTGCGACATCCCAGAGCCTCAGTTCCCCGTCGTCGGCGACACTGGCGACCAGTCGCCCGTCGGGACTGAAAGCGACCGCCCTGACCGCCGCGTCATGACCTTCGAGAACAGCGACGGCGCCATGGGAGTTGGGGTCCCAGATTCGCACGCTGTTGTCAGATCCACCACTGGCGACAAGCCTCCCGTCCCTGCTGAAAGCCACTCCGTACACCACATCGGAATGACCTGAGAACACCGCACGCAGTGGTTGGGATAAGATCTTCAGGCTCGCGTATCTCGCTTCCGGTGTCGTGGAAATGTGCCAGGCCGTCGCCGCGAGCCTCTCGGCGGTGGTCAGATTCGTGCCGACAAGAGTCTGGCTCTGCACCGCCAGTTGCCGTGACAACGCCGCCCTCCTCTGTGCCACCGCGATCGACTCCTGTGCGCGAGCATCCTTGGCCGCCGTGATCGCCCCTGCGAGGCCACCCAAGGTGGCGAGCATAAGAAGAACGAGGGCGGTGACAATGGATCGCCGGAGCCACTTCGCCCTCCTGGCGGCACGGTCGCCCTCCGACAGGAAGCTCTCCTGGACGTCCCCCAGTCGCGGATAGCGCGCGGGATTCTCCTTCCACCGCGCCCGGATCTCGTTGATCGCCGACATCCGGGTGCCGTCGTACAGGTATCCCGGCTGGCGGTGGTGACGGTCCCAGCGTGCGGCGTCCTCGACCAGTTGCTGGCGGGCCAGCAGATCAGCACGATCGGCGTCGATCCACGTACGGAGCCTCGGCCAGGCGCGGATGAGAGCTTCGTGGACGATCTCCACCTCGTCGCCGTTAACCGTGATCAGCCGCGCCCGCGTGAACGCCTCAAGTGCGGCGCCGGTCGCCACGTGGTCCGGCACGTCAGCCGCTGGGACGCATTCCGACAGCGGGACGGCCTGCCGGGTGTCGTCGGTGTTCTCCCCGAGGTGGACGAGGCGCAGCATCAGGCGCCGTGCCGCCTCTTGATCCGCCAGGTCGAGCGAGGCCAATGTCTGGTCCGCTGTGCGTGTGAGAGCTTGGGCGATCCCTCCTGAGGCCCGGTAAGCACCCAGGGTCAGCGTCCGGTCGTCGCGCCGCTGCCAGGTGGACAGCAGTGCGTGCGAGAGGAGCGGGAGCGGTGTGTCCTCGTCGTTGGCGTGCAGATCCTCCAGTAGCAGCTCGGTCAGCCCTTCTTCCAGGGTGAGGCCGACGAGACGTGCGGGTTCCTCTATCACCTGCCGCAACTCGTGGAGTTCCATCGGGCCGACCACGACCGGTCGCTCCAGGGCGCCGGTGAGCCCGGCATGGGCGGCGCAGTGCCCGAAGAAGTCGGCACGCAGCCCAATGATCGCCTTCTGGCCACCGCTCGTCAGCGTGGAGATGAAGGCCGCGCGCTGGGCACCGTCGGCGCACTGGGTGAAGACCTCCTCGAACTGATCGACGACGATGATCGTGCCCACGGGTGACACCGACGAGGCATTCGGTGACTCCTTCTCGTGCTGCACCGTCGGCGCGTCGCCGTCCCGTGAGTTGCCGGACCGATCGAGGGCGTTCCTCAGCCGGTCCATGGGGTGTGCGCCAGGGGTCAGCAGCACGCAGCGTCCCACGCCGAGTACGGGAATAACCCCGGCACGCAGCAGTGAGGACTTCCCTGATCCTGACGGCCCTGTGACCAGGAGCGGAGACACGTCGTGCTCGACCTGCGTTCTCTCCACGACCGTGCGAACCAGATGTTCACGCCCGAAGAACAGGGCCGCGTCACCGATGCCGTAAGGGGCGAGGCCGCGATAGGGACTGTGCTGCCCGTCGTGGCTCGCCAACTTCGGCAGTTTCCGTGGCGAAGGGAGGTTGTAGGCGGCATTGCTCACCAATGGGCGGCGCTCGCTGGTATCCGCCGCTTGCCGACGGGGCAACGGCATATCCAGGGCGGACATGACCCGCGTCGAGGCACTGTGCAGGTCGTCCAAGGTGAGATAGGCCGGACCGGCGGGATCACCTTCGGTCAGCAGCCGGATGAGGCAGCCGCTGAACGCCGTATGCCGTTCAGCGGGAAGGCTCCAGGCCGCCTCGTCCCGGCTGGTGGCGGTCAGCAGGTAACTGTCCGGCCACCCGGTCGCACGCCCGGCCCAGCAGCAGTCGAGGACAACGACGCTCAGCCTGGCTCTGCTCCGGCGTAGGAGGTCGCTGACTTCGGCATAGGGCAGTACCTGGTTGCGGACCGGCCCATGCCGTATGTCCTGGGTGGCCCTCGTTGCGAGGCACAGCTCGCCGTCGACGGTGAGCAGGCCATGACCGACGTAGTAGAAGAAGAGCACCTCCGTGGCACGTCCCGCCACTGAGGAGATCTCCTGCGCGAGCACCGCCGGATCGGCCGGATCGAGCAGGCGGACCAGGTTCTCCCTCTTCAGCCCCGCGCGCCGGACCAGTGCGTCGGCGAGGTCACGCATGCTCTCCGCGGCGGCGGGCACATCGCCGATCACGGCCCCAGGGGCGTGACGGCTCGTCGCCACCATGAGTGCGTGGACCCCCTGCCCGAACAGTGTCCCCGCGACGCCGGCCATTGTCTTCCTCCGAAAGTCATCGTCGTCACGTGAAGTGACCACATTAGGACGCTCAGCACGCCCCTGAGGGTGGCCGCGATAGAGCAGACGTAGGTGTGGAGACCGGAAGCAAGGTTGACCTCAACAAGGGTTGAGGTCGCACACTGCTGGTCGAAGGAAACGGCCCGGGTCATGGGGGAGCCACATGCGGGTGATACAGGCGGAACGGTTCGGAGGGCCGGAGGTGCTGGTCGTCCGGGTGGTGGACGATCCGGTGGCCGGGGACGGGGAGGCCGTGATCGAGGTGGAGGCCGCGGACACGTTGTTCGTGGAGACACAGATCCGGCGGGGCGGGGTGCGCGCGTTCTTCCAGGTCGAACCGCCGTACGTGCCGGGTGGCGCGGTGGCGGGACGGGTGCGGGCGGCCGGGGGCGGGGTGGACCCCGGGTGGGTGGGCCGGGAGGTCGCGGCGTTCGCCGGGGGCGGCGGGGGGTACGCCGAGCAGGTGGTGGTGCCGGCCGAGGCGCTGATCGCGGTGCCGGGCGGGCTCGGGACGGCACGGGCCGCGGCGCTGATGCACGACGGCGTGACCGGGCTGTCGGTGTTCGAGTCGGCCGAGGTCAAGCCGGGCGAATGGGTGCTGGTGACGGCGGCGGGCGGCGGCATGGGGGTGTTGCTGGTCCAGCTCGCGCGCGCGGCCGGTGCGCGGGTGGCGGCGGCGGCGCGCGGCGCGAGCAAGCTGGGCCTGGCGCGGGAGCTGGGGGCGGAGCTCGTGGTGGACTACACCGGCCCCGGCTGGGCCGAGCACGTGCGGGTGGCGACGGGCGGCGCGGGGGCCGACGTGGTGTTCGACGGCGCGGGCGGGGAGATCGGGCGGGCGGCGTTCCAGGTCACCGCGGACGGCGGCCGCTTCTCCGCGCACGGCGCCGCGGCCGGCGGTTTCGCCCCCGTGGACCCGGCCGAGGCGGCCCGGCGCGGCGTCACCGTCCGCGGCATCGGGGACGTCCGGTTGGGCCTCCCCGAGCGGAGGGCCCTCGCCGCACGCGCCCTCGCCGAGGCGGCGGCGGGCCGGATCAGACCGGTGATCGGCCGCACCTTCCCCCTGGACCACGCCGCCGACGCGCACACCGCCATCGAGGCCCGCACCGTGACGGGCAAGGCGTTGCTGGTCCCCTAGTGCCGTTCGAGCGGGACTCGACCACCTCATCGCCGGGACCGCGGCCACGCTGCCCGCGGACGCGTGAGGACGGGCCTCACGAGGACAGGAGCGGAACACGGCATCGATCTCCGACATAGCGTGGGAGATAAACACCCCATATAGCGCGTCGTACCCGTCCCGAGTGAACCATCTGGTCAAGGCAGACGTCCGTTATCAGACGTACTACTCATCTGCTCTAACCACGATTACCACCTTCCGTAAATATGATCACATTGGTTACGCTGCTGGGATCACGTCCCACGCGCGGCGGTGGCGCCGGGCGGGGGACCCGTTCGGGTCATGGCACGTTCCCGCGGCGGCGCCATGCCCGCGGGTGCCGGTCGGTCCGGCGATGGGAGAGCGAAGTGCGGCGAGGGAGGATCCGCGTCACACCCCCGCCCGGCGAGCGGTGCGCCCGAGGGTGCAGACCGATGGTCCGGTTGCGGCTTGACCGATATATACGTGCAGTGATGACTACCGGTGAGATCCCCCGGCGGCCGTCACGGAAGGTAAGATCCGATGAACACCGCCCTCCCTGGCATCCTCCGGGCCGGGGAGGCATCTCACATCGGGAGACACTGATGGAAACGGTCGACCTGGAGGATCTTCACCTGGAGCTGCTCCTCATCGCGGCGCTGCACGACGAGGCCGAGCGGCTCCTGTCCCTGTCCGGCCCGTCGCACGCACCGGGGTACGTCCGGGAGATCGACCCGCGCGGAGAGTGAGGCAATGAATACCCGGTGAACATCACCGGGCACCCGGCAAAGGAACCAATAGCGATAATTGCCGGTTTCAACTTGACCGGCCTCCTTTACCCGGCCTCTTAAAACTGTCGGTGACGGCCGTCACACTGCCTGTATGGCCGACCTTCCCCAGGATTCCCCCGCTCCGGACGGGTCCACGTCCGCCGCTCCGGACGGCTCCGCCCCGAACGGCCCCGGCATCCCGCCGCCCCTGCCGTCCCCGCCCGCCGCGCCGCCGCTGCCCACGGCCGCGGTGTCGCCCCCGCTGAAGCCGCCGCTGGACCCCGGCGAGGACATCGACGCCGACCTCGGTGAGGCCACCATGAGTGGCTGGCAGGCGCACCTGGAGACCATGACGGGGGTGGGTTTCCTGACCATCGCCCGCAGGCTGCCCGCGCTCATCTCCCAGGCCGTGCGCATGGCGTGGCTGGCCAGCCCGCGCGACACCGCCGCCACCATCTCCCTGAGTGTGCTCGGCGGCATGTTCACCGCATTCGGGCTGCTCGCCACGACCGGTGTGCTGCAGGCGCTGTTCTCGGCCGGGCCCACACCCGAGCGGGTGCGGGCAGCTCTGCCCGCGCTGCTGCTGGTCGGCGTCGCCGCCACGCTGCGCGCCGCACTGCAGGCCGGGGCGGGCTGGGCGCAGGCGCGCCTGGAGCCGCAGGTCGCCCGCATCGCCGAGAAACAGTTGTACGACGTGACCAGCCAGGTCGACCTCATCCGCTACGACGACCCCGACTTCCACGACGCGCTGCAGCGGGCCCGCATGCGCGGCGTCTCGGTGGTGGACAGCGTGGTCGACTCGGCCATCGACGTCCTCACCGCGCTGATCGGCATCGTCGCCGCGGCGGGCGTGCTCGGCATCCTGCACCCGGTGCTGCTGCCGCTGCTGGTGCTCGCCGTCGTGCCGGACGCCTGGGCGGCCGTGCGGGCGGCCCGCATGCGGTACACCACGATGTACGCGCTGATCCCGGTGCGCCGCCGCAAGTGGATCCTGACCGACCTGATGGCCGACAAGAACACCGCCGCCGAGGTGCGCTCGTTCACCATGCGGGCCTTCCTCATCCGGCTGTACGACCGGGTGGCGAACGCCGAGCAGGCCGTCGTGCTGCGCACGGCGCGGCAGCAGACGGTGGCGCGGGTCATCGGCGAGGCCCTCGGCGGGGTCGGCACCGCCATCGTGTACACCGCGCTCGGGTTGCTGCTGGCCGTCGGCTCGGTGGCCCTCGCGGTGGCGGGCACGGCGGTGCTGGCGATCCGCACCGGGCAGTCGTCGCTGGCCAACCTCATGTTCTCCACCAACCGGCTGTACGAGGAGGGCCTGTACTTCACCGACTTCCTGGACTTCTGCCGGCAGGCACGCGAGTCCATCGGCCGCAACCCGGCCGGGCCTGCGCCGTCGTCGTTCCTGCGCGTCACCGCCGAGGAGGTGACGTTCCGCTACCCGGGCAAGGAGGAGCCGGTGCTGGACCACGTGTCGATCCACCTGGACCGGGGCGAGGTGGTGGCGCTGGTCGGCGAGAACGGCTCGGGCAAGACGACCCTGTCCAAGATCCTCGCCGGGTTGTACGAGCCGGACAGCGGCCGGGTGTTGTGGGACGGCACCGACATCGGGGACGTCGACCAGAACGACCTGCGGCGCCACATCGCGGTGATCGCGCAGGACCACACCCGCTGGCCGCTGACCGTGCGCGAGAACATCGCGATGGGCCTGGACAAGGGCGAGGAGGCCCTGCACGAGGCCGCCCGGGTGGCCGGCGCCGACGCCGTGGTGGCCGAGATGCCGCTCGGCTACCGCACCCTGCTCGACCGCCGCTTCAAGAACGGCCAGGAGCCGTCCGGCGGCCAGTGGCAGCGCATCGCCGTGGCCCGTGGCTTCTACCGCGACGCCCCGCTGCTCATCTGCGACGAGCCCACCGCCGCCCTCGACGCCCGCGCGGAACACGCCCTGTTCGAGCGCATCCGCGACCACGCCGACGGCCGCACCGTCCTGTTGATCACCCACCGCCTCGCCAGCGTGCGCTACGCCGACCGCATCTACGTCCTCGACCACGGCCGCGTCACCGAACAGGGCACCCACGACGACCTGATGCGCCAGGGCGGCATCTACGCCGAGCTCTACACGCTCCAGGCCGAGGCGTACCGCTCGGAGAACGCCTAGGTGCCGGCGCCGGCGTCGTCGTGGAGCTGCTCGCGGGCGGTGTCGAGGTCGTGCAGCGCGAGGACGTCGCGGTAGTAGCCGATCTTGTACTGGATGGCGGACTGCTTCTCGCGGAGTTCGGCGATCTGGGCCTCGACGGCGCGGTCGTGGGCCTCCAGGAGGGCGATGCGGGCGGCCACGGTGTGGTCGCCGGCGCGGACCAGTTCCGCGAAACGCAGCATCTCGGCGATCGGCATGCCGGTGCCTCTCAGGCAGCGCAGCATGCCGAGCCAGCCGATGTCGTCATCGGTGAAACGGCGTTGGCCGGCGGCGTTGCGTTCCACGGGCTCCAGGAGGCCGATGCGCTCGTAGTACCGCAGGGTGTCCAGGCTGAAGCCGGTCTCCTCCGCGGCCTGGCCGGGTGTGTAGACGCTCACGGTCCGAATCATGACACCTGGAGCCCGCTCCAGGTCAATGCTCTTGACCTGGAGCACGCTCCAGGTCAATGCTCTTGACCTGGAGCACGCTCCAGCATGCAGGGTGTGCCGCATGACACACATCGCACTCGGGACCATTCCCTTCGGCACCACTGTGGACGAGGCGACGTCGTTCGCCATTCTCGATCGGTTCACCGGGGCCGGTGGCACCATGATCGACACTTCGAACAACTATCCGTTCTGGATCGAGGGGGCCACCGGGCGGGAGAGCGAGGCCACGATCGGCAGGTGGCTGGCGGCGCGTCCCGGCATGCGGGACCGGATCGTGCTGAGCACCAAGTGCGGCGCCTTCCCGGCCATGCCGGGTGACCGCACGCTGGAGCGGTCGGAGGGGCTGTCCGGAGCCACCATACGCGCGGCGATCGAGGGCAGCTTACGGCGGCTCGGCAGCGACCACGTCGACGTGTACTGGGCGCACATCGAGGACCGGGTCACGCCGCTGGAGGACCAGGTGGACGCGCTGGCGAAGCTGGTCGAGACGGGGAAGGCCGGCGAGCTCGGCGCGTCGAACCACGCCACCTGGCGGGTGGAGCGCGCACGGGGGATCGCGCGGGCCGCGGGGCGGCCGGGGTACTCCCTGCTGCAGCTGCGCCACTCCTACCTGCGGCCCCGGCCCGGGACACGCATGCCGGAGTGGGGGCACGTCCAGGCCACAGAGGAGACCTTCGACTACCTGCGGGCCGAGGGGCTGCGGCTGTGGGCGTACACGTCGCTGCTCGCCGGTGCCTACACCCGTGAGGACCGGCCCATCCCGCCGGCGTACGACCACCCCGGCACCGAACGCCGTCTAGCGGCCCTGCGCTCGGTCGCCGAGGAGCTCGGCGCCACCGTGAACCAGGTGGTGCTGGCCTGGCTCACCGCCCAGGGCGTCGTGCCGATCGTCGGCGTCAGCACCCTCGCCCAGGTCGAGGAGGCCGTCGGCGCCGCGGACGTGAAGCTGGACGACGAGCTGCGGGCCCGCCTGGACGACCCGGCGCTGGCGTAGCAGGCGCCCGGCGCACACCGGGCGGCGTCCCGGGGGCGTCCGGCGCACACCGGCGGCGTCCCCGGGGGGCCGCCTTCCCTTGAACCGGCGGCCGTCACCGTGCGGGCATGTGGCCCGTCAGATAGCGGCGGACGAGGTCTTTGCACTCGGCGATCAGATCGGGGTCGCCACCGGGGCGGGTGCGGAAGGCCAGCTTCAGCACGGAGTCGGCCGCCTCGACGGCCACGACCAGGGCCCGGTGCAGACCGGGCCCCGGCGGGGCGCCGACGAGGTCCACGAGGAGGGCCTGCAGCCGGTCGGCGACGATGACGTTGTTCTCCAGGGCGGCGTCCAGGAGGCGGTTCGTGCCCTCGATGGCAGGGCCGCCGGGGGTCTGGAAGATCTCGCCGAAGTCGACGATGGCGAACCCGGGCGTGGTGCGCTTCATCGCGACGAACTCGTCCACGGCCAGGTCGATGACCTCGGTCCAGACGGTGATGCCCGCGGAGCCGAAACGCGCCGTCAGCCGCGCCAGGAAGGCGTCCAGGTTGCGGAGGGCCAGCTCCCTGACCAGGCCCTGCTTGTCCGGGAAGAACTGGTAGAACGTGCCGATGGGGACCCCCGCCCGGCGGGCGACCTCTTTGGTGGTCAGGGCCTCGTAGCCGACCTCGTCCAGGAGCCGGGCGCATTCGTCCAGCATTCGCTCGACCCGCTCCAGGCTTCGGCGCTGGGCGGGGCGGCGGCGGAGCGTCCCTGCGGAGACGTTGCTCATGCCCCCATCATCCCCCCAACCCCGAGGTGTGCGGCCTAACCTGAGAATTACTCATATCACCGGAGGGTCGTATGTTTCTTTGGGGCACGGCCACGGCCTCCTACCAGATCGAGGGCGCCGTGACCGCGGACGGCCGGGGGCCGTCCGTCTGGGACACCTTCTCCCACGAGCCCGGCCGCGTGCGCGAGGGACACACCGGCGACGTCGCCTGCGACCACTACCACCGCTTCGAGGAGGACCTCGGGCTGATGAGCGGCCTCGGGGTGAACTCCTACCGCTTCTCCATCGCCTGGCCGCGGATCCAGCCGGACGGCACGGGGGCGCCGTCCGCGGCGGGGCTCGGCTTCTACGACCGCCTGGTGGACGGGTTGTGCGCGCGGGGCATCACGCCGGCGGCGACGCTGTTCCACTGGGACCTGCCGCAGGCGCTCCAGGACCAGGGCGGATGGTCGTCCCGGGACACCGCGGCGCGGCTGGCCGACTACGCGGGGATCGTCGCGGAGCGGCTGGCGGACCGGGTACCGCTGTGGATCACGTTGAACGAGCCGTTCGTCCACATGGTCCTCGGGCACGGCCTCGGCGCGCACGCCCCCGGGCAGGCCCTCATGCTGGACGCCCTGCCGGTGGGGCACCACCAGTTGCTCGGGCACGGGCTCGCGGTCCAGGCGCTGCGGGCGCGGGGGGCGCGGCAGGTGCTGATCACCAACAACTGCACCCCGGTGTGGGCGGCGTCCGGCTCCGAGGCGGACGTGCGGGCGGCGGAGGCGTACGACACGCTGCACAACCGGCTGTTCAACGACCCCGTACTTCTTGGGAAATATCCGGACCTGTCGGCGTACGGGGTGTCGGAGCTGGATGTGGTGAAGGACGGCGACCTCGCGGTCATCGGCCAGCCGCTGGACGGGATCGGGATCAACTACTACAACCCCACGAGGATCGCCGCTCCCGCGGAGCCTGGGGAACTGCCGTTCGAGGACGCCGGCGTCACGGGCTACCCCACCACCGGTTTCGGCTGGCCCGTGGTCCCGGACGGCCTCCGGGAACTGCTCACGGGCCTCAAGGCCCGGTACGGCGACACTCTGCCCCCGGTGTACGTCACCGAGAACGGCTGCTCCCAGCCGGACGACCTCACCCCCGACGGCACCGTCGACGACCAGGCCCGTATCGCGTACCTGGACGGCCACATCCGCGCCGTGCGCGCCGCGATGGACGAAGGGGTGGACGTCCGCGGCTACTACGTCTGGTCCCTGCTCGACAACTTCGAGTGGGCCGAGGGGTACACCCAGCGCTTCGGCCTCGTCCACGTTGACTTCCCTACCCAGAAGCGCACTCCGAAGGCGTCCTACCACTGGCTACGCGACCGCCTCGCCGCGCACTCCAAGCCGTGGACGGCTGCTTAGTGCGGTCCGGTCAACCGCCGTACAGCGGCGCCGGATTCGCCGTACCACGTCCCGCCGCGTCGGCGCCGAAAAGGAGCCGGCGAACGGACGGCGGTGGGGCGGCGCAGCCAGCGCGGCCGGGGCAGCGCCGTCGGGGCAGCGCGGCCGGGGCGGGGTCGTCAGGTGGCCGGGGGCGGGGGTCAGAAGACCGAGACGTGGACGTGGTCGTAGTGGTTGGCGGTCACGCTGCCTCGGTCGGACATGGTGCGCCAGCCGGCGCCTGTCCTGATGTCGTAGTAGCGCTGGCGCCAGATGATGTACATGATGCCCATGGCGCGGCCGTTCTCGATGCACCACTGGGCCAGGGCGTCGCCTCTGGCCTGGGCGGCGGCGTCGGGCATGCGGCCGCCGGTGCTCATCATGAAGTCGCAGGCGCGGCCCTTGCCGTGTTCGCCCGGGTCGCCTGAGCGCAGGCAGCCGACGCCGAAGGGCATCGGGAAGTTCTGCATGATGCTGGCGCGGATGGCGACCATGCGCGCGGTCAGGCCGGTGGAGGAGCCGGGGGTCTGGAAGCCGAACTTGCGCAGGAGGGCCTCGACGTCCTTCTTCTTGTTCTGGAGGTCCTTGATCTCGTCCCGCAGGTCCGCGATCTTGGCGTCGGCTTCCTTCTTGGCTTCCTTGGAGTCCTTGATCAGGGTGCCGATGCGCTTGATGCGCTGGTTCTTCTCCTCGGCGAGGTAGGTGACCGTGGCCACCTGGCCGAGGATGGCGTCCGGGTCACCGCTGTAGGTGAAGACCCGGGGCCCGTCCACCGCGCCGGACATGTAGGAGTTGCTGTAGAACTGCGCGATCTCCTGCTGCGCCTCGGCGAGGTCGGCCCGGAGATCGCTGACCTTCCTGCCGGCCTTCTTGGCGGCCTCCTTGGCGTCCTCGAGGCTCTGGATCTGGCCCCGGTACGCCTTCTGCAGGTCGGCCGCCTGCTTGGTGAGACGGTTCAGCCTGGTCTGCGGGCTGGGCTCTGCTCCTGCCGCGGGCACAGCGAACACGGAGAACAGCCCGAGCAGCCCCGCCAGCGCGGCCATCCGGCCTGATCGCATCAGCCCTCCCCACTTCGGACGCCCCGAAACTATAAGAGGCGATCTTCGGAGCCGCCACACGATCGGAAGAACCTATCTACCGGTACGCGAACTATCTACCACTTGACGTAGGAGGCCGAGACCGGTTTCCGGAGATTTGGGCCCACCAGACCCACCAGGCATCGGCACGTGGGCCGATGGAACGGTCCGGCGGCGGGCACCGATCCTATCGAGGAAGCTGCTCCCTGGTCCCCCGCTCTTGCCATCAGGGATAGAACATGGTTCTGTCACAGCGGAACGGAGCGACGCGCCCCCATGCGCGTCCGGACCGGCAATGGTGGACTGGCGAGCGCAGGACCCGGCCCGCTGCGACCAGGAGGCACGACACATGCTTCAGCACGACCGTCTTTTCATCGGGGGCGACTGGGTGGCCCCCGCGGGCACGGCGACCATCGACGTCGTCTCCCCGCACACCGAGGAACTGGTCGGCCGGGTGCCGGACGGCACCCCCGCCGACATGGACCACGCCGTGGCCGCCGCGCGCCAGGCGTTCGACGAGGGCCCCTGGCCGCGCATGACCATGGCGGAACGCGCGGAGGTCGTCGGCCGCCTGGCCGACCTGTACGCCGCCCGCCAGGCCGAGATGGCCGAGCTGATCACCATGGAGATGGGCTCCCCCATCACGTTCTCCCAGCTCGCCCAGGCCCCGCAGCCGCTCGGCATGCTCAAGTACTTCGCCGGGCTCGGCGCGACGTTCGCCGTCGAGGACGAGCGGCCCGGCCTGTTCGGCCCGGTGACGGTGCGCCGCGAGCCGGTCGGCGTGGTCGCCGCCGTGGTGCCGTGGAACGTCCCGCAGTTCGTCATCATGACCAAGCTGGCCCCCGCGCTGATCGCCGGGTGCGCCGTCGTGGTCAAGCCCGCGCCGGAGACCCCGCTCGACTCCTACCTGCTGGCCGAGATGGTCAAGGAGGCGGGCATCCCGGACGGCGTGGTCAACATCGTGGCCGCGGGCCGCGAGGCCGGCGAGCACCTGGTGGCGCACCCCGGCGTGGACAAGGTCGCGTTCACCGGCTCCACCGCCGCCGGGCGCCGCATCGCGTCCATCTGCGGCGAGCAGCTCAAGCGGTGCAGCCTGGAGCTCGGCGGCAAGTCCGCCGCGATCATCCTGGACGACTGCGACCTCGGCGCCGCCATGGGCTTCCTGTCCATCGCCTCGCTGATGAACAACGGCCAGGCGTGCGTCGCGCAGACCCGCATCCTCGCGTCCACCTCGCGGTACGACGAGGTCGTGCAGGCCGTGGCCGACATGGTGTCCGGCCAGGCGGTCGGCGACCCGGCCGACCCCGCCACCGGCATCGGGCCGCTCGTGGCCAAGCGCCAGCAGGAGCGGGTCGAGGGCTACATCAAGATCGGTATCGACGAGGGCGCCAAGCCGGTCGTCGGCGGCCTGGACCGCCCGCACGACCGCGGCTGGTACGTCGCCCCGACCGTCTTCGCCGGGGTGTCCAACGACATGCGGATCGCCCGCGAGGAGATCTTCGGCCCCGTCCTGTCGGTGATCCCGTACGAGGACGAGGCGGACGCGGTGCGCATCGCCAACGACAGCGAGTACGGCCTGTCCGGCACCGTCTGGACCGGGGACACCGAGCGCGGCATGGACGTCGCCCGCCGCGTGCGCACCGGCACCTACGGCGTGAACATCATGAACACCATGGAGCCGTCCGCGCCGTTCGGCGGGTACAAGGCCAGCGGCATCGGCCGCGAGCTCGGCCCGGAGGGCCTGTCCGCCTACCTGGAGTACAAGTCGATCGCCCGGCTCGGCTGAACCCGTCCGATCGGGCGTCACCCGGGGGCCGGCCGCCGGCCCCCGGCCGGCTCGGCGTGGGGCCGCCGCCCAGCGCGCCCCCGCGTCGCTGGGCGGCGGCCCGTCCGCCCCTGGACGCGGGAGACCGCCCCGTCACAGGTACCACAGCCGCCGCGACGGCGGCGGTGGCCCCAGGCGGATCTCCTACCTCCGCGTATGTAGACGACTCTTATCCGGAAAAGGTTCGCTCCACCAACGCGGATGTTTCTCGCGCGATCTCCAGCTCCTCGTCGGTCGGCACGACCAGGACGGTCACGGCGGAGTCCTCGGTGGACACCACCCGCGCGCCGTCGGCCGCGGCGTTGCGCAGCGGGTCCAGCCGCACGCCGAGCGCCCCGAGCCCCGACAGCACGGTGCGGCGCACCTGCGCGGAGTTCTCCCCCACGCCGCCGGTGAAGACGATGCCGTCCACCCGGCCGAGCAGGGCGTAGTACGCCCCGATGTACTTACGCAGCCGGTGGCAGTACACCTCGTACGCCAGCGTGGCCGCGGCGTCCCCGGCCTGCGCCCGCTCGATGACCGTGCGCATGTCGTTGTCGCCGCACAGGCCGAGCAGGCCCGCCCGGTGCTCCAGCATCGACTCCACCTCGTCCGGCGACATGCCGGCCCGGATCAGATGGAAGATCATCGCGGGGTCCACGTCCCCGGAACGGGTGCCCATGACCAGACCCTCCAGGGGCGTCATGCCCATGGAGGTGTCCACGCAGTGGCCGCCGCGGGTGGCCGTCGCGCTGGCGCCGTTGCCGAGGTGCAGCACGATGCCCCTGGCGTCGGGCTTGCCCATGACCTCACGCGCCACCCGCCAGACGTACGCGGTGGAGGTGCCGTGGAAGCCGTAGCGGCGCACGCCGTACCGCTCGGCGAGCGCCGCGTCGATGGCGTACGTCCGGGACGCGGCCGGCATGGTGGCGTGGAAGGCGGTGTCGAACACCGCGACCTGGGGCACGTCGGGGCGCAGGCGGCGGGCCACCTCGATGCCGGCGAGGTTGGCGGGGTTGTGCAGCGGCGCGAGCGACGTGATGTCGCAGAGCTGTTTGAACACCTCGTCGTCGATGAGGACGGGCTCGGTGAACACCGCGCCGCCGTGCACGATGCGGTGGCCGACGGCGGTCAGCTCACGCGTGTCGAGGGACGTCTCCTCGGCCACCCGGGTGAGCGCCGCCTCGTGGTCGGGGACGCCGGAGCCCGGCTCCCCGATGCGCTCGATCTTGCCCGCCTGAAGCCTGGTGAGGCCGTCCGTGTCGAAGAGCTTGTACTTTACTGACGAGGATCCCGAATTGATCACCAGGATCACTGAAATCCACCTCCCGGCCGGGAAATCGCGGTGCCGTGACCGCGGGGAACGATGTCGCTCGGATGCGCGGGGTGAAGAGTGCTGTCCGGTGGTGTGCGGAGGGGCGCGGCGTGTCTATCCGGCCGCCGAGGCGGTGCGGGCGCCGGCCTGGACGGCCGCCGCCCAGGCGCCGATGCGGTGGACCAGCCCCGGCGTGGCGGCCGACTCGGCGTGGCCGAAGCCACGCTCGATCCACAGCTCCTTGGGCTCGCGGGCGTTGTCGTAGAGCTGGTGGGCGTGGTCCAGCGGGAAGAACGTGTCGGCGTCGCCGTGCACGACCAGCAGCGGTGTGGGGGCGACCCTCGCGGCCGCCTCGTACGGCGCCAGCGGCACCGGGTCCCAGCGGCCGTTGCTGATGCGGGTGCGCTTGGCGATGCGGGCCGCGAGGCGGCCGGCGGGGCGCTCGATGGCCCAGTGGACCTGGCGCATGGGCCGGGTGTCCCGGTAGTACCACCGGGCGGGCGCGCTGACCGCGATCACCGCGTCGGTGCCCCTGTGCAGCGCGGCGTGGCGGACGGCGACCGCGGCGCCCATGGAGAACCCCACGCTCACCACCCGGGTGTACCCGACGGACCGGGCGTGCGCGACGGCGGCGTCGAGGTCGAGCACCTCGGCGTCCCCGACGGTCGACCTGCCGCCGGACCTGCCGTGGCCGCGGAAGTCGAACGCCAGCACCCCGCCGTACCCGCTCAGCACGTGCGCGATGCGCCGCGTGGTCTTGTCCCGCCACGAGCCCGTGAAACCGTGCGCGAGCACGATCCCGAGGTCCCCGTGGCCGCGCGAGGGGGTGTGCGCGGCGTCGATCCGCACGCCGTCCTTGGTCATCAGCGTCGCGGGGAAAGCTGTGGCGAGAGGCATGCGTCGAGCTTATGCGGCGACGGCCCGGCGCACACGACCCGCGGCCCGCCTGTGACACCCGTGACACCCGTGCCGCCCGGCGGGGCCGCGTAGGCGCTCCCCCTCGCGGCGGCCATGGGCGTGACGCACCCTGCGACGAACGCGCCCACGACGAGCGTCCAGACGACGAGCCGGCATCGTTCCCCCGCGTACCGCCTGCAGGGGAACCGGGAGCCGGGCTCGACGGCGTGGCGTGCGGAGGCGGCGAGTTGGGTTGTTCCTTCGTCCACCATGTTCGCTGTCTGCCCGAGTCGTGCCGCCTTAGTCCACGGCGGACGGGACCCAGCCGGTTTTTAGGAGATATGTGGTGATTTGCGAAGTGAAGGCATCCGGCGGTAACAGCGATCACCTAAAATGGAGGTGCCGCGATGTCCGCGGCGCGCCCCCACGACCTCAGAGCGAGACCCCATCATGCCTTTGAACAGCCGCGACGACCTGCGGAACATCGCGATCATCGCGCACGTCGACCACGGCAAGACGACTCTCGTCGACGCCATGCTGTGGCAGTCCGGGGCGTTCCGCGCCAACCAGGACATCGATGAGCGAGTCATGGACTCCAATGACCTGGAACGCGAGAAGGGCATCACCATTCTCGCCAAGAACACCGCCGTCCGGCACGGCGACATGACGCTCAACATCATCGACACCCCCGGCCACGCCGACTTCGGCGGCGAGGTCGAGCGCGGGCTGTCCATGGTGGACGGCGTGGTGCTGCTGGTGGACGCCTCGGAAGGGCCGCTGCCGCAGACCCGTTTCGTGCTGCGCAAGGCGCTGGCCGCCAAGATGCCGGTGATCCTCTGCATCAACAAGGTCGACCGTCCCGACTCCCGCATCAAGGAGGTCGTGGACGAGGTCTACGAGTTGTTCATGGACC
The DNA here is from genome assembly GCF_039871875.1 of Sphaerisporangium sp. B11E5. Classification (NCBI taxonomy): domain Bacteria; kingdom Bacillati; phylum Actinomycetota; class Actinomycetes; order Streptosporangiales; family Streptosporangiaceae; genus Sphaerisporangium; species Sphaerisporangium sp. B11E5. The sequence continues at coordinate 164,387 of NZ_JBDPMD010000004.1, read as the reverse complement.
TCGACGCCACCGAGGAGCAGATCGACTTCCCGATCGTGTACGCCTCGGCCAAGGCGGGCCGCGCCTCGCTGACCCGCCCGGTGGACGGCGGCATGCCCGACTCGCCCGACCTCGAGCCGCTGTTCGAGACCATCGCCACCACCATCCCCGCGCCGACCTACGACCCGGCCGCGCCGCTCCAGGCCCACGTCACCAACCTGGACGCCTCCAGCTACCTCGGCCGCATCGCGTTGTGCCGCGTCCACCAGGGCACCATCAGCAAGGGCCAGCAGGTCGCCTGGTGCCGCACCGACGGCACCATCCAGCGGGTCAAGATCAGCGAGCTGCTGATGACCGAGGCGCTGGAGCGCAAGCCCGCCGAGTCCGCCGGCCCCGGCGACATCATCGCCATCGCCGGCATCCCCGACATCATGATCGGCGAGACGCTGGCCGACCCGGAGGACCCGCGGCCGCTGCCGCTGATCACCGTGGACGAGCCCGCGATCTCCATGACGATCGGCACCAACACCAGCCCGCTGGTGGGCAAGGTCAAGGGCTCCAAGGTCACCGCGCGCATGGTCAAGGACCGCCTGGACAAGGAGCTGGTCGGCAACGTGTCACTGCGCGTGCTGCCCACCGACCGTCCCGACGCCTGGGAGGTGCAGGGCCGTGGCGAGCTGGCGCTGGCCATCCTCGTCGAGCAGATGCGCCGCGAGGGGTACGAGCTGACCGTCGGCAAGCCTCAGGTCGTCACCCGCGTGATCGACGGCACCCTGCACGAGCCGGTGGAGCGCCTCACGGTGGACGCGCCCGAGGAGTACCTCGGCGCCATCACCCAGCTCCTGGCCGTACGCAAGGGCCGCATGGAGCACATGACCAACCACGGCACCGGCTGGATCCGCATGGAGTTCGTGGTGCCGGCCCGCGGCCTGATCGGCTTCCGCACCGAGTTCCTCACCGAGACGCGCGGCACGGGCCTCGTGCACCACGTCTTCGAGGCGTACGAGCCGTGGCACGGCGAGCTGCGCACCCGCAACACCGGGTCGCTGGTGGCCGACCGGGCGGGCGTGGTCACCGCGTTCGCCATGATGAACCTCCAGGAGCGCGGCACGCTGTTCGTCTCGCCGACCACCGAGGTGTACATGGGCATGATCGTCGGGGAGAATTCCCGGGCCGACGACATGGACGTGAACATCACCAAGGAGAAGAAGCTCACCAACATGCGCTCCTCCACCAGCGAGGAGACCGAGAAGCTCATCCCGCCGCGGGCACTGTCGCTGGAGCAGGCGCTGGAGTTCTGCCGCGAGGACGAGTGCGTCGAGATCACCCCGCAGACCGTCCGGCTGCGCAAGGTCGTGCTCGACTCCGCCTCGCGTGCCCGCACGGCGGCCCGCGCCAAGCGCGGCGGCTGATCAGCGCCGGCCCGTGGAGGCCTCCCCGGCGTAGCGTTCGCCGGGGAGGAGCGGGCGGGTGCCGTACAGCTCGGAGACCGTGACGAAGGTGTAGCCCTTGGCGTGCAGGTCGCGCAGCAGGGCCGGCATCGCGTCGGCGGTGGACTTGTGGATGTCGTGCATCAGCACCACCGAACCGGCCCGCGCCCCGGCCGCGCGCCGGGCCACCAGCGGGGTGTTCCTGTCGCGCCAGTCCATGGTGTCCACGTCCCAGAGGATCTGCGCGAGCCCCTCACGTCTGGCCTCGCCGGCCACCTTGTCGTCGGTGGCCCCGTACGGCGGGCGGAACAGGCGCATCGTGACGCCGGTGACCGCCCGCACCGCCTCCTGCGTACGGCCGAGTTGCGCGTGCACGCCGTCCGCGGACAGGCCGGGCAGGGCGGGGTGGTCCCAGGAGTGGTTGCCGAGCTCGTGGCCCTCGGAGACCATGCGGCGCAGCAGCGGGCCCGTCTGCTCGGTCACCATCTGGCCCACCACGAAGAACGTCGCCCGCGCGTTGTAGGCGGCCAGCATGTCGAGCACCGGCCCGGTGTGGTCGAAGGGCCCGTCGTCGAAGGTGAGGGCCACGCACTTGACCTGCGGGCAGCGGATCGCCCGGGGCGCGGGCGCCACCAGGGGCCGCCTGCCGCGCCAGCCGGGCTGGGCGAGCGTCAGGCGCAGCACCATCAGCGCGGGGTCGGCGGGCCGCACGGGCGGGGTGGACCTGACGCGGGACGCGTTGTCGCGGCGGGCGAGACCGGCCGGCGCCACGACCTGGCCGCAGGCCGGGAGGCCGAGCACCAACAGCAGCGACATGGGTAGCGAAAGGGCATTTTTCCGGATACTCGGCATCCGCGTACTCCCCCCGAATCGCGGCAGGGGTCACGGGTAGTCGGCCGCGTCCCCTCGCGAAGTCGCGGTGAGGTCCTCCCACCAGGACGGGACGTCCGCCCGCAACTCCGCATAACGACGCGCCACCCGAATGGCGCATCCAACCGCATCAGTACCCAAATGCCGCCTTTTCCCCACTCCCTCCTGCCAACGGTAGAAACCCTCCTTGTAACTGACAACTAGCCCAATCCATACGGAAAGTATCGCTTCATCACATACTTCATAGGCGTCGGTCACCCCCAGGCCCTCCAGCTCCACCCGGAGCTTCGCGATGGCCGCGCGGGCGTCAGTCACAGGCCCACCTCCGCCGGCGGCCCGGGAACACACAACTTGTCAGCGCTCACATAGGGGGTGTACCCCGCATTTACCGGAGCTTTGCCTTTCCCTATCAGGCATTCCGACATGTGATGTCATCGCATCACATGTCGTCACAGGTCGGGGGTCTCGCGGGGCTCGGTGACGACCATGATGAAGCGCAGCGGGCCTTCGGCCTCGTTGGCGTAGCGGTGCGGCCGGTCGGCGCTGAACAGCACGGCCTCGTCCCGGCGCACCACGTGCCGCTTGCCGTACACCGAGAGGCTCAGCTCGCCCTCCAGCACGGTGAGCATCTCGCGCGTGCCCGCCGGGTGGGCGTCGCCGTCGTGGTGCTCCCCCGGGCCGAGGCGCCAGTCCCACAACTCCAGGATCGCCGGGGCGTCAGAACCGACGAGCAGGCGGGCCGAACCGCCCTGGTCGCCACGCCACAACGTCGCCACGTCGGCCGAGTGCACCACCCGCACGACGGGGGTGTCGGAGACCTCGACCAGCCGGGCCACGGTCACGCCGAGCGCGTCGGCGATGCGGGTCAGCGTGGTGACGCTGGGGTTGGTGCGGCACTGCTCGATCTGCACGAGCATGCCGCGGCTCACCCCGGACCGGGCCGCCAGCGCGTCGAGGGTCAGCCCTCGGTGGGCGCGCTGCGCGCGGACGTTGTTGGCGATGGCCGCCGTGATCGTCTCCGCATCCGCCATGAGTGCAGTGTAGTGAAAAGCAGATGCAATGTATTGGTCAAACCATGCACTATATTGTGCTAACAGAACAGTACAGTGGAAGGTGAGGAAAGATGACGGCCGTCCTGCTCGCGACGACCTGTGCAGTGGTGTACGGCACCGCGGACTTCTTCGGCGGCCTCGCCACCCGGCGCTCGCGCGTGCTGGCCGTCGTACTGCTCACCCAGGTCACCGGGCTGGTCTGCGTGCTGCCGCTGCTCCCGCTGCTGCCGGGCACCCCGAGCGCCGGCGCGCTGGCCTGGGGCATGGCGGCCGGGCTCGCGGGCGGGGCCGGGGTCATCCTCTTCTACCGGGCACTGGCCGACGGCGTCATGTCGGTGGTCGCCCCCACGACGGCCACCACGTCCGCGGCGCTGCCCGTGCTGACCGGGCTGGTGATGGGCGAACGTCCCGAGCCGATCGCGCTCGGCGGGGTGGCCCTGGCGCTGCTCGCGGTCGTGCTGGTCAGCCGCGCCACCGGGAACGGCTCCACCGGTACCGGCGAGACCAGGCGCGTGCGTCTCGGCCCCGTGTTGCGGGCACTGGCGTCCGGCGTCGGTTTCGGGGCGTTCTTCGTGCTGCTCAAGCACGTGCCGGCCGACGCCGGCCTGTGGCCGCTCGCCGGCGCGCGGTTCATGTCGGCCGCCCTGGTCGTGGTGCTGGCACTGGCCCTGCGTCGCACCCTGCGGCCCGGTGCGGGCAGCCTGCCGGCGATCGTGGCGGCCGGCGTGCTGGACATGGCGGCCAACGTGCTGTTCCTGCTGGCCGCCCAACGCGGCCTCCTCGTGCTGGTCTCGGTGCTGGCGTCGCTGTACCCGGCCAGCACCCTGCTGCTGGCCCGCTTCGTCCTCGGCGAACGCCTCAACGCGGTCCAGGCGGCCGGTGTCGGGCTGGCCCTCGGCGCGGTGGCGTTGATCGCGGGAGCCTGATCGCGGCCCGATCGCACCGGCGCCGCGCACTCCCCCGGGCCCGCTCACTCCCTCGGAGGCACAAAAGCACCGGGGCCGTCCTTCAGGGACGGCCCCGGTGCTGTCCGCTTCGACGGTTCAGGCGGCCTGGAACTGCGGGGAGGGACGCAGGGCGCCCTCCTCGTGGGCGTAGCCCTCCAGCATGGTGCGAAGCTGGCGGCGGCCGCGGTGCAGGCGGGACATGACGGTGCCGATCGGCGTGCCCATGCGCTCGGCGATCTCCTTGTAGGCGAAACCCTCGATGTCGGCGAGGTACACCGCCACCCGGAAGTCCTCGGGCAGGGAGCGCAGGGCGTTCATCACGACACTGTCCGGCAGTTGCTCCAGCGCTTCGGTCTCCGCGGAGCGCAGCCCGGTGGAGCTGTGCGACTCGGCGGCGGCGAGCTGCCAGTCCTCGATGTCCTCGGCGGCGGACAACTTCGGCGAGCGCTGCTTCTTGCGGTAGTCGTTGATGAAGTTGTTGGTGAGGATCCTGTGCAGCCAGGCCCGCAGGTTGGTTCCCGGGCGGAACTGGTGGTAGGAGGTGAAGGCCTTGGCGACGGTCTCCTGTACGAGATCCTCGGCGTCGGCGGAGTTGCGGGTGAGTCGCATGGCGGACGCGTAGAGCTGGCTCGTCACGGGCATGACGTCACGTTCGAACCACGCCTGACGCTGCTGGTCTGTCATCGAGATCATCTCGTCCCCCTCATCCGGCCTTGCCCCCGCTACCCATCCGGCATGAACCCATGCAGGCTCGGTAACCGCTTTACTCCATTGACGGCCAGTGCCATGCTCATGGTTCACCCATAAGGGCCACGTTAAGGGTTTCGGCTGGTCAGGGGCCCCTGGGAGCGATTAGGCCCGGGGTGGCGCGATCACACCTCAGGCCGGACAAGTCCCACTACAATAACAGATACATCCCAAATTTGGGAAAATGTGATGAAGGTCACACAGAACGGACATACGTGGTGCTAGGCGGCATGATACAGGCGGATCAGCACGACCCCGGGGTGCGTGCCTGGGTGGCCGAGGCGATCCGCCTGGTCGAGGCCGACGCCAACCGCAGTTGCGACACCCACCTGCACGTGTTCCCGCTGCCGCCGCGCTGGGGCGTCGACCTGTACCTCAAGGACGAGTCCGTCCACCCCACAGGGTCACTCAAGCACCGCCTCGCCCGATCCCTCTTCCTGTACGGCCTGGCCAACGGCTGGATCGGCCCGAGCACCACCGTCATCGAGGCGTCCAGCGGCTCCACCGCGGTCAGCGAGGCGTACTTCGCCCGCATGCTCGACCTGCCGTTCGTCGCGGTGATGCCCGCGTCCACGTCCCCCGACAAGATCGCGCTGATCGAGTTCTACGGCGGCAAGTGCCGCCTGGTGGACGACCCGACCGCGATCTACGAGGAGTCCCGCCGCCTGGCCGAGGAGACCGGCGGCCACTTCATGGACCAGTTCACCTACGCCGAACGGGCCACCGACTGGCGCGGCAACAACAACATCGCCGAGAGCATCTACCAGCAGATGTCCCTGGAGCGCCACCCCGAGCCCACCTGGATCGTCGTCGGCGCCGGCACCGGCGGCACCTCGGCCACGATCGGCCGCTACATCCGCTACCGCCGCCACACCACCCGCCTGGCGGTGGTGGACCCCGAAGGCTCCGCCTTCTACCCGTTCTGGACCACCGGCACCCCGGCCCCCGCCCGAGGCTCCCGCATCGAAGGCATCGGCCGCCCCCGCGTCGAACCGTCCTTCCTCCCCACCGTGATCGACCGCATGCTCCAGATCCCCGACGCCCACTCCATAGCCGCCATGCGCTGGGTCCAGGAGGTAACCGGCCGCCACGTGGGCCCCTCCACCGGCACCAACATGGCCGCCGCCCTCCACCTGGTACAGGAGATGCGCACCCAGAACACAAAAGGCAGCATCGTCACCCTGATCTGCGACAGCGGCGACCGCTACACCCAGACCTACGACAACGACACCTGGCTCGCCGCCCAGAACATCGACATAACCCCCTGCCTGGAAACCCTCCGCACCTTCCTCACCACCTGACCGCAACCCCACCCAACAGCGGTCATACCGACCGCGGTCACGCCGGCGACGTTCCGGCCGACGACGATCCGGCCCACGACGATCCGGCCCACGACGATCCGGCCGACGACGATCCGGCCCACGACAGCCCGGCCGACGACGATCCGGCCCACGACAGCCCGGCCGACCGCAGTCCGGCAACGTGACCGGCCGCGGGGAGCAGCCCCCAGCGGCAGGACCTCGGCGGCGAAGCCGCGTGGGCCCCGGGCGGGGAGGGCGGGTCAGTCGCCGAGGATGGCGTCGACGAAGACCTCCGGGTCGAAGGGGGCCAGGTCGTCGGGGCCTTCGCCGAGGCCGACGAGTTTCACCGGGACGCCCAGTTCTCGCTGTACCGAGATGACGATGCCGCCCTTGGCGGTGCCGTCCAGCTTGGTGAGGACGATGCCGGTGACGTTGACGGCCTCGGCGAAGACCTGGGCCTGGCGCATGCCGTTCTGGCCGGTGGTGGCGTCGAGGACCAGGAGGACCTCGTCCACGGTGGCCTTCTTCTCGATGACTCGCTTGACCTTGCCCAGCTCGTCCATCAGGCCGGTCTTGGTGTGGAGGCGGCCTGCGGTGTCGACGATCACGGTGTCGACCTTGTCGGTGATGCCCTTGCTCACGGCGTCGAAGGCCACGGACGCCGGGTCGGCTCCCTCGTCCTTGCGGACGACCTCGGCCCCCACGCGCTCGCCCCAGGTCTGGAGCTGGTCGGCGGCGGCGGCGCGGAAGGTGTCGGCGGCGCCGAGGAGGACCTTCCGGCCGTCGCCGATCAAGGCGCGGGCGAGCTTGCCGGTGGTGGTGGTCTTGCCGGTGCCGTTGACCCCGACGACGAGGACGACGGCGGGCCGGTCACCGTGAGGGCTGGTGTGCAGGGTGCGGTCGAGGTCAGGGTTGACCTGGGCGAGCAACTGCTCGCGCAGGAGCTTGCGCACCTCGTCGTGGCCACGCGAGCCGAGCACCTTGACCTTGGTGCGCAGCTCCTCGGTCATCACCCGCGTCGGCGTCACCCCGACGTCCGCGGTGATCAAGGTGTCCTCGATCTCGTCCCAGGCGTCGTCGTCCAGGCGGTCGCGCGACAGCAGCTCGAGCAACCCCCGCCCGAGCGACGTCTGCGACCGCGCCAGCCGCGCCCGCAGCCGCACCATGCGCCCCGCCGACGGCGGCGGGATCTCGACGACCGGCGCGGGCGGCACCACGGGTTCCACCGGCCGCGCCGGCGGCGGGATGGTGGTCGTCGCGCCTTCGTCCTCCGCGACCCCCGTGACCCCTGGCCCTCGGTCGGTGACCTCCGGTGCACGCGGCGGCACCACCGGCGGCGCCTGGCGCCCCCGCGGCCGGAACAGCAGAAGCATGCCGCCGACCGCGAACACCGCGATCAGGACCACGATCAGAATGATGCCGATGTACCCGTCCACAAGATGTCAGTTTTCCAGACGGCGGGCCATGGTCACGCCCCGGCCCACACGGTTGTGGACAACTCAGCGAGTCGGACGACTCATGGGACCGGCCCGCGCCGTCGCCAGCGCGGTGTCCAGGAACGTGCACCGGGTGCTTCGCCGTACGACGGCGCCGGGATTCGCCGTACACCGTCCCACCGACGCGGCGCCGATGAGGTAAGCCCGCCGGACGGCGGGAAGGAGGCCCCCCGGCGAAGGTAGCTGGTCACCGCACCTAGGCGGCCTCGCGGTCACGAAGGCGCCGGCTGACCACCTGGATCACACCATCACCACGCTAGCTAGGCAGTCTCGCGGTCACGAAAGCGCCGACTGACCACCTGCCTCACACCGTCACCACGCTAGGCGGTCTCGCCGTCGCGGAGGCGCCGACTGACCACCTGCGTCACACCATCATCACGCTAGCTGGGCGGTCTCGCGGTCACGAAAGCGCCGACTGACCACCTGGATCACACCATCACCACGCTAGCTAGACGGTCTTGCGGTCACGAAAGCGCCGACTGACCACCTGCCTCACACCATCACCACGCTAGCTAGACGGTCTTGCGGTCACGAAAGCGCCGACTGACCACCTGCGTCACACCGTCACCACGCTAGCTAGGCGGTCTCGCGGTCGCGGAGGCGTTGGCTGACCACCTGGGTCACGCCGTCGCCGCGCATGCTGACGCCGTACAGGGCGTCGGCGATCTCCATGGTGCGCTTCTGGTGGGTGATGACGATGAGCTGGGAGCTCTGCCTGAGCTCCTCGAAGAGGGTCAGGAGGCGCTGGGTGTTGGTGTCGTCCAGGGCCGCCTCCACTTCGTCCATCACGTAGAACGGCGAGGGGCGTGCCTTGAAGATGGAGATCAGGAAGGCCACGGCCGTCAGGGACCGCTCGCCACCGGAGAGCAGCGAGAGGCGCTTGACCTTCTTGCCGGGGGGCCGGGCCTCGACGTCCACCCCGGTCGTCAGCATGTCCGTCGGGTCGGTGAGCACCAGGCGGCCGTCACCGCCGGGGAAGACGCGGGTGAAGATTGTCTCGAACTCGCGGGCGACGTCCTCGTAGGCGGCGGTGAAGACCTGCTCCACCCGCTCGTCCACCTCCTTGACCACGGTCAGCAGGTCGCGGCGCGTCTTGCGGAGGTCTTCGAGCTGGGAGTTGAGGAACGTGTGGCGCTCCTCCAGGGCGGCGAACTCCTCAAGGGCCAGGGGGTTGACCTTGCCGAGCTGGGTCATCTGGCGCTCGGCGACGCGGGCGCGCTTCTCCTGCTCCTCGCGGACGTAAGGCACGGGGTCGCCCTCGGCGAGCGGGACCGGCTGGTCGGGGCCGTACTCACGGACCAGCGCCTCAGGCTCGACGCCGTACTCCTCAAGCGCGCGGGTCTCCATCTGCTCCAGGCGCAGGCGGCGCTCGGTGCGGGCGACCTCGTTGCCGTGGGCGCGGTTGACCAGGCGGTCCAGCTCGCCGGACAGCTCGCGGACCCGGACGCGCACGGCCTTCAGCTCGGTGTCGATCTCACCGCGCGCGGTCTCGGCCCCCACCCGTTCGGTCTCCGCCAGTCCCAGCGAGTAGTCCAGCGCGCCGAGAGCCCGCCGCGCCCCGCGCAGCACCGACTCGGCGACCTCGGCCTGGGCGCGCCGCCGGGCCCGCAGCGCGGCGGCCCCGGCACGCTCCTCGCGCTCCCGGCGCGCGGCCCGCATGAGCTGGTCGGCACGGCCCGCGATGCCCCGCACCCGCTCCTCGGCGGTGCGGACGGCGAGGCGGGCCTCCATCTCGGCCTGGCGGGTCACCCCGCACTCGGCCGCGAGCGCGTCGCGGGTCTCGGTGGTGGGCTCGGCGGTCAGCTCGTCGGCGTACTCGGCCTCGGCGAGGCTCTCCTCCAGCTCGGTCACCCCGGCCAGGTGGCGGTCGCGCGCCTCGCGGGCCGCGGTGACGCTCGCGCTGAGGCGGTCGCTCTCGTCCTTGGCGGCCTGCGCGGCGGCGCCGAGCTGGGCGAGCCGCCGGGCCGACACCGCGACCCGCTGGTCGGCCTCGCGCTGACGGCGGCGCACGGCGTCCAGCGTGCCCTGCGCGGTGTTCACCCCGGCCTGGGCGGTGTCGACGGCCGTGCGGGCCTGCGCGGCGTGAGCCTGTGCGGTCTCCAGGGCGGCCTGCGCCGTACGCTCGGCCTCCGCCGCCAGCTCCAGCCCTTCGGCGGTCCGCCCGGCGGCGGCGCGCGCCTGCTCCAGGTCGGCGGACGCCTGGTCGAGCGCGGTGCGCACCTGGAGCACCGAGGTGCCGCCGCCGGAGCCGCCCTGGGCGTGGCAGGCGCCGACCAGGTCGCCGGTCCAGGTGACGGCGCGCAGGTCAGGGCGCTCCTCCACCACCTTGCACGCGACCGTCACGTCGTCCACCACGACGACGGCGTGCAGCAGCGTCTCCACGGCCGCCCGGAAGGGACCGGTGACCTTCACCAGGTCGGCGGCCCAGCGGGCGCCGTCCAGCGGGGCGGGCCGGGCCAGCTCGGCCTCGGAGGCGACCACGAGGGACGCCCGGCCGGACTCCTCGGCGCGCAGCAGCTCCACCGCGTCCACCACCGTGGACAACGACTGGACCGCGACCGCCTCGGCGGCGGCGCCCAGCACCGCCGCCACCGCGACCTCGGCCCCCGTCTCGACGGTCATCATCGCCGCGAGCGGCCCGAGCACGCCGGCCAGCCCGGCCGCGAGCACGGCGGCGCCGCCGTCCGCGCCGCCGGACAAGCTGAGCTCGAGGGCCTCGCGGCGGGCCTCCAGCGCGGCGACGGCCCGCTGTGCCTCCTGGTCGGCCGTGCGGGCGGTGCCCACCGCGGCCCTGGCGTCGGCGAGAGCCTTGCGCGGGCCCTCGGCGGCGGCCCTGGCCTCGTCGGCGACGGACCTGGCCTCCTCGGCCACGGCCCTGGCCTCCTCCACGCCGGCCTCGGCGCGGGCCAGCTCGGCGGCCAGCTCCGGGTCGGCGGCGGGCTCGGCCCGCTCCAGCTCGTCGTGCTCCTCCTGGGCGCGGGCGCTGCGCCGCGCCGCGTCGTCCAGGGCCTTGGTCAGCCGCCCGATCTCCTCCTCGGCCGCCCGGGCGCGCCCGCGCACCGCGGCGACCTCGCCGCGCAGCCGGGCGAGGCCCTCGCGCCGGTCCGCCGCCGCCCTGGCCGCGGCGGCGAGCCGTCGTTCCTCGGCCTCCAGGGCGCCCTCGGCGTCCTCGCGGCGCGACACCGCCTGCTCCAGGATCTCCTCGGCGATGTCCAGCTCGGTCTTGAGCGCCTGCTCGCGCTCCCGCACCTCGGCGGCCTCGCGCTCGTAGTCCTCGGGGTCGCGCCCGCGCCGCTCGATGGTGGCGGCCTCCAGGGCGTGGCGGTGGCGCTCGGCGGCGAGGGTCTCGACGCTGTGGAGCCGCTCCTTCAGGCCCGCGAGGCGGTAGTAGGTCTCCTGGGCCGACGCGAGGCGCGGCTGGGCGGCGGCCTCGGCGGCCTCCAGCTCGGCCTCCCTGACCTGGCCCTGGCCGAGCTCGGTCTCGACCTGGGCGCGCCGGGCGAGCACGGCCGACTCGTCGGCGGCCTCCTTGTCGAGGTGCTCGCGCAGCCGCACGACGTCGTCGGCGAGCAGGCGCAGCCGGGAGTCGCGCAGGTCGGCCTGGATCACGGCGGCCTTCCTCGCGATCTCGGCCTGGCGGCCGAGGGGCTTGAGCTGGCGCCGCAGCTCGTTGGCGAGGTCCTGCACGCGGGTGAGGTTGGCCTGCATGGCGTCGAGCTTGCGCAGGGCCTTCTCTTTGCGTTTGCGGTGTTTGAGGACGCCGGCGGCCTCTTCGATGAACGCCCGGCGCTCCTCGGGGCCGGCGTGCAGCACGGTGTCGAGCTGGCCCTGGCCGACGATGACGTGCATCTCGCGGCCGATGCCGGAGTCCGACAGGAGCTCCTGGATGTCGAGCAGGCGGCAGGTGTCGCCGTTGATGGCGTACTCGCTCTGGCCGGATCGGAACATCAGCCGGCTGATGGTGACCTCGGTGTAGTCGATCGGCAGGGCGCCGTCGGTGTTGTCGATGGTCAGCGTCACCTCGGCCCGGCCGAGCGGGGGCCGCGAGGAGGTGCCGGCGAAGATGACGTCCTCCATCTTGCCGCCGCGCAGCGACTTGGCGCTGTGCTCCCCCATGACCCATGCCAGGGCGTCCACGACGTTGGACTTGCCGGAGCCGTTGGGGCCCACCACACAGGTGATGCCCGGCTCGAAACGCAGGGCGGTGGCCGACGCGAAGGACTTGAAGCCGCGCAGGGTGAGGTTCTTGAGATACAACCCGCGGCCTCCCCCTTTGTGCTCGGCGACCGCCGTACCAGGCGATCCTGCGGGGCAGACTATCGGGTCACGACGCCTCGGGCGGCCAACCTGTGGAGCGGTGCCGCCGAACGGGCATGACGATCATCGCTCAGGAGGGTTGGAAAGGGCCGGATCCGGGTAACGGCCGTACGCGGGGGAGAGGCAAATGACTAGGGACGCCTTTTGCGAGGCGTCCCTGACACGGTGTACTGCCGTACCGAACCTCAGGTGAGGGCCGGCTCGCGATCCTGCAGACGAGCGAACGCCTCGTCGCGCGACTGCGCGGCGAGAGCGTCGTTCTGCGCCTGGAGCCTGGTGAGCTCTGCCTCCAGATCCCGGATTCGCTGCTGGAGACGGCGCATTTCCGAGACCATTCGAGGGTCAAGACCGCCGACGTGGCCGAGTAGAGCCTTCGCCATGGTTAAGGGTCCTCCACGCTGAGTGACCAAACTGGTTCGCGCACTTCTTGCCGCGGGAGGGGTGCGCGTGTTTCCTCTCAAGAGTCGCACCGGCGATGGAGGCGGTCAAGTTGAACGCTCTCCATGAATGCACCAATGGGCACTCCCGACATGTAAATATACCGCATTTGTGGGGTTTTAGGGAAGCGGCTAGCGCTCTACAAAACCGCCAAAATCCCCACGGACTTGCGACCAGCGCTCCACGACCACGTCCACGCGCCCGGGAGTGTCACCCCCTCTGAGCAGGGCGAGAAGACGTTCGCACGCCTCACGCGGGCCCTCGGCCACCACCTCCACACGGCCGTCCGCGAGGTTGGAGGCCGACCCCACCAGGCCGAGCTCCAGCGCCCGCGACCGCGTCCACCAACGGAAACCTACCCCCTGCACCCGGCCGCGTACCCACGCGTTGAGCCGGACGGGCTCGGCGGGCCCCGTCACACGGCCGCCCGAGGTTGACAACGGGGGCAACTGTAGGAAGACCTGTTCATGAAGGCTTCCCGCAGCACCGGGCCGCCGCACCGCCCGCAGGGCTCCCCCTCGCGTCCGTAAACGTTCAGCGAGCGGTCGAAGTACCCACTCTCGCCGTTCACGTTGACGTACAGGCTGTCGAACGACGTGCCGCCCTGGCCGAGCGCCTCCCGCATCACCGCGCGCACCGCCGTGAGCAGTTCGTCCACCTTGGCGCGGCTCAGCGACCGGGTGGGCACTCCCCCGTGCAGGCCGGCCCGCCACAGTGCCTCGTCGGCGTAGATGTTGCCCACGCCGCTGATCAGCGACTGGTCCAGCAGCGCCCGTTTGATCTCGGTCTGCCGGGCGGCCAGGCGCAGCGCGAACACCTCGTCGTCGAACGCGTCCTCGAACGGGTCGGCGGCGATGTGCGCGATCGGCTCGGGCACCGGGCGCCCGCCCGGTGCCGTGGACACGACCAGCGGGGCCACCATCAGATGCCCGAACGTCCGCTGGTCCACGAAACGCAGCTCGCCGCCGGCGTCGGTGAAGCCGAGCCGTACCCGCAGATGCTTCTCGGCCGGGGAGTCCGCTTCGGTGACCAGAAGCTGGCCGCTCATGCCGAGGTGCGCCAGCAGGGCGTCCGCGCCGGCCTCGGGATCGCCGAGCGGCATCCACAGGTACTTGCCGCGGCGCTCCGCCGAGCGGACCGTGCGGCCCTTCAGGCGGGCCGCGAACTCCGCCGGGCCCGGCAGGTGCCGGCGCACCGCGCGGGCGTGCAGCACGTCGGCACCCATGACGGTGCGTCCGGCGACCCAGCGTGACAGGCCGTCGCGGACGACCTCGACCTCCGGCAACTCGGGCATGGCGTCAGGTGGTCGCCTTCTCCAGGCTCTCGTCGGCCTCGCGGCGGGCACGGATGGCGTTCCACGCGGCCTCCGCGGCCTGCTGCTCGGCCTCCTTCTTGCTGCGGCCGGCTCCCGAGCCGAACTCCTGGCCGCCGACCCGCACCACCGCGGTGAACGACTTGGCGTGGTCGGGCCCGCTCTCGTCCACGTGGTACTCCGGCACACCCAGCATCTCGGAGGCGGTCAGCTCCTGCAGGGACGTCTTCCAGTCCAGGCCCGCGCCGAGGGAGGCCGAACGCTTGATCAGCGGGTCGAACAGCAGGTGGACCACGCGGAACGCCTCGTCCAGGCCCTTGTCGACGTACACCGCGCCGATCAGCGCCTCAAGGGTGTCGGCGAGGATCGAGGACTTGTCACGGCCCCCGGTGCCCTCCTCGCCGCGGCCGAGGCGCATGAAGCGGCCGAGACCGAGGGAACGGGCCACGTCGGCGAGCGCCCGCATGTTCACCACCGCCGCGCGGAGCTTGGCGAGCTGGCCCTCCGGCAGGTCGGGGTGACCCCGGAACAGGGTGTCGGTGACCACCAGGCCCAGCACCGAGTCGCCGAGGAACTCCAGGCGCTCGTTGGTGGGCAGGCCACCGTTCTCGTACGCGTAGGAGCGGTGGGTCAGCGCCCGCTCCAGCAAATCTTCGTTCAGCCGGACGCCGAGCTCGCGGTCGAGCTCCTCTTTCGCGATCTCCACGGCGATCGGCTTACCACCTGCGGCCACGTCTCCTCCTCGGACGAATCTCCGGCCGTCACGCAGAGCGAGCACGTCACGACCTTGGTCGCGATGGCGGATGGAACACGGGCCCGAAAACGTGGTGGACGCCGGGAGATTGCGGCAGCCCCGGCGCCCACCACGGCCGCGGGCGAACCGCCACCGCACGCCTTCGACGGGCCGGTCCTGGCCGGCCGGACGCCTTGCATCCGGCCGGATCACACCGGCCGATCGAGGGCGTCAGGCCGACGGCTCGATGACCTGACGGCGGTTGTAGGTGCCGCAGGTCGGGCAGGCAACGTGGGGCAGCTTCGAGGAGCGGCACTGGTTGCACTTCACGAGCACGGGCGCGGCGGTCTTCCACTGCGCGCGGCGGGAGCGGGTGTTGCTCCGCGACATCTTCCGCTTGGGGACGGCCACGTCAACCCTCCTGGTCGTTTGCGTTCGTTTCTTTTCTCAGGCCCTGCAGCGCCGCCCAGCGGGCGTCGGTCTTCTCGTGCCGGTGGTCCGGGCCGGCGTCAGCCAGCTTCGTCCCGCACTCCACGCAAAGCCCGGGGCAGTCTTCACCGCACACCGGGCTCAACGGCAGTGCGAGCACCACCGCGTCGCGGAAGATCGGCTCGAGATCGAGAAGTTCACCGTCGAGGAGTGAGTCGTCCTCGGCGGCGTCCTCCGCCGAGTAGAAGTAGAGCTCCTGGAAGCCGACCTCGATCTCCGAGACCAGCGGATCCAGGCAACGCGAGCACTCGCCGCTGAGCGGAACCCGCGCCGTGCCCGTGACGAGCACGCCCTCCATCACTGCCTCGAGCCGGATGTCCAGCTCGATATCGGCGCCCTCAGGGACGCCGATCATGTCGACGGAGAGATTCACCGGAGCCGGGAGCACAGGAGAGAGCCGCCGCATGGACCCCGGCCGCCGGCCCAGATCGTGGGTGGAGATGACCCAGGGGGCTCGGGGGTCGAGGCTGTGCAGCGTCTTCCTGCTCTCATGAGGCATGGCGAATCACCGCCGTCGTACAAGGCCGAATAGAAACAATACCAGGACTCAGCCGCGCAACCGCTCGACCAGCATGCGGCGCACGAGATCGGGCACCAGGCCGGAGACGTCGCCGCCGTACCGCGCGATCTCCTTCAGCCTGCTGGACGACAGGAAGGAGTACTCGGGGTTGGTGGACATGAACAGCGTCTCCACCCCCGACATGCGGTAGTTGAGCTGCGCCATCTGCAGCTCGTAGTCGAAGTCGCTGACCGCCCGCAGCCCCTTGACGATGGCCGGGATGCCCTGCTGCTTGCAGAAGTCCACCAGCAGGCCGTGGAACTTCTCCACGCGCACGTTCCCGTACTCATTGGTCACGGCCTGCAACGTCTCGACCCGTTCGTCCACCGTGAAGAGACTCTTCTTCTCCACGTTGATCAGCACGGCGACGACGACCTCGTCATACAACCGAGACGTCCGCCCGATGATGTCCAGATGCCCATTGGTAACAGGATCGAACGACCCCGGACACACAACCCGACGCAAGTCCTACCCCCACCATCCGTGGTTCCCGGCGCCCGCGAACGTACCAAACACTAGCTTCCCTCACCGCTCCGCCCTCCCGGCCTGTACCCCCGCCCTCCTCCATCCGTACCCCGTTGTGCCACCACCCAGGGCTCCGCCGGCAGGCCGGTGACACTCACCAGAAATGCAACCAAGTAGTGATACACGATTCTCGGATTCGGCGACGGTGACCGTGCGTGGGTGCGCACGGGGGAGACTGATCGCGGCGCCCCGGTCTCCCCTGAAGGCCACCGGTTCACCGGCCCGTCCCATCCGCGCCACACCGTCGGAACCCCAGCCGACCGCTGTCAGGCGCGCGGCTATGCAGGCGCGGCCATCAGGCGCGAAGCACTAGACCGCCCGGGCGTACCAGACGGCGGCCTCCCCGTAGCGGCGCACCTTCTCCGCCTCGAAGCCCGGCGGCCACTCCAGGTCCGCCCCACGCGACTCGCGCTCCACCGCCACCAGGGCGTCCCCCGCCAGCCAACCGTTGTCCCTCAGCAGGCCGAGCACCTGCCGCACCGCCTCATCCCCCACCGCGTACGGCGGATCGGCGAACACGAAGTCGTACGGCTCCTCACACGCCCCAGCCACCACCCGCTCCACCTTGTCGGCCACCACGACGGCGCCCTCCAGGCCCAGCGACCCCACGTTCCCCCGGATCGTCCGCGCCGCCCGCCCGTCCGACTCCACCAGCAAGGCGTGCGAGGCCCCCCGCGACAGCGCCTCCAGCCCCACCGCCCCCGACCCCGCGTACAGATCGAGCACCCTGGCCCCGTCCAGCGACCCGAGCAGCGACCCCACAGTGGAGAACACCCCCTCCCTCGCACGGTCACTGGTAGGACGAGTCCCCCGCCCCGGCGGCACCGCGATCCGCCGCCCTCCCGCACTCCCCGCGATCACCCTGGTCACTCCCCCATTCTCGCCGCCCCGGCGCCCACCGGCGTCCCACGGGTCAAGAGTCCCCAAGTGTCGTCGACGAATGAGCAAGGGTGATTCCCCCCGGCCGCCCGAGCCCACATGATGAGTTCTGCGGCCTTCATGGTGACCCAGGGGAAGGCCGACCGGCGTGATCGTGAGCCCTTCCGCGCGCCGGTGCCCTCGGCACCTGACCCGAGGGTGGGCCCAGCCAGGGACGGCATTCGGGGGGAGGCCGTCCCGCGGCTGGGCCCTGGGTCATTTCCACCCCCACCCCTCCAACCACCACCCCCGGTGGCGTCCCATGGAGTGGTGCAACCGATCACTCGGACGGGGAACCGGCACCGGAGCGCTCACCATACGGGCGGCCGGTTGACCACCGCAGATAGGCGCCGGATAGGCCGTTCCACATCCCGCCGTATCGGCGCCGACAAGCCGAAGCCATGGTGCCCGGACCAGGGCCAAGACCCGGACCAGGGCCGCGCCTCGCAGTACGGCCGCGGGACGCACGCCAAACCCCTCGGCGGCCCGAACGGCTCCCACCACGGCCCTCTCGGCCCGCCGGCCGGGGGGCCCGGGACAGGGCCGCAGAACCTGTCCATGCCAGCCACCGGGCCGCTGTCCGCCGGCGCCGAGCTCCAGCAGGCCCTCAGCCGTTCCGAGCCGCCGCCAGTCCAGGATCAGGACCAGAACCCCGACCCGGACCAAGACCTGGACCAGGAACGGGGCCAGGGCCAGGACCGGGCCAGGACCAGGACCAGGCTGCGGACCCGGCCCGACCTTCGGCGCACCCACCCGCTCACGTTCGGGCACACCCCGCTCACCCCACCCTGACCACTTGATCGGTCACCACTCCAAGGACGTCACCTCGGCTCTGCCGGGATGGAGAAGAGCCTTGGTGAGGCCGCCGCTCGGCGGATGGGGGCGGTGCGAGGGGCGGGCGGGGGTCAGGTTTTTTCCAGGTATTCGGCGCGGGAGTCGCCCAGGAGGCGGTCTATTTCGGCTCTCAGGTCGGGGTGGGCGGTCAGGGTGGGGTCGGTGGTCAGGAGGGTGATGGCCTCCTCTCTCGCTTGGTGGATGACGTCTTCGTCTCGGAGGAGTTGGAGCATCTTCAGGCTCGATCTGCGGCCGGACTGGGCGGCGCCCAGGACGTCGCCTTCGCGGCGTTGTTCCAGGTCCACCCTGGAGAGTTCGAAGCCGTCCACGGTCGCGGCCACGGCGTCCAGGCGTTCGCGGGCGGGGGTGCCCTCGGGGGAGTCGGTGACCAGGAGGCACAGGCCGGGGAGGCCGCCGCGGCCTACGCGGCCTCGGAGCTGGTGGAGTTGGGAGACGCCGAAGCGGTCGGCGTCCATGATGACCATGACCGAGGAGTTGGGGACGTCCACGCCCACCTCGATGACGGTGGTGGAGACCAGGACGTCGATGTCTCCCTTGGTGAAGGAGCGCATCACCGCGTCCTTCTCCTCGGGGGGCATGCGGCCGTGGAGGATCTCCACGCGCAGGGCGGAGAGCGGGCCGGTGGACAAGGTGGTGGCGACCTCGGCGACCGCGAGCGGGGGGCGGCGGTCCTCGTCGGAGGGTGGGGCGGACAGGACGTCCTCGTCGCTCTCGTCGTCGCCGATGCGGGGGCACACGACGTACGCCTGCCTGCCCAGGGCGACCTCCTCGCGGACACGTTCCCAGGCGCGTTCCAGGTAGTGAGGTTTGTCGGCGGCAGGGACCACGTGGGTGGTGATGGGGGCGCGGCCGGACGGGAGCTGGCTGAGGGTGGACACCTCAAGGTCGCCGAAGACGGTCATGGCGACCGTGCGGGGGATGGGGGTGGCGGTCATCACCAGGACGTGGGGACGGCCGCCGCCGGCCTTCTCGCGCAGGGCGTCCCGCTGCTCGACGCCGAAGCGGTGCTGCTCGTCCACGACCACCAGGCCAAGGTCGGCGAACTGGACGTGCTCCTGGAGCAGGGCGTGGGTGCCCACCACGATGCCCGCGGCGCCGGACGCGGCGTCCAGCAGGGCCTGGCGGCGGGCTGCGGCGCCCATGGAGCCGGTGAGCAGGGCGACCCCGGTGCCGCCGAACACGCCGCCGCCGGCGAGGTCGCCGAGCATGCGGGTGATGGAGCGGTGGTGCTGCTGCGCCAGGACCTCGGTGGGGGCGAGCAGCGCCGCCTGGCCGTCGGCGTCCACCACCTGGAGCATCGCCCGCAGCGCCACCACGGTCTTGCCCGCGCCGACCTCACCCTGGAGCAGGCGGTGCATGGGGTGGTCGCGGCCGAGCTCCGCCGCGACCTGCTCACCGACCTCCAGTTGCCCTTCGGTGAGGCTGAACGGCAGGCGCTCGTCGAAGCGCGCCAGCAGGCCGTCGTGCCGGCGCGGGCGTGGGGTCGCGGGCCACGCGGCGGCGGCCTGGCGGCGCTGGGCCAGCACGGCCTGCAGCACGAACGCCTCGTCGAACTTGAGCCGTTTGCGCGCCTTGCCGATGTCGGCGTGGTCGCGCGGGCGGTGCACGGCCTCCAGGGCCTCGGCGAGGCCCGTCAACTGGTGCCTCGCCCGCACCGCGGGCGGGAGGGGGTCGGGGAGGGGGCCCAGCGTGTCCAGCACGACGGCGATGGCGCGGCGGATGACCCAGGAGGACACGCCCGCCGCGGCCGGGTAGATGGGGACGGGGGCGGCGGCGAACTCGGCCGCGGTGGCGTCGCCGTCCTCGAACAGCTCGAAGTCGGGGTGGTTGAGCTGCCACCGCCCGCCGGTGCCGCGGCCGAACCGCCCGGCCTTGCCGGAGAACATCGCCCGGGTGCCCGGCTTCAGGCGGGTCTCCACCACGTGGGAGACCTTGCCGAAGAACGACAGGTAGATCTTGTTGCGCCGCCCGTCGACGACCTCGACCTCCAGCCAGGTGCCGCCCCTGTTGCGCATGGGCTTGCGCATCAGCCGGGAGACCTCGCCCACGACGGTGACATGCTCGTCCACCTGGAGCGCGTCGAGCTCTGTCAGCTCGCCGCGCTCGGCGTACCGGCGGGGGTAGTGCCGGAGCAGCTCCCCCACCGTGGTGAGGTTGAGCGAACTCTCCAGCGGCTTGGCCGTCTTCGGGTCGAGCGCCTTGCCGAGCGGCTCCTCAAAACGCGTCACGCCACCAAGTTCTACCGCCCGCACCCGACAACCACACCCGCCGACGCCCCACCTGTGGACAACTCCCCGGGCCAGGGCACGCCTTGTGGACGCCCCTTCGGCCCGGCCTCGCCGCCGGACAGAGGTGGTGGGGTCACGGGACCCCCTGGAGACCGTGGAGCAACCGGCGGCCACGCGCCTGACCGTACGGATGCCCAACCTGGTCAGGGGGGATCACCACCTCCAGCGGACCACAGGTCGCTCCCCCGGCCGGCGACCCCGGTCGCCTCCAGTGCGTTGTCCACGCAGATTCTCGAGGTGAGGCACCGTACGGCGGCGCCGGAATCGCCATACCGCACCCCGCCGTACCGGCGCCGGAAGAAGAACCCCTGATTACCGGAAAGACCGCGGACACCCGGCGAAGGCAGGAGGCCACCACACCAGGCGGGGGCGCCACGCTGGGCGGAGGCGCCACGCTGGGCGGAGGCGCCACGCTGGGCGGAGGCGCCACGCTGGGCGGAGGCGCCACGCTGGGCGGAGGCGCCACGCTGGGCGGAGTTTGGGGTTATTCGACGCCGATCAGGAGGGGGTATCCGCCCTGGCCGCCGGTGTAGACCGTCACCTCCAGGTCGGGGCGGTGGGTGGTCAGGTGGGTGCGGACGGTTTCCGCCAGGGTGGGGCCGGGGCCTGAGCCGGCGATCAAGGTGATCAGTTCGCTGCTGCCGGACAGCATGCGTGACGCGATCTCCATGGCGACGTCCTCCACGGCTGAGCCGATCAGGGCCACGTCGCCCTCGATCACGCCCACCACGTCGCCTGAGCGGCAGAGGCCGGCGCTGGTCATGGCCTCGCGGTCGGCGATCCAGATGTGGCCGTGGCGGGTGTGGACGGCGGCGCCGGTCATCGCGACCACGTCGTCGTCGAAGCGGCGCAGCGGGTCGTGCACGGCCAGGGCGGACAGGCCCTGCACGGTGGCCTTGGTGGGGAGCACGGCGACGGCCGTGCCCTCCTCGCGGGCGATCTCGGCGGCGGCGGTCGCGACGGCGTAGGCGCCGTCGTCGTTGGGGAGGACGGCGACCTCGGTGCCGGCGGCGTGGACGGCGTCCAGGACGGCGGCCAGGGTGGGGGCGGAGCCGGGGGTGCGGCGGACCGCCACGGCGCCGGCGCTCTCGAAGAGGGCGGCGATCTCGGCACCGGCGGCCACGGCCACGACGCCCCGGCCGGTGCCCGCGCGGCGGTGGGTGCGGGCGGGGGCGCCCAGGTAGACGATCTTCACGCGGTACGGGCGGCCTGCGCGCATGCCGGCCTCGACGGCGGCACCCGCGTCGTCCACGTGGACGTGGACGTTCCACAGGCCCTCGCCGCCGACGACCACCAGGGAGTCCCCGAGGGCGTCCAGCTCGCGGCGCAGGGCCTCGACGGCGGTGTCGCCGGCTTCCAGGAGGTACATGACCTCGTAGCCGGGGCCGGCGTCCTTCTCGGCGGGCACGACTTTCGCGGCGGGCCGCGGTACGTCGTAGCGGTCCGCGTACGACCGGGTGATCACGGCCGCGAGGCTCTCCACGATCACGGTGAGCCCGGCGGCGCCCGCGTCCACGACGCCGTTGCGGGCGAGGACGTCGAGCTGCCCGGTCGTGCGGATGAGCGCCGTCCGGGCGGCCGACGCGGCGCGGGCCGCGACCTCCGCGAGCTCGCCCGAGGTGTTCTGCACGGCTCCGGCCACGGCGGTGAGCACGCTCAGCACCGTGCCCTCGACGGGCCGGGCGACGGCGCTCCTGGCCATCTCGGAAGCCCTGACGAGGCCGTCCCTGAGGTCCTTGCCGCCGCCTTCGGCGCGCCTCAGCACCTCGGCCATGCCGCGCAGAGCCTGGCTCAGGATCACTCCCGAGTTGCCTCGCGCGCCGAGCAGGGCCCCGTGCGCGAGCGTGCGCCAGGTGACCTCGGTACCGGCGTCCTCGGGGAGGTCGTCGAGGGCTTCGGCCGCCGAGAGCATCGTCAGGTGGAGGTTGGTGCCGGTGTCGCCGTCCGGCACCGGGAAGACGTTCAGCGCGTCGATCTCCGCCCGCGCCCGCCCGAGCGCCTCGGCGCACACCCGCGACCACCGCCGCACGGCGGCCGCGTCCAGGACTTGGAGTGCGACCGCGCCCCCGGGCCCGGACGTCGCCCCGGAGTCAGAAGCCATGGACACCCCCTGGTCGCACCCGGACTCCGCCGCGTACGTCCCTCGACTCGCCGACATCACCTCCACGGCGTATCCGGCGTCCTCCCCTCCCGGGGGCTCACCTGGGCCGGCGCCGGGTGGGGCGCGGTTCGGGGAGCGGGGCGGGGGGTGGTGCGGTACGGTGGGTGTCACGAGACTATCCCCGTCGGTGGTGCTTCCGTTTCGCGTGGACCCGGGGGGTTCGGATATCCTCGTACGGCCAGCCGGTTGTCCCGGCATGCCCGACTACCGCTTCCGAAGTCGGTTCGGGCTGATCGACTGATCTAAGGAGCGATTACCGTGGCTTCCGTCTGCGACGTTTGCGGCAAGGGGCCGATTTTCGGCAACAACATCTCCCACTCGCACCGCCGCACCCGCCGTCGCTGGAACCCCAACATTCAGCGTGTGCGCGCCATGGTGGGCAGCACGCCGAAGCGGCTGAACGTCTGCACCTCCTGCATCAAGGCCGGCAAGATCACTCGCTAGAGCCTCGCTCGCGGCCTTTCTCCAGCCCGTCCCCACGTGGGGGCGGGCTGTTGTCATTCCACGAGACCCACGGCGTTCTGCGCCGCCGGCTCAGCGTTGGCGCCAGGCGTGGTCGACGGGGCCGATGCCCGCGCCGAGAGGGAAGCCGTGGGCGATGGCGCCGGTGACGTAGTCCTTGGCCTTGTGGACGGCCGTGGGGACGTCGTCGCCGAGGGCCAGGCAGGAGGCGATGGCGGAGGCCAGGGTGCAGCCGGTGCCGTGGGTGTGGCGGTTGTCGTGGCGGGTGGCGGTCAGGCGGAACTCCTGGGTGCCGTCGGTGAGCAGGTCCACCGGGGGGCCGGGGAGGTGGCCGCCCTTGATGAGCACCCACCTCGGGCCGAGGGCGAGCAGCGCCTCGGCGGCGGGGCGCATGCCGTCCTCGTCCTCCACCTTGATCGAGGTGAGTTGCTCCACCTCCCAGAGGTTGGGGGTGACGACGGTCGCCACGGGCAGCAGGCGCGAGACGATCGTGCCGACGGCCTCGGGGGCGAGCAGCGGATCGCCGTGCTTGGAGACGCCGACGGGGTCGACCACCACGGGTGCCGTCACCGTCGCCAGCACCTCCGCCACCACCTCGACCAGCGCGGGAGAGGCCAGCATGCCGGTCTTGACGGCCTGCGCGCCGATGTCGCCGAGCACCGAGTCGAGCTGGGCCCGCACCGCCTCGGGCGGCAGCTCCCAGTACCCCTGCACCCCGAGCGAGTTCTGCGCGGTCACCGCCGCGATCACGCTCATGCCGTGCACACCGAGCGCCAGCATGGTCTTCAGGTCGGCCTGGATGCCGGCGCCTCCCCCGGAGTCGGAGCCTGCGACGGTCAGCACACGGGGAGGAGTCATGCCTTCATGAAACCAGCCCCCGCCGGGTGATCGGGACACCACCCGGCCGGTCCGAGTACCGGGCGAAGGTGTGCGGGCAGCGCACTAGCCGTCGCCGCGGAGGCGGCAGTCGCCGTCGGTGAGTTCGCAGGAGCCCGGTTCACTGGGCTCGCCGTCGGCGGTGAAGGTCACCACGAGGGTCTCGTCCCTGCCCAGGGAAGCGCTGGAGGTGAGCACCAGGGTGTCGCCGTCCTGGAACCAGCCGGGGGTGTCCGCGGCGGTGACGGCGCCGCCGACGGGGAGGCGGAGTTCCCAGCCGTTCAGGGCCTCTCCGGTGTTGGTGATGGTGACGCGGCCGGTGTAGCCGGTGCGGGTGACGTCGGAGACCCCGAAGCCCACGGAGACGGTGCCCACGGTGGTCAGAGGTTCGTTCTGGTCGGGGGTGAGGTCGTCGTCCGGCGGACTGATCTCGGTGTTCTCGGGGGACGGGTCCGGCGCGTCCCTGGTGGGGTCGGGTACCGGCTCGGCGGTGGTGCGCTCGGGGGTGGGGCGGCCGGTGGGGCGGGAGCGCTCCCCGGTGCGGCTCGGGCGCGGGGACGGCACGGCGGACGCGGTGGGGCGGGCGGACGGCCTGCCGTCGCCCGTCTTGGCCTTCTTGCTGGGTGTCGCGGACGGCTCGTCCACTGGGGCCTCGGTGGCCAGGGGGTCGGCGTCGGCGGTGCCGGGGAGGGCCAGGCCGTTGTTCGGCTCGCCGGTGGCGACGGCGGCGCAGACCTCGTCCGGGCCGCAGTCCGGTGCCTCGGTGAGGTTCAGCGGGCCGGAGCCGAGCCGTACGGCGATCACGACGACGCTCACCGCCGCCACGACCGCCACAGCGCACAACGCCACCAGCCGCCGCCCCTGCCACACCTTGGGCCGGCGCCTGGACCGCCGCGAGCGGCCCCTCCGGCCCTCGCCGGAGTCCCCGGAGCCGTCCCCCCCGGTCGGCTCGGCGGACAGGCCGCCGAGCCTGATCTCCGGCCCCTCCACACCGGCACCGAACCTGATCTCCGGCCCGTCCGCACCGGCACCGAACCTGATCTCCGATCCGTCCGCACCGGCCCCGGGCTCCGGCCCGTCAGAAGCCGAGGCCGGCCCGGCACCCGGCCCTTCGATGCCCGCGAACGTCCCGGTGTCCTCCAGGCCCGGGGCCGGCCAAGCGCCGGTATCCCCGACGCCCGGAACCGGCCCGGCGCTCCCCCCTTCACGACCGGCGGCGGCCCCGGCACCCGGCAGGCCGCCCCCGTCCGCCCAGCCGCCGAGCCCCGGCCCGGCGGGCCTGTCCAGGGCGGCGCCCTGGGTCTGCGCGCCGTGCACCCAGGCGGGGACGCGGGCGCCGGGGGCCGCGTCCAGCGGGCCGGTGGCGGGGCCGTGGTCGCTCAGGACCTCGGGGCGCTCGGGGGGTGCCGCAGGTGAGTCGTCCCAGGCGCTCGGCCAGGACGGCAGTTCGGCGTCCCAGGCGCTGGAGCGGCGGGGGGAGCCGTCCGGTGTGGGTTCCACGGGGCGGTACGCCGCGGACCAGTCCACTTCGTCGGGCAGTTCAGGGACGAGCGGGTCGCCGTCCGGTGTGCCAGAAGGGGTGTGGTCCCGGCCGTGGGATGACGTGTGGCGTCCCCGTCCCATGAAGCGCCTCTCTGCTAGAAACTTCGGCGCCCATCTTCATAACACCTTTGATACTTCTTTGTCACAATTTTCGCTGCATTAACGGAAGTGATCCCAGCCACCCTCTCCCCCGGCATGCCCTCTGACCTGCACACCTTCCCCTTCGACGACCCGCCCGACGATCAGCCATCCGGGAGGCAGATCCGTACCGGCGGGGAAGGCCGCCACCAGCGCGTGGTCGTCCCCACCGGTCAGCACCCACCGCACCGGGTCCTCGCCCACCAGCGAGCCGGCGGCGACCAGGGACTCGGGCACCGGGAACGCCTCGGCGTCGATCTCCACCCCGACGTCGCTCGCCGAGGCGATGTGCCCCACGTCCTGCACCAGGCCGTCGCTGACGTCGGCCATCGCGG
The DNA here is from genome assembly GCF_039871875.1 of Sphaerisporangium sp. B11E5. NCBI lineage: Bacteria > Bacillati > Actinomycetota > Actinomycetes > Streptosporangiales > Streptosporangiaceae > Sphaerisporangium > Sphaerisporangium sp. B11E5. Next base: position 138,617 of record NZ_JBDPMD010000004.1, on the reverse strand, counting down.
TGGCGCCGAGCGCGGCCGCCTCGGGGCCCCGGGCGTACGGGGGCAGCGGGCGGCGGTGGGCCTCCACCAGTTCAGGAACGGGGTCGGGCACGGCGGCCTCCAGCAGCGCCAGGCCGGCCGCGGCGTACCCGAGCCGGCCGGTCACGGCGAGCACGTCACCGGGGCGGGCCCCGGCGCGGGTGACGGGTGCGTGGCCGTCCAGGGTGCCGAGCGCGGTCACGCCGAGCACCACCAGGTCGGAGCGGGAGATGTCCCCTCCGGCCACGCTCGCCCCGACCGGCGTGCATTCGTCACGGAACCCGTCGGTGAGCCCGTCCAGCCACTCCACCGGCAGTTCCCCGGGCAGGCCCAGGCCGACGAACAGGGCGGCCGGCTCGGCGCCCATGGCGGCGACGTCGGCGAGGTTCTGCGCGGCCGCCTTGCGGCCGATGTCGTATGCACTGGACCAATCCCGCCGGAAGTGCCTACCCTCAAGTAGGAGGTCCGTCGTCACGACGACCCGCCCGCCGGGCACAGCCAGCACCGCCGCGTCATCACCAGGACCGAGCAATACAGCCGGAGATTGTGGCAAGCGTCCGACAATACGTGCAATGATCCCAAATTCGCCAAGATCTGCGACTGTGATAGCACACCTCCAGGTGTGTTCCATGTACGGTGGCGATTCGGCACGCTGATCTAGATTGGGCGATTTGAACCATGGCAACTCGCCCCCGCCGGGAGGACGTGATGGTGCAGGCCTACATCCTTATCCAGACCGAAGTCGGCAAGGCCGCGGCGGTCGCCGACGCGATCTCGTCGATCACCGGAGTCACCCAGGCCGAGGACGTCACAGGACCGTACGACGTTATCGTGCGGGCCGAGGCGAACAACGTCGACGAGCTGGGCAAACTCGTGGTCGCGCAGATTCAGGCGGTGGAGGGGATCACGCGTACCCTTACGTGTCCGATCGTGCACATCTGAGCGTCGCGGGGAGAGCCTTGGTCCGGGTCCTGCTGGCCGCGCTGGCACTGCTGGTGCTGGCGGGCTGCGGCGGCGCGGTCCGGGTCGACCCCCCGAGCCCGCAGGGCGCGGCCGTGCGATCGTGCCGCACCCTGGACGGGCGGCTGCCGCGCACCCTTGACGGCGCCGAGCGGGTGCCGTCCGAGCCGCCCTCGCCGTACGTCGCGGTGTGGGGAGACGCGGAGATCGCGCTGCGCTGCGGCGTGCCGAGGCCCGCCGGCATGGACCCGCAGCAGCAGGTGACCGAGGTGGACGGCGTGCCGTGGTACAACGACCCGGCCCGGCCCGCGCTGTTCACCGCGCTGGCCGGGGACGGGTACGTCGAGGTCACGATCTCCGCGCGCCACCAGCCGGCCGGCGTGCTCGTCGACCTGGCCGCGCCCATCAAGGCGGCCTTCGGAGGCTGATCCGCGCCGACGTCCGGCGGCCGGCCCGCGCGAAGCGGACCGGCCCGCGCGGACCGTCCAGGACCGGTCAGCGCAACCCCACCGGCCGTTCCAGCGCGAGCTGGATCAGGCGTTCCACCAGTTCGGCGTACGTCAGCCCCGACGCCGCCCACAGCTGCGGCGCCACCGACATCGCCGTGAACCCCGGCATGGTGTTGATCTCGTTCACGATGAGGCTGCCCGACGGCGTGTAGAAGAAGTCCACCCGGGACAGCCCCTCGCACCCGAGCGCCTCGTACGCCCGCACCGCCATCTGCCGCAGTTCCTCGCTCACCGCGACCGGGATGTCCGCGGGCACCCGCAGCGTCATGTCGGACCCGATGTACTTGGCCGAGAAATCGAAGAACTCGTGGCTGCCGTCGACCAGCACCTCGCCGGGCAGGCTCGCCGCCGGCGGCTCGTCCCCGAGCGACTCCAGCACCGCGCACTCGATCTCGCGTCCCTCGATGGCCGCCTCGATCAGCACCTTGGGGTCGTGCTCGCGGGCCGCCTCCACGGCCGTCACCAGCTCGGAGACGTCCGAGGCCCGGGAGATGCCCTGGCTCGACCCGGCGCGGGACGGCTTGACGAACACCGGCCAGCCGAGCTCCTCGACGTCCTTGATCACTCTCTCGCGGTCCAGCCGCCACTCGCGGTCGCGCACCACGATGTGCGGCCCGACCGGCAGCCCCGCCGCGGCGAGCAGCGCCTTCATGTACGCCTTGTCCATGCCGACGGCGCTCGCGAGCACCCCGGAGCCGACGTAGCGGACACCCGCCATCTCCAGCAGGCCCTGGATGGTGCCGTCCTCGCCGAACGGCCCGTGCAGCATCGGGAACACCACGTCGACCTCCCCGAGGGAGGCGGGGATGCGGCCGGGGTCGAGCGCGACGAGCTTGCCGGTGCCGGAGGGCAGGGCGAGCTCCGCGCCCGCGCCGGCCACCGCGGGCAGCTCGCCCTCCTCGATCTGGAAGCTCTGGTCCTCGGGCGCGAGCACCCACCGGCCGTCGGGGGCGATCCCGACGGGGATCACGTCGTACCTGGTCCGGTCGATGGCCGCGAGAACACTGCCCGCGCCCATGAGGGAGACCGAGTGCTCGGAGTTGCGCCCGCCGAAAACCACCGCGACCCGAACACGCCGCCGGGAGTCATGCTGCTCGTTCATGACGCCCGAATCTACCGTGCGTACCCATCGTCCCAGGTTGTCAGGTCGGGCCGGGATCAACCCCGGCCGGCCGGCCCGGACCGCAGGGCGTCCAGAGCATCGGTGACGTCCGCGATGAGGTCCTCGGCGTCCTCAAGGCCCACGGAGAAGCGCACGGCGCCCGCGTCGACGCCGGACGCCGTGAGCGCCGCCTCGTCGAGCTGGCGGTGGGTCGTGGAGGCGACGTGGGCCACCTTGGTGTGGGTGCCGCCGATGGAGGTGGCGATGCGCGACAACCGGACGGTGTCGGCGAGCGCGACCCCGGCCTCGTACCCGCCGTGCGGGGTGACGGTGACACAGGCGCCGAAGCGTGTGCCCTCGGGCCCGGAGTCGAAGAGCTGGCGGGCGAGCTGGTGCCCGGGGTGGCCGGACAGCCCGGGGTAGTCGACGCGGCGCACCGCGGGGTGCTTGGCGATGGAGGCGGCGAACACCATGGCGGTGGCGCACATGCGGCGCACCCGCAGCGGCAGGGTCTCAAGGCCCCGGCGCAGCAGGAACGCCTCGTCCGGCGACAGGGTGGCCCCGGTGTCGATGCGGGTCTCGCGGATCTTGGTGATCAGGTCGGGACGGCCGACCACGGCCCCGCCCGTGCAGTCGTCGTGGCCGCCGATGTACTTGGTGGCCGAGTGCACGACCAGGTCGGCGCCGTGCTCCAGCGGCCGGCACACCACAGGGGTGGCGAACGTCGAGTCCACCACGAGCAGGGCCCCGGCGTCGCGGGCGATGCGGTACAGGCCCCGGATGTCGGCGACCGCCATGGTGGGGTTGCTCAGCGTCTCGGCGTAGATGATCTTTGTGGCGGAGCGCACGGTGTCGTGCACCCGCCGCAGGTCCGAGTAGTCGACGAAGTCCACCGACACCCCGAACCGCCCGAGCACGTTGGACAACATCGAGTACGTGCCGCCGTACACCGGCGCGGGCGCCACCACGTGCGCCCCGGCCCGCAGGAACGTCAGCAGCACCGTGCTCACCGCCGCCATGCCCGACGCGAACGCCTGCCCGGCGACGTCCTCGGGCGCGGCGGCCCCCTCGAGGGACGCGATGCCGGACGCGAACGCCGCCACGGTGGGGTTGTCGATGCGGCTGTAGGCGAAACCGGGCGCGCGGTCGCCGAGCACGTCGCCGTACTCGGCGGAGCTGTCGAAGCTCCACGCGGCGCTGCGCCACACCGGCAACCCCATGGGCGCCTGGCGGGGCACGGGCGCCGCCGGCAGGTGCACCGCCCGGGTGTTCTCGCCCAGCCTCCTGCGCATCCTTCGTGAGGGGGTCACACGCCGTACCGTTCGGGCTTGGGCGTGCGCGACATCAGCAGCATGGCGGCCTCGCTCGGGGTCATTCCGTCGTGCACGACACCCACGACCACCTCGGTGATCGGCATCTCGACGTCGTGCTTCCTGGCCAGATCGAGGACCGACTCACAGGACTTGACCCCCTCCGCGGTCTGCTTGGTCGCGGCGATGGTCTCGGCCATGGTCATGCCTCTGCCCAGATTTTCACCGAAGGTACGGTTCCGCGACAACGGGGAGATGCAGGTGGCCACCAGATCACCCATGCCGGCCAGCCCCGCGAACGTGTGGGGGTCGGCGCCGAGCGCCGCGCCGAGCCGGGAGATCTCCGCGAGGCCCCGCGTCATCATCATCGCCCGCACGTTGTCGCCGAGGCCCATGCCCGCGGCCACGCCCACGGCCAGCGCGATGACGTTCTTGACCGCGCCGCCGAGCTCCACCCCCACGACGTCGGGGTTGGTGTAGGCGCGGAACCACGGCAGGTGGCACGCCTCCTGCAGGCGCATGGTGACCCGCTCGTCCACGCCCGCGACCACCGTGGCGGCCGGCTCGCGGCGCACGAGCTCGCCGACGAGGTTGGGCCCGGACACCACCGCGATCCGCTCGGCCGGCACACCCGCGACCTCGTGGATCACCTCGCTCATGCGGCGGCAGGTGCGCTGCTCGACGCCCTTCATGAGACTGACCAGCACCGCGTCCGTGGGGATGTGCGGCCGCCACCCCGCGAGGTTGCCGCGCAGGGTCTGGGACGGCACCGCGAGGACCACGAAGTCCGCGCCCTCCATGGCCAGCGCCGGGTCGGTGGTGGCGCGCAGCGAGGACGGGAGCGTGATGCCGGGGAGGTACTCGGGGTTCTCGTGCCGTCGGTCGATCGCCTCGACCACCTCGGCGCGCCGTCCCCACAGCGTGGTCGTGGTGCCCGCCTCCGCCAGGATCATCGCGAAAGTCGTGCCCCACGAACCTGTTCCGAAAACGACGGCCTTGGTCATGTGCTCACCGTACGCTCACTCGGATGGACCGATCATCTTTGGATCACCGGAGCCCCAGCCCCATTTTCCGCACATCGCCCTCGACGCCCTGAACCGACCGCTCACCGTACCGGACCACACATAGCACCTGACCAGGGGCATTCGGGCTCGTACGGAAAAACAGGCCTAACGGCTCTCCCCCGCCTCGAAGGGGGTGTCCGGCGCCTTCTCCCCGCGCAGCTCGGCGAGCTGCGCCGTGATGGCCGCCATGATGTCGGCGGTGGCCTCCTTGAGCACCTTGCCGCGCAGGGGCAGGCCCTCGTACTTGGACAGGTCGACCGGCGGCCCCGCGATGGCGTGGAAGGTCTTGCGGGGCAGCAGCCGCGGCGCCTTCTGGCCGTACGGCAGCAGGTCCTGCGCGCCCCAGTGGGCCACCGGGATCACCGGGACGCCGGTGGCGAGCGCCAGCCGCGCCACACCGGTCTTGCCCGCCATGGGCCACAGCTCGGGGTCGCGGGTGATGGTGCCCTCGGGGTAGAAGATCACGCAGGAGCCCTCACGCAGGGCGTCCTCGGCGAACTTCAGCGAGCGGGCGGCGTCGGTGCTGCCGCGGAACACCGGGATCTGCCTGCACTTCCTGATGATCCAGCCGATGACGGGGATGTCGAACAGGCCGGACTTGGCGAGGTACACCGGCCAGCGCCCGTTGTCGTAGGTGAAGTGCGCGAGCAGCAGAGGATCGCTCCACGACAGGTGGTTGGTCGCGATGATCACACCGCCGGTGCGCGGCAGGTGGGCGCGTCCCCGCCAGTCCCGTTTGCTGAACAGGTAGAGAAAGGCTTTGACGATCACCACGACAAAGGCTTCCAACGGGATGGGCGGACGTCCGGGGCGGCTCATTGACTCCTCCAGTCATGCCTCGTGCGCCCTCAGTCTCCCGGTTGGCTCGGCATGCTGTCGAGGCGCGATGCTAAAGGCTATGCATGGTGACGCCTCTGATGCCCTTCGGGGGCACGGCTGGACCCTCGTGGTGCCGGTGAAGACGCTGATCGCGGCCAAGACCCGGCTGGCCGAGGCGGCCGGGCCGCACCGGGCGGCACTCGCCGTGGCCGTCGCCTGCGACACGGTGTCCGCGGCCCTGCGCTGCCCGGACGTCGCCCGCGTCGTGGTGGTGACGGCCGACCCGGTGCCCGCCGCCGCGTTGTCCGCGCTCGGCGCGCTGGTGGTGCCCGACCCGGAGGCGGGGCTGAACGCCGCGCTGCGGGCCGGGGGCGCGGAGGCCGTACGGCTGTCGCCCGGGGACCCGGTGGGGGCGCTCCAGGCGGACCTGCCCGCGCTGCGTCCCGCCGAGTTGTCGGCGGCGCTGGCGGCGGCGGCCGAGTTCGACCAGGCGTTCGTGCCGGACGCCGCCGAGGTGGGGACCACGTTCTACGGGGTGCGGCCCGGGGTGGCGTTCCGTCCCCGCTTCGGGGGCGAGTCCCGTGCGCGGCACCTCGGCTCCGGGGCCAAGGAGCTCACCCTGGACGGCATCGCTTCCCTGCGGCGTGACGTGGACACCCCGGCCGACCTGCTGGAGGCGCTCTCCCTCGGCGTCGGCCCGCACACCGCGGCGGTGGCCGACACGATGCGGGGGCCCACCGGACGGTGGACCCCCGCGTGATCCAAGTGACCGTGCGCGGCCGGCCGTGACCGCCTGAGGCGGCCCGTTCCGGCGGACCCCTGTGACCGCCGGCCGGGTGACGCTCAGTGCGTGAGCTGGTCCTCGGGGAGGGCCTGCTTCGGCAGCAGGAAGGCGACCACGAAGGTCAGCAGCAGCATGCCGGCCACCACCCACAGGATGGTCTTCATCGCGACGCCGAAGCCCTCCTTGGCCGCGTCCGTCCCCGCGTCCATGACGGCCTTCTGGATCGCGGCGCCGGACTCCGGCGAGGTGGCCGCCGCACGCCCGGCCCGCTCCAGCCGCACGCACGAGGCCGGCACCTCCTGCGGGTCCTTGGCGATCGCGCGGTCGCGTCCGCAGTCGCGCAGCGCGGTCACGATGGCGTCCTGCCGGGCGCCGGCGACCTGCACCGCGGCCAGGTCGGCGCGCAGCTTGGGCGTGCCGTCGTCCGCGGCGGCCGCGACGTTGCCCCCGAGCAGGCCGAAGAACACCGTGCCGAGCAGCGCGACACCGAAGGCGCTGCCGAGTTGCTGGACGGCGGTCAGCGTGCCGGACGCCGAGCCGGTCTCGTGCTGCTCCACCCCGGCGAGCACGATGGCGAAGAACGGCGCCATCAGCAGGCCCATGCCGATGCCGGTGAACAGCAGCGAGGGCGCGAGCTGCCAGGGCGAGACCCCGATGCCGGCGACGTTGATGGTGACCAGGATGGCCAGCACACCGAGCGTCATGACCAGCGTGCCGCCGTGCAGCACCTTGCGGCCGAACTTCTGCAGCGGCTGGGCGACGCCGAAGCCGACGACCATGCCGATCGACCACGGCGCCATGGCGAGGCCCGCGGTGAGCGTGCTGTAGCCGAGGCCGATCTGGGTGTACAGGTTGAACACCAGCGAGAAGCCGATCATGCCGGAGAAGAACACCAGGCCGGTGACCAGGCCGCCGGTGAAGGCGCGCTTGCGGAACAGGCTGGGCACCACCAGCGGGTCGCCGCCGGCGCGGCTCTTGCGCGCCTCGTACCACCCGAAGACCAGGAACACCACGACCGAGCCGGCGATCATCAGGAACGACCACAGCGGCCAGTCGTGCTCGCGGCCCTGCACCAGCGGGAAGACGATCAGCACGCCGGCCAGGGACGCCAGCAGCATGCCGCCGAAGTCCAGCTTGAGCGGGTGCGGGGAGCGGGACTCGGGCAGGAAGCGCAGGCCGGCGAGCACCGCGGCGGCGCCGAGGGGCAGGTTGATCAGGAAGATCATGCGCCAGCCGGTGCCGAAGAAGTCCGCGTCGATCAGCCACCCGGCGAGCACGGGGCCGCCCACCGAGGACAGGCCCATGACCGGGCCGAACATGCCGAACGCCGCCTGCATCTCCTTGGGCGGGAACATCTCCTTGATCATGCCGAGGCCCTGCGGGAGCATCACCGCGCCGAACAGGCCCTGCACGACGCGGGCGCCGACCAGGATCTCCGGGGTCTGCGCCACGGCGCACAGCAGCGAGCCGACGGTGAAGCCGATCGCGCCGATCATGAACATCCTCTTGCGGCCGTAGATGTCGCCGAGCCGGCCGCCGGTGATCAGGCCGACCGCCATCGACAAGGTGTACGCGGCGCCGAGCCACTGGATGATCGCCGCGCTGCCGCCGAGCTCCTCGCGGATGGTGGGGCCCGCGATGTTGGTGACCAGGGCGTCCAGCATGTCCATCACCTCGGCGGCGAGGATGACGAACAGGGCGACCCATCGCCATCGGTACGGCGCGGGGCCGGGTGGGGCGGTGGTGGTTGAGGTGTCGATCGTCGTCATGGAGGGCTCCTTGGGCCGGCGTCCGCCAGGCGGGGGGACAGAACAGTGTTCAGTAACAGTTAGCAGTGTTCTACACTTGAACAGTGTTCGTCGCAAAGTGCGGCGTTCTCAAGATATGTCGCGTCAAGGCGGAAGACAAGATATATCGTGAAGTTGATGGCAAAGTTCCCCGATCCCACGGGTTTTTCCTGGCGGATCAAGCGCCCGGGCCGTCGCACTAGACTCCGGAGTACGCCATCACCTGGGACGCCGAGGGGCGGTGAGACATGAGCCGTCCAGACCGGGAGGCCCCCGTCCCGACCGGGCGCCAGGGGGAGCTTCCTCCCCCGCCTCCCTGGGACCGCACGCGCAAGCGGGCCGCGCCCGCGCGCGTCCCCCTCAGCCTGGAGCGCATCGTCGAGGCGGCGTACGCCGTCCTGGACCGCGAGGGCTACGACAGGCTCAGCATGCGCCAGGTCGCCGCCGAGCTCGGGGTCGCCGTCTCCGCGCTGTACGCCCACGTGGCGAGCAAGGACGACCTGCTGCAGATCATGTACGAGCGCCTGTTCCGCGGCCACCAGCCGCCCGAGCCCGACCCCGAGCGGTGGCAGGAGCAGATCAAGGACTACGCGCTCGAATGGCGCACCCGCCTGCTCCGCCACCGGGACATGGCCCGCATCTCCGTGGCGCAGGTGCCCTTCACGCCCGAGCTCCTGCCCACCGTGGAGAGGCTCTTCGCCATCTTCCGCGCCGCCGGCCTGCCCGACGAGATCGCGGCCACCGCCGGCGACATCATGGCCACCTACGTCGACGGGTTCTCCTTGGAGGAGAGCCTGTGGGAGGAACGGCAGCGGGACTCGGCGGTGGCCGACTGGGACGAGATGAGCGGCACGCTCAAGGCCTACTTCGCCGCTCTGCCGCCCGAGCAGTTCCCCCACCTGGTGGCCCTCGCGGGGCACATGTTCCACAAGGACAACGACACGCGGTTCCTGCTCGGCCTGGACATCCTGCTGCGCGGGCTGGCCAGCTACATCCCCGACCGGACCTGACCCCGGCCCACCGGTCAGTTACGTGGCAGCGCCGAGCGCGCCAGCCGTCCCGCCGGGTCGTAGACCACGCACATGACGTCACGGTCGCCGTCCGCCCACGTCTCGGCGGTGGGCAGCACGGGGTAGAAGTCCAGCCGCGTCTCCCCCGGCCAATAATGCGCGAACCCGCGCCCGCAGCTCTCCCACGCGAACGCGGCCAGCGCGGGGCGGTCCCACGGGCCGTCCTCGGCGTGCACGAAGCCGTAGACCTGGTTGCCGGCGCCCTCGGCGCACGGGCGGTAGACCACGACGTCCTCGCCGGCGCCCGCCGAGTAGGCCGGGTCGTCGAAGCACTCGCCGTTCTCGATGTTGAGCACACCCGTGGTCCGCGCGTTCAGGAAGGTGTCCCCCTTGGTCACCATGGGGGCGGCCGGGGGGACGAAGAGCGCGCCGAGCGCGAGGACACCGGGGAGGAACGCCAAGCGGCGCGACCGTCCTCGGGCGGCCTGCCCGGCAGCCGTCGTCATCGGGGGAACCTCTCCTCAGGGGGTTGCGCACGGCCGGGTCGTGCCGGCACTGCGCCCGGACCGGGCACGGCGGTTGGACGCCGAAGCCCGGCACATCGTGGCGGGCGCGGCCGAGGCAGGCGGCAACTCCGGGTGTCGGTGCCGTGAAGGGCGGGTGACGGATCACCCATCATGGGACTCATCGGGCACTTGTGGATCATTCGTTCATTCGGCCGTAAAGCCCCATTGGATCAACGGTCAGGCCGATCTGGCTGAATCCACTCCGCCCGCTGCGGTTCCGTGGCGGTCTCCCCGTGTCCCCCCAGGAGTGATCCTCACCGTGAGTGACGTCCGTGCGCCGTGGTCCTTCCGGACCCGGCAGGGCAAACTAACCCTGATCGGTGCCAGTGCGCTACTCGTCGGCGGCCTCGCCTTCGGGCCCGTCGCCTTCGGCGCGGCGGCCCCCCCGAAGTACCCCGCCGCCGAGATCCACAAGCCGTCCCCGATGCCCGACCGCATCATCCTGACCCCGACCACCACGCCGTCCACCTCGCAGAAGGTGACCTGGCGCGCCGAGACGACCGCCGAGTTCGCGCAGGCCGAGATCCTCGAATCTCCCCGCGCCCTCGGCCAGGTCGCCCCGGCCGCCGGTGCCGTCGCCAACATCAAGGCGCTGTCCACCACCCCCGTCAACACCACCCTCGGGTACGCCTCCACGTACCACACCGTGGAGTTCACCGGCCTGAAGCCCGACACCCGCTACACCTACCGGGTCGGCGACGGCACCAACTGGAGCGAGTGGAACGACTTCACCACCGCCGCCAGCGAGCTGAAGCCGTTCTCGTTCATCTACTACGGCGACGCGCAGAACTACATCGACTCGGCCGTGCCGCGCGTCTTCCGCCAGGCGTTCGCCGAGCGCCCCCAGGCCAAGATGATCGTCAACGCGGGCGACCTCATCGACAGCGCCAACAGCGAAGAGCAGTGGGGCCAGTGGTACAAGGCCGGCGGCTTCATCGACAGCCAGGTCAACAACATCTCGATCCCCGGCAACCACGAGTACAGCAGCGGCCTGTCCACCTTCTGGCGGCCGCAGTTCCCGTATCCGGACAACGGACCGGGCAACCCTGAGCTCAAGCAGACGGTCTACCACGTCGACTACCAGGGCGTGCGGTTCATCGGCCTGGACAGCAACCACCAGAGCAACGCCGCCCTGATGGCCGCGCAGACGACGTGGCTGGAGGGCCTGCTCAAGGACAACCCCAACCGGTGGACCGTGGTGACCCTCCACCACCCGGTGTACTCCACCACCGGCACCCGCAACAACCCGAACGTCCGCGCACAGTGGGGCCCGCTGTTCGAGAAGTACGGCGTGGACCTCGTGCTGCAGGGCCACGACCACTCCTACGGCCGCGGCAACGTGCGGACGGCCCGCAGGTCCGCCACGGTGCACAACGGCGTCGCGTACGTCGTGTCCGTGTCCGGCGGCAAGATGTACGCGCTCAACGGCGGCGAGAACTGGACAGGCAACGGCGCCGAAGTGGTCAGCACCAGCCAGAACACGCAGCTCTACCAACTGATCGACGTGGAGTCCGGCCAACTGCGGTTCGAGGCCCGGTACGCCAACGGCGAGCACCACGACGGGTTCCTCATCCGCAAGAACGCCAAGGGCGAACGCACCGTCAACGACCTCCGCACCCCCGAGAACACCGTCGGGCAGCAGGTCACCGTGAGCACCACCACGGTGAAGCCGCGCGCCCGCCTCTCCGTGTCCGCCTTCGGGTACGACCCCGGCGAGAAGGTCACCGTCCACCTCCGCACCGCCGAGCCCGCCACCGCCGACGCCGCCCGCCACGGCGGCGAGGACGGCGACGGTGACCGGGACCGCCGGGACGGCTGGGACGGCCACCACGGCGACAAGGGCACCATCGGCACCGCCACCGCCGACGAGCTCGGCCGCCTGACCTACACCTTCGACGTGCCCGCCCACATCCGTCCGGGCGCCTACGAGGTGTACCTGACCAGCGCCAACCAGAAGATCACCAGCCCGGTCATCACCGTGGCCAAGTGATCCCTCCCGGGTGCGTGCCGCCGGGACCCGGCGGCACGCACCCGGGCCTCTTCACGTTCCCCCGCTCGTCAGGAGACCCGCACGCGTGAACATCCGCATCGGCCTGCCGGCAGTCGTGGCACTGGCCGTCCTCGCGATCGCCGCCCCGGCCGCCGCCCACCCCTTCGGCCCGCCCTCGACCGCACGGATCAGCGCCGACGGCCCCGAGGTGACCCTCACCTGGCTCGCCGCCGAAGACGACTGGGTAGCCCTCGGCCAGTCCCTGGGCGCCTTCGAACCCCCCGGCGCCGGCGAAGTCTCCACCACCCTGACCGGCGAGCAAAAACTCCAACGCTCCCCCGCCGTCCGCGCCTATCTCCTACGCCACCTCGAAGTGACCCAGCAAGGCCACCCCTGCCCCGCGACCCTGCACCCCCTGGAATCCCTGACAACCCAAGGCGCCCGCCTGACCTACACCTGCCCCCACCCCGTCACCACCCTGACCGTCACCGTAGGCGCCCTGACCGACCTGAACGAGAACTACCGCACCATGCTCACCGCAACCACCCCCGCCACCCCCAGCCAAACCCTCTTCACCGCCACCACCCCCACCCAAACCCTCCACTTCTCCCCCGAGACCGCCCCCTCCCCCGTCACCACCACGGCCCTGACCACAGCCACAACCGCCACAGCACTCCTCGGCACCCTGGCCCTGCTCCACCTACGCCACCGCAGAAAAACCCACACATGACCACCCCACACACCACCCCCACCCACCACCCCGAACGCAGCACGCCCACGACCACCCCACGTACCGTCACCGCCCGCCACCGCGAACGCGGCACGTGCATGACCGCCCCGCGTACCGCCACCGCGAAGGAGCGCGTCCATGACCGCTCCGCAAACCGCCACCGCGAAGGAGCGCGTCCATGACCGGCATGGGTGAAGCCGAGAGCCGACTCATCGCGCTCTTCGACAGCGGGGGTGCGTTCCTTCTGATGCTCGCCATCGCCCTCGGCGTAGGCGCCTTCCACGCCGTCGCCCCCGGCCACGGCAAGAGCATCACCGCCGCGTACCTGATCGGCACCCACGGCCGCTGTCGCGACGCCGTACGCCTAGGCGTGATCGTCGCCATGATGCACACCTTCTCCGTACTGGTGCTCGCCCTCACCTGGGTCGGCCTCTCCACCGCCGCCGGCTACGCCACCGACTCCGTAACAGCGTGGCTCCAGATCGCCGCCGGCCTGATCGTCATAGCCGTAGGCACCCACCTCACCTACCGCCACCTCCGCCACCGCATTTCCCCATCCCCCGACCACGGTCACGGTCACGGCCACGGGCACGGGCATCTCCTACTGAAGCCCCAAGAAACCCATCCAGACCCCGCAGCAACACCCCCCACCGACCCATGGTCCCGCCGCGGCCTGATCGCCCTAGCCCTCTCCGGCGGCCTCCTCCCCTCCCCCTCAGCCTTCATAATCCTGGTCACCGGTCTCCTCACCGGCCGCGCCCTGGACGCCGTGATCCTGGTAATAGCCTTCGGCACCGGAATGGCCGCCACCCTCACCGCCGTAGGCGCCCTGACCATCCGCAGCCACACCTTCCTCAACACCCGCACCAAAACCTGGCCCTATGCCACCCACCTGACCAAATGGCTCCCCGCCCTAGCAGGCCTCGCAGTAACCATCGCCGGCTGCCTCTACGTACTCTCAGCCCTGACCACCCTCACCACCTGACCAACCCCCACCCACCCTCCCCGACCATCCCTCTGAACTTTGGCGCGAAGAACTTTCCGGCGCCACGCCGACAGGCTGTCATACGGCGAAGCCGCCACCGCACGAAAGCCGACCGGCGGGGCCCCCGGCGCCATCACCAGCCAACACTCCCAGCACCGCGACGGCGAGACGTTGTACGGCCAATCCGGCGCCATGTGCGGCGAGACACCGGCACCATCCCCCTGATGCTTTCGCACAGAGAACTTTCCGGCGCCAAGACATCGGGACGTTGTACAGCGGAGTCGGCGCGCCGTCACAGGGCCGCCGACCGGCTAGTCGGGCAGGGGAAAGGTCGACAGCGTGATCACCGTGATGGTCCCGTCCTGGACCTTGATGTTCACTCGCTGACCTGACCGCAGCAGCCGCAGCGGCCCCGCGTCGAACGCCGCGGTGCCGAACGGCATCTCGGTGCCGTCGTCCAAGAACACCGAGCCCGACCGCGTCTGCTCGTCATAGGACCGCACCGTCGCCTGCACGGCCGTAAGTCTAACTTCCGCACCCTTCCCGGTCACTCACCGCACGAAGGCGCCGGATCCGCCGTACGGCACGGAGGACGGATTCGCCGTACGACACGGTGGTGACGCCTCGCCGTACGACAACCGTTGGCGCGACGTCGAAAAGGAGGCTGCGCGATAGCAGCAGAGGGAGGGGCCGGTGTCCCACCGCGCAGGAGTTCGGGGGGATTGCCAAGAGTGTCAGCCTTCACTAACGTTAGCGACTGCTGACGGATCGAGGAGGCGTTGGGGGGAAGCGGCTGGTGGCGCCGATGGAGCTGCCGGGGGACGTGGGGCGGATCGCGGTGTTCACGGATCCGGACGGGAATCAGGTGGGGCTGTGGGCGTGAGCGAGGACTCGTCTACCGACGAGGTGCTGCGGGCGCTCGCGGAGCCGCGGCGGCGGGGGATCTTGCGGCTGGTGGCTCAGGACGAGTTGTCGGCAGGGGAGATCGCGGCGGCGTTCGATGTGAGTCGTACGGCTATCAGCCAGCATGTGACCGTGTTGAAGAACGCGGGGTTGCTGGCTGAGCGGCGGGACGGGACGCGGCGGCTGTACCGGGCGCGGCCGGAGGGACTCGACGGGGTGCGGGCCTTTCTGGATGGGATGTGGGGGGACGCGCTGGACACGGCACGGCGGCTTGTCGAAGCCGAGCGTGGGCTGAGCGATGACGAGGAGGGACGGCATGCCGTCTGAGAGTCGTCACCTCTACCGGCGTGAACCGTACGAGCGTCAGCGTGGCCCGCATCAGCGTCACCACTACCGGTGTGACCCGTACCGGCGTCACCACCGTCGGCATGACCACCACCAGCGTCGGCACAGTCGGCGTCATTTGCAGGGCACGCCTTGCCAGGTTCGACATCACACGGGGAGAGTTCGATGACCACCCAGAGCAGGCCGTTGCGGCCGCCGCCGGTTCGGCAGTCGACCATTGTGCGTAGCGATGTCGATCACACCTTTGAGGTCTTCGTCCGCACGATCGGGCTGTGGTGGCCGGTGCGGCCGTTCTCCGCGGGGCAGGACAAGGTGCGGGACGTGACGCTGGAGCAGCGGGCGGGTGGGCGGGTCTACGAGACGTGGGAGGACGGGACCGTCGTCCAGTGGGGCGAGCTGGTCGACTGGCGGCCGCCTCACGGGTTCACCATGACGTGGGACATCACCCCGGTGGCGACCGAGGTCGAGCTGACCTTCACCGCGCTCGGGCCGGCGCTGACCAGGGTCGCCGTCGAGCACCGTGGGTGGGAGGCGCTCGGGGACGCCGAGTTGTCCAAGGACTGCGCGTTGCCCGGCGGCTACACCGGCGGGGCCTACAACGAGGGCTGGACGACGATTCTCGCCCGCTTCACCACCGCCGCCGAGGCGGCGGACCAACCCGGCAGGAACGGTACATGAGCTACTTCTTCTACAAGTTCACCTCACGCCCCGACTTCGTCGAGACGATGACCGAGGCCGAGGCCGCGGTCATGAGCGAGCACGCCGCCTACTGGCGCGTGCTCGCCGACAAGGGAATCGCGATCGCGGTCGGGCCGGTCGCCGACCCCGCCGGCACCTTCGGCGCCGGCATCCTGGAGGTCGCTTCCCTGGAGGAGGCCGAGGCCATCCGCGCGGGCGACCCCGTCGTCACCGCCGGCCTCGGCCCGGTGCAGATCCACCCCATGCTCAGCGCCATCACCCGCCCCTGGCGCCCCGGCCCGGACTGACCCTTCCCGGCCCGGAACAAGGAGCGTCCCGACGCGGAGTGAGTGCGCGCCCCGAGGACCGTCCCGGCACAGAGTAGCTGCGCACCCGGAGTGAAAGCCCCGGCACGGAGCAGGTGCCCGCACCACGGAACGTCCCGGCGCGGAGTGAGTGCGCGCCCCGAGGAGCGTCCCGGCACGAGTGGCTGCGCACCCGAGGAGCGTCCCGGCGCGGAGTGGATGCGCACCCCGAGCGGCGTCCCAGCACGGAGTGAGTGCGCGCCCCGAGCAACGTCGGCGGGGAGTGGATGCGCACCTCGAGAAGCGGCTCGGCGCGGAGTGGGTGCGTGCACCGAAGGTGTTCTGGTGTGGGTGGGTGCGCGCCCGGAGTGGGGTCCGGGCGCGCGGTTGGGATTACTTCTTCTTTGAGGCCTTCTTGCCTGCGGCGTTGACCTGTTCCTTGAAGTCGGCGCCGGGGCGGAACTTGGGGCCCCAGCTTTCGGAGACCTTGATGGGCTCGCCGGTGCTCGGGTTCCTGGCCTGGCGGGCAGGCTTGTGCGCCATCTCGAACGCGCCGAAGCCTGTGATCGAGACCTTGTCCCCGCTCGAAACGGCCTGCTGGATCGCTTCGATGATGGCGTTCACCGCCTCGGTCGCCGTCTTCTTGTCGCCGACCCGATCGGTGATCGCGTCTACGAGTTCTCGCTTGTTCATCTGGCTTTGCTCCCCCTGTTACCGCTGTCTGAGAATGAGCGTCGCCGGCGTCGACGCGCGACCCCGCCTCACCCGGTGTTGCCTAGTGCGGGGTTCCGGCACGCAACCACCAGTCAACGGTCAGAAACCCCCTACCCGCTTGAAATTAAGGGACACCGGGCCAGGACTCAATCACATTCCGCAATCTTTCACCTACGCGGCGTGTCGGAGTGCCCGTCGAGATCGGCCATGAAGGCGTCCAGGCGGGCCCGGGCGTGGTCCAGATCGCGCTTGGCGACCTCACAAATCGCCACGAAACGGCGGGCGAAACGCTCTTTCTCGGCAGCGGGAAGCGGCATGGCGGTGACGCGGCGGTGCGCGTCGCGCAGTCGCCGCGCCAGCTCTTCCTCAGGGCTCGCGGGTCGGGTCAGACGGTCGTCGGCAGCCATTGCTGCCGACCATTCTCGTACTTCTCGATGTCCGAGGCGTGCCTCAGGGTCAGCCCGATGTCGTCCAGGCCCTCCATGAGACGCCAGCGGGTGTAGTCGTCGATCTCGAACGAC
Organism: Sphaerisporangium sp. B11E5; assembly: GCF_039871875.1. Classification (NCBI taxonomy): domain Bacteria; kingdom Bacillati; phylum Actinomycetota; class Actinomycetes; order Streptosporangiales; family Streptosporangiaceae; genus Sphaerisporangium; species Sphaerisporangium sp. B11E5. The sequence continues at coordinate 121,517 of NZ_JBDPMD010000004.1, read as the reverse complement.
GCGGTGCCGCCGGCCCAGCGCACCTGCCGTTCGCCGAGGTCGACGGTCACCTCGGTGGCGGGGTCGGCCTCGGCGGCGGCCTGGAGTCGCTCGACGGTCTCGGCGGGGAGCACCACCGGCAGCAGGCCCATCTTGGTGGAGTTGTTCCGGAAGATGTCGCCGAACCGCGCGGCGATCACCACCCGGAAGCCGTACTGCTGCAGCGCCCACACGGCGTGCTCGCGGGAGGAGCCGGTGCCGAAGTCGGGCCCGGCGAGCAGGACGGACACCCCGGCGTACGCGGGGTCGTTCAGCACGAAGGACGGGTCCTCGCGCCAGGCGGCGAACAGGCCCTTCTCGAAGCCGGTGCGGCTGACCTGCTTGAGCCACACGGCCGGGATGATCTGGTCGGTGTCGACGTTGCTGCGGCGCAGCGGCACGGCGCGCCCGGTGTGCGTGGTGAAGGCTTCCATGATCGAAGGCTCCTGTCAGAGGTCGGCGGGCGCGGTGAGACGGCCGGTGACGGCGGTGGCGGCGGCGACCGCGGGCGACACCAGGTGGGTGCGTCCGCCCTTGCCCTGGCGTCCCTCGAAGTTGCGGTTGGAGGTGGACGCGCTGCGCTCCCCCGGGGACAGGGTGTCGGGGTTCATGCCGAGGCACATCGAGCAGCCCGCGGCCCGCCACTCGGCGCCCGCGGCGGTGAACACCTCGTGCAGCCCTTCGGCCTCCGCCTCGGCCTTCACCCGCATGGATCCGGGCACGATCAGCGTGCGCGTGGTGACCTTGCGCCCGCGCAGGACGTCCGCGGCGGCCCGCAGGTCCTCCAGGCGGCCGTTGGTGCAGGAGCCGACGAAGACGGTGTCCACCGCGATCTCGGTGAGCGGAGTGCCGGCGGTGAGGCCCATGTACTCCAGCGCCCGCCGCGCCGCGGCCGGGTCGTCGGTCTCCTCGGGCGCGGGCACGGCGTCACGCAGCGGCCGTCCCTGACCCGGGTTGGTGCCCCAGGTGACGAACGGCGAGAGGGTGGAGGCGTCGATCTCGACCACGGTGTCGAACACCGCGTCGTCGTCGGTGCGCAGCGACCGCCAGTACTCCACCGCGGCGTCCCAGGCGGCCCCGGAGGGGGCGTGCGGCCGTCCCTGGAGGTACGCGAACGTGGTCTCGTCCGGGGCGATCATGCCGGCCCGGGCGCCCGCCTCGATGGACATGTTGCAGACCGTCATGCGGCCTTCCATGGACAGCGCACGGATGGCCTCGCCGCGGTACTCCACGATGTGCCCCTGGCCGCCGCCGGTGCCGATCTTGGCGATGATGGCGAGGATGAGGTCCTTGGCGGTGACGCCGTACGGCAGCTCGCCGGTCACCTCGATGGCCATGGTCTTCGGCCGGTAGGCGGGCAGCGTCTGGGTGGCGAGCACGTGCTCCACCTCGGAGGTGCCGATGCCGAAGGCCAGCGCGCCGAAGGCGCCGTGGGTGGAGGTGTGGGAGTCGCCGCAGACCACGGTCATGCCGGGCTGGGTGAGGCCGAACTGCGGGCCGATGATGTGCACCACGCCCTGGCCGTCGTCGCCCATGGGGTGCAGCCGGATGCCGAACTCGGCGGTGTTCTTGCGCAGGGTGTCCACCTGCGCCTTGGACACCGGGTCGGCGATGGGCCCGAGCACGGTCGGGACGTTGTGGTCCTCCGTCGCGATGGTGAGGTCGGGGCGTCGCACCCTGCGCCCGGCCATGCGCAGGCCGTCGAACGCCTGCGGACTTGTCACCTCGTGCACGAGGTGAAGGTCGATGTAGAGCAGGTCGGGCTCTCCGCCGGCCCGGCGGACGACGTGCTGCTCCCATACTTTCTCGGCCAGTGTGCGACCCATGCTGTGAACGCCTCCTCGCGTTTCATGCCCCGGATCGTCTCAATCTCTAAGACGGACATATCGTTATATGGACAAGCCTACCCGCTCCACGCCCACAAGCCAGTTGCATCTCGGATAGCGAGACGGCAGTATCGGGGTATGGACAACTCTAGCGGAGTCGGCGTGCTGGACAAGGCCGTGCTGGTCCTCAACGCCCTCGAGGCGGGCCCCGCGTCCCTCGCTCAACTCGTCCAGGCGACCGGCCTGGCCCGGCCGACCGCCCACCGCCTTGCGGTGGCGCTGGAACACCACCGCATCGTCACCCGCGACACGCAGGGACGGTTCGTGCTCGGCCCGCGCCTGTCCGAGCTGTCCACCGCGGCCGGCGAGGACCGTCTGCTGGCCGTCGCCTCCCCCGTGCTCACCCACCTGCGCGACATCACCGGCGAAAGCGCACAGCTCTACCGCAGGCAGGGCGACGAACGCGTCTGTGTGGCCGCCGCCGAGCGGGCCAGCGGCCTGCGCGACACCGTACCCGTCGGCTCCTCGCTGCCGATGACCGCCGGGTCGGCCGCCCAGGTGCTGCTCGCCTGGGAGGAGCCCGACCGCCTGCACCGCGGGCTGCGCGGCGCGAAGTTCACCGCCGCCACCCTCGCCAGCGTGCGCCGCCGCAACTGGGCGCACAGCGTCGGCGAGCGCGAGCAGGGCGTGGCGAGCGTGTCGGCCCCCATCCGCGGCCCGGGCGGCAAGGTGATCGCGGCCGTGTCCGTGTCCGGCCCGATCGAGCGTCTCACCCGCACCCCGGGGCGCATCCACGCCGGGCCGGTCGTGGCCGCCGCCGAACGCATCACCGAGGCGATGCGCCGCAGCAACTGAGCCGCCGGGCGCCACGGCGCCACATGGCCTCACAACAGGCCCTAACTGATTAGAGAGCACTGCCGCCAAGCACTAGCCTGGCGGAGTGACAGATCGCATCGAGGCAGCCGCGTCCGAGCTGCGTCCCCTCCTGCAAGAGTTCATTCTCTGGGCACCGGACAACGCACCGGACAGTGATCCCGATCTGGTGGGGCCCGTCGCTCTCTGGCACCGCCTGATCCTGCGGGAGGACGTGCGCCTGTGGCGCCGCGGCGACCTGCGCCCCATCCTCGTGGAGCGCATGCCTCAGGTCGTCGAGGACGCCGAGGCCGCGGCGGACGGCATGATCGCCGCCGTGCGCGCCTACCTGACGTTCCTCTCCGAGACCGGCCGCCTCGCCGAGGGGTCCGACTCCCTCGACGATCTGCTGGACGAGCTCGACACCCTGGAGGACGACTTCGACGAGGCGCTGGAGGAGGTCCTCGGCGACCGCGAGTGGGACGACGACGATGACGAGGACGATCTGGACGAGGAGGACGTCGAGGGCCTCGGCGACTTCGAGCCGTTCGCCGACGAGATCGCCGATCTGCCCACCATCAGGCTGCGGCCGGACGCCGAGCTGGCCACCGCCGCCCGCGCGGCGCCGCTGATCGCCAAGGCCCGCGACCTCGCCGTCTGGGTCGGCACGTCCCGCACCGTCGGGACCGAGACCCTGCTCAGCGACGAGGAGATCCGCGAGGCCCTCGCCGTCGTGGGGCTGCCCGAGCCGGCCGCCAAACCGCTCGCCGACGAGGTTCCCGCCCTGTGGAACCTGTGGAACCTCGCGGTGGACCTCGAGTTCCTCACCCCGGACGACGGGGGCAACGCGGACGTCGACACGGTCAGCGTGGACGAGGACACCTCCGCGTGGCCGTTCGAGAACGACGAGGACGTCCTGGACGCCTGGATGCTCGGCCTCCACTCGGTCGACTACGGCGACCCCGAGCTGGACGACGACGATCTCACGCTGGCGCTCTCCGGCCTGACCCGCGGCCTGCTGATCCGCCTGCTGCTCGCGGGCGGCGAACGCCCGGTGGGTGAGCTGCGCGAGGAGCTCGCCGAGGCCGCCGCCGAGTTCGACGACCTCGGCGCGCAGGCCTGGCAGGAGGCCGGCGACCCGCTGGCGTCCGTGCTGGAGTGGTTGTCGGGGTACGGCATGGCCGAGGTGTCCGGCGACGTCGTGCGGCTCACCCCGCTCGGCACCGAGGGCGTCGTCCACCTGCTGGACGACGACGACATCGAGGTGGACGCCCGCCCGGCGATCGACGCGATGACGGCGCTCGACCTGCTGTCGCTCAGCGCCGACCTGCCCGAGGAGGAGGCGGACGCCGAGTTCGCGGCCTGGATGAAGCTGCGCGACCCCGCCACCGCCGCCGAGGAGCTGCTGGAGGCCGCCGCGGACGACGAGGCGGACGCGCTGATCCGGGTGCAGGCGGCCAGCCTGGTCGGCACGCTCGGGCCGGTCGCCGTCCCCGCCTGGCAGGCCGCCCTGGACGAGCCGTCGCTGCGGCCGTACGCGGCGACGCACCTGACCCAGCTCGGGGTGCCGGACGCGCCGGAGCCCAGCCAGAGCGACACCCACTGGCTCATCCTGGACATGTGGACGATCTCGGCGGGCCTCGGCACGCCGGAGTTCGTCAGCAGCCTGCACGACATCGGCCCGGCGCCGGTGCTGAGCAACCTGCTGGACGTGATCTGGCGGGTGCCGCACCCGCACGTCGAGGAGCTGCTGGAGATGATCGGCGACTCCCACCCGGACCGTCAGGTGGCCAAGGCGGCGCGGCGGGCCCTGTTCAAGGTCCGCTCGGGCAACACGACCCGGTAGGTCCTTTCCGCGGCTGGGGACGGCGCGAGCCGGCCGTCCCCGGCGGGTCCACAATCCCGGGTGAAACGCGAAAAACCCCCGGACGGAACGTCCGAGGGTTCGCCTACACCAGGTGTAGCCCCGACCGGATTCGAACCGGCGCTACCGCCTTGAGAGGGCGGCGTCCTAGGCCACTAGACGACGGAGCCAACGGCTCGACGAGCCGGTTGCGCAGTGGTAGTCCCGACCGGATTCGAACCGGCGTTACCGCCTTGAGAGGGCGGCGTCCTAGGCCACTAGACGACGGGACCCCTGCGCGAACTGCCTGCCGGCCCGGTGATCCGAACCGACTGAGGCGCCCTTCCGGACGCCTCGGCAACGGGCGTTACTCTACCGCACCCTTGACAGCACGGCCAAACCGGTAGCCGGGCCACCCGGGCCCGGAAAGCCCGTGTGGAACGACGAACGCGGACGCCCGTTGCCGGACATCCGCGTCGTTGCTGGCGACCTGCTGGGGTACCAGGACTCGAACCTAGACTAGCTGAACCAGAATCAGCCGGGCTGCCAATTACCCCATACCCCATCGGCTCGCGGAACCCCTTGCGGAGCGGCCCGCTTGCGCCTCCGAAAGAATAGCCCAGCTTGGCGGTGAGGACCAAAACGATTGGTGAACGCCCAGGTCGCCCGTCACATCCCGCGGTCGTCCACAGGGGGTGCCGGGGCGGCGCCCGGCTGTGCGAGGCTGCTAGCGAGAGCCCTTTCCACGTGAGGAGCCCGCGCCTTGAGCGAGAACCCCTTCTTCGTCCCGAGTGCCCTGCCGTACGGTCTGCCCCCCTTCGCCGAGATCCGGGAGGAGCACTACGTCCCCGCCTTCGAGCGCGGCATGGCCGAGCACCTGGCCGAGGTGGAGGTCATCGCGAGTGATCCCGAGCCGCCGTCGTTCGACAACACCGTGGCGGCCCTGGAGCGCTCGGGGATGCTGCTCACCCGCGTCTCCACGGTGTTCTTCAACCAGGCGTCCTCCGACACCAACCCCACGGTGCAGGAGATCCAGAAGCAGATCACCCCGAAGCTCACCCAGCACGGCGACGCCATCCACCTCAACCGGTCGCTGTTCGCCCGCATCAGGCAGATCTCCCCCGAGGGCCTGGACGCCGAGCAGAAGTGGCTGCTGGAGCGCTACGTCACCGACTTCGTGCGGGCCGGGGCCGAGCTCGGCGCGCAGGACCAGGAGCGGCTGAGGGCACTCAACGAGGAGCTCTCCACGCTGTCCACCCGCTTCGAGCAGAACCTCCTGGCCCACACCAACGCCTCGGCCATCGTGGTGGACGACGTGGCCGAGCTGGACGGCCTGCCGGAGGACTCGATCAAGGCCGCCGCCGAGACCGCGAAGTCCCGGGGGCTCTCGGGCAAGTACGTCCTCCCGCTGGTGCTGCCCACCGGGCAGCCGGACCTCGCCGAGCTGACCGACCGCGCCCTGCGTGAGCGCATCCACCGCGCCTCGGTGCAGCGCGGCATTCCGGACAACTCCAAGCTGATCGTCCGCATCGCCGCGCTGCGCGCCGAGCGGGCCGCGCTGCTCGGGTACCCGACGCACGCGGCGTACGTCGTGGCCGACCAGACCGCGCCGAGCACCGAGGCCGTCACCGAGATGCTCGGCAAGCTCACCTCCCCCGCGGTCGCGAACGCGCACCGCGAGGCCGAGGAACTGCGCGAGCAGGCCGGTTTCGACCTGGAGCCGTGGGACTGGTCGTTCTACTCGGAGAAGGTCCGCAAGGAGCGCTACGCCATCGACGGCCGCCAGATGCGGCCGTACTTCGAGCTGGACCGGGTGCTGCGCGACGGCGTCTTCCACGCGGCGCGGCTGCTGTACGGCATCACCTTCACCGAGCGTCCCGACCTCGTGGGCCACCACCCCGACGCGCGGGTGTTCGAGGTCTTCAACGAGGACGGCTCGGAGCTCGGCCTGTTCCTCGGCGACTTCTACGCCCGCCCGTCCAAGCGCGGCGGCGCCTGGATGAACAGCCTGGTCAAGCAGTCGGTGCTGGAGGGCACCAAGCCGGTGGTGGTGAACAACCTCAACATCGTGAAGCCGCCGGCGGGCGAGCCGACGCTGATGACCTTCGAAGAGGTCAACACGATGTTCCACGAGTTCGGCCACGCGCTGCACGGCCTGTTCTCCGACGTCAGGTTCCCCCGCTTCTCCGGCACCGCGGTCCCCCGTGACTTCGTCGAGTACCCCTCCCAGGTCAACGAGATGTGGGCCCTGTGGCCCGCCGTCCTCGCCAACTACGCCCGCCACTGGGAGACCGGCGAGCCCATGCCGCAGGAGCTGGTCGACCGCATGCTGGCCGCCCAGAAGTTCAACCAGGGCTACAAGACGGTCGAGTACCTCGCCGCCACCCTGCTCGACTGGGCCTGGCACACCGTGGACGCCACCACGGCCGACCCGCTGGATGCCCTGGAGTTCGAGCGCCAGGCCCTGCGTGAGGCCGGCGTGGACGTCCCCCTGGTCCCTCCGCGCTACCGCAGCACGTACTTCGCCCACATCTGGTCAAGCGGCTACAGCGCGGGCTACTACTCCTACATCTGGAGCGAGGTCCTGGACGCCGACACCGTGGAGTGGTTCAAGGAGAACGGCGGTCTCACCCGGGAGAACGGCGACACCTTCCGCCGCGAGCTCCTCAGCAAGGGCGGCAGCGTGGACGCCATGACGGCCTTCCACGCCTTCCGGGGCCGCGCCCCCCGCATCGAGCCCCTCCTGGAGCGGCGCGGCCTTCTCTGACGCCGGGTTCAGGCCAAAAGCCTGACACCGGGGTTCAGGCCGAGAGGCGTGCCAGGGCCGTGCGGAGGCGGTCCATGGTGCGCTCACGGCCGAAGGCCTCGATGGACTCGAACAGCGGCAGGCCCACCGTGCGGCCGGTGACGGCCACGCGGACCGGGGCCTGGGCCTTGCCGAGTTTCAGGCCGTGGTCGACGCCGACCTCCTCCAGGGCGGTCTTCAACGACTCGGGGTCGAAGGAGACGGTCTCCAGGCGGGCCAGGTAGCCGCGCAGGATGTCGGCTGCGCCGGGCTTCATGGCCTTGTCCCAGCTCGCCTGGTCGAAGACCGGCTCGGTGAGGAACAGGAAGTCGACCTGCGCCGTGATCTCCGACAGCACGGCGATGCGGGACTGGGCCAGGGGGGCCAGGCGGCCGAACGTGTCCAGGTCCCAGCTCGGGTCGAGCCACGGACGGCACCGCGCGGCGAAGACGTCCACGGGGAGCGCGCGGATGTACTCACCGTTGAAGGCCCTGAGCTTCTTCTCGTCGAAGAAGGCCGGTGAGGGGTTCACGTCCGACAACGAGAACAGCGGCACCATCTCCGACCACGGCATGATCTCGCGGTCGTCCCCGGGCCCCCACCCGAGCAGCATCAGGTAGTTGACCATCGCCTCGGGCAGGTACCCCTCGTCCCGGTACGACTCCAGCGCCACCTTGTCGCGCCGCTTGGACAACTTCTGCCGCTTCTCGTTGACGATGACCGGAAGGTGGGCCCATACCGGCGGCGTCTTGCCGAGCGCCTCCCACAACAACTGCTGCTTCGGCGTGTTCGACAGGTGCTCCTCGGCCCGCGCCACGTGCGTGATCCGCATCTCGATGTCGTCGACCACGTTGGCCAGCACGAACAGCGGCGAGCCGTCCCCGCGGACGATCACGAAGTCCTCGATGGCCTGGTTGGGGAACTCGACCTTGCCGCGGACCAGGTCGTCCACCACGGTCACCCCCTCGTCCGGGGTGCGGAACCGCACGGCACCCGCGCTCAGCCCCCGGTCCCGGCAGTAGCCGTCGTACCCCTGGAAGTCGGAGCCGGTGCGCGCCTTGACGTCGTCCCTGGTGCAGGTGCAGTGGTACGCCTGCCCGCCGGCGAGCAGCGTGGCCGCCGTCTCCCGGTGCAGGGCCTCGTAGGCGGACTGGAAGTACGGCCCCTCGAAGTGGGGTGAGTCGCCGTGGATGCCGATCCACGCGAGGGCCGAGATGATGCCCTCGGTCCACTCGGGACGGTTGCGCGCCGCGTCGGTGTCCTCGATGCGCAGCACGAAACGGCCGCCCTGCTGCAGCGCCAGCGCCCAGTTGAACAGTGCCGAACGTGCTCCGCCCACGTGGAACATGCCGGTCGGGGACGGCGCGAAACGCACGCGTATGTCAGTCACGGGGAACCACCCGGTTGGTCAGAGTGCCGATGCCTTCGATGCCGACGCTCACCTCGTCGCCGTCCTCCAGCGGCCCGACCCCCTCCGGCGTGCCGGTGAGGATCACGTCGCCGGGGAGCAGGGTCATGACGTCGGTGATGTACGCGATCAGCTTGGGGATGTCGTGCATGAGCTGGGACGTGCGCGCGCTCTGGCGCAGCTCGCCGTTCACCGTCGTGGTGATCGCCAGGTCCGCGGGGTCGAGCTCGGTCTGGATCCACGGCCCGAGCGGGCAGAACGTGTCGAAGCCCTTGGCCCGCGTCCACTGCCCGTCCTTGCGTTGCAGGTCACGCGCGGTGACGTCGTTCGCGCAGGTGTACCCGAAGATCACCTCACTGGCGCGCTCGACCGGCACCTCCCTGCACAGCCGCCCGATCACCACAGCCAGCTCGCCTTCGAAGTCCACCCGCTCCGACAGCTTGTGCGGATACGCGATGGAGTCCCCCGGCCCCACCACCGACGTGGACGGCTTACTGAAGATCAGCGGCTCCTCCGGAGGCTCCCCGCCCATCTCACGCGCGTGCGCCGCGTAGTTCTTCCCCACCGCAATGATCTTGTTGGGGATGATCGGCGCCAGCAGCCGTATCTCCTGGATCGGGTAGCGCTCCCCGGTGAACCGCACCTCACCGATCGGATGGCCGTCGATCTTGGACACGAACTCCGCCCCGGCCGCCCCCTCGATCACCCCGAACGCGGCACCGTCACCTGTGGAAAACCTCGCGATACGCACGCTCCAAGGCTAGTGCCGCCCGCGAACCTCCCGGGCACACCGTCCCCCGCCCCGCCACCGCCGGATCATAAGCTGTCCCCACTGCCTATCTGAGGAGGTCCCGGTGCCCTCGGTCGTCAAGATCAATGTCCTGACCGTCCCACCCGAGATGCGCACGGAGCTCGAACGCCGCTTCGCCAACCGAGCCGGAATGGTGGAGTCCTCCGACGGCTTCGAGTGGTTCGAACTCCTCCGCCCCCTGGAAGGCACCGATCGCTACCTCGTCTACACCCGCTGGCGCAGCGAAGAGGATTTCCAGAACTGGCAGAACAGCCAGTCCTTCCAAGCCGGCCACGCCCAGGCGTCCACCGAGGCAAGAGGCCACGGCCACGGCCAAGCGGCCACCGGCTCAGAACTGTGGTCCTTCGAGGTCGTCGAAAGCGCCGGCCGCAAGGACTGACCGCGAAAATATTTCGCACCGCCACGGCCGCCGGTGGATCGCTTCCGCGACACCAATCCCGGCGGCCTCTCTTATTGTGAGCGGCCCGTTACCCGAATCCTCGCTGTCTCACTGATTCGCACTTATTCTGAATCGGAACCACGCAGCAGCCCCTCACTGCACTGGAGATCCGTACGCGACGAGCTGGCCACCGTCGCCACCGACGACCTGCGTCACCATCCCTGCTGCTCGATCGGCCTGGCCGTGTCCGACGGCGAAGCCGTGGACCGCCGCATCGGTGACGCCGTGCTGCTCGCCTTCGCGCGAGATCGCCTCACCTGTGAGGTCAGCACCGATTTCTTCGACCGGCGTGAGGCCGCCGCGGTCCACCGGTCGAGGTCGGCCGCGCAGACCAGGGACCAGGTCGTGGCCGACATGTTCGAGCGGCGCCTTGAGTACATCAGAGGTGTCCATGAGGAGTCGGTCTTCTCCGCGCACCCCGCAGGTGTCTTCCAGATCCACCGGCGGACCGTCCCGACTCGGCAGGCGGACACCGTCCTGCTGTGTACCGACGGCTTCGCGCGGGCCGTCAACGACTACCGGCTTTCCCCCGATTGGCAGAGCCTCGGCCGGCACGCGCGGCGCGACGGACTCGACAGCGTCACGTCCCTGATCCGGCGGCACGAGGCCCGGCGACCGGCCGGCGCGACAGGTGCGCATTTCAAGAGCGCCGACGACGTGGCGGCCGTCCTTTTGACCACGAGAACAGGAGTTCACCATGGACGGTCCTGACCGCCTCCGCAGCAACGGCATGCCTGAGTACCTTGTCGAGCGCAACCCCGGCTATTTCGAGTACCAACTGCCGATCTCGGTGAAGCTGGTCATCGACATGGCGGGAAGGATCCCGTTGCTCATGAACGAGCGCGACGAGTGGGAACTCCCCGGCGGCAAGCTTGAGGTCGGCGAGACCCCTGAGGTGTGCGTCTGCCGCGAGGTGTACGAGGAACTGGACCTCACTGTCTCCGTAGAGGACATCATCGACACCTGGGTCCACGAGATCACGAGGCTACGGCACACGTTCATCGTCACCTACGGCACCACCTACACCGGCCGCGAACAGCCACGCAGCAGCAACGAACACAAAAGGCCGGCCTGTTCGACTACGCCGACATCCCCGCCCTCCCCATGCCGGAGCCGTACAAGCAGTCCATCCACGCCTGGCAGCGCACCCTCAAGGAAGGCTGACCCGGCACCACCCCCCACTCAGCAGCCCTTGGCCACCTCCCCCGCCAAGGGCTGCTTCGCGCGACCCCGAACGTCAGAAGTCGAACTCCCCCTTCTTCGCACCATCGATGAACGCGTCCCACACACTCGCACTCACCACGAACGGCGCCTTCTCCGGAGCCTCGGTATCCCGCAGCCCCACCCGTCCCCCCCGCAACGGAGCCACTTCAAGACAGTCCCCGCCGTTGGGGCCACTCTTGGTCGCCTTACGCCACGCCGCACTCCGCAGCTCGTCGTTCAGGTCCATAGTTTCTCCGCCTCTCTGATCAGCTCAGTGGACACGTGACGTGGGTGGGCCTGCACCCGAATCGTGTCGTATGTAGCGCGGATGGCTTCGACATCCTCCGGACAATTAGTGACTTGGCCGTTTAGCGCGGATTCGAGGTACACAGTATCCGGGCTACCGGGAAGCTGTGCGATGACGAAGCCACCAAGAACCCCCGTCGTGACGCCCAAGGCCTTCGGGAGTATCTGGATGGCGATCCTAGGAGACATGGCGGCAACGAGGAGCCGTTCCATTTGACGACGCATCACCTCTTGTCCGCCGACCGGACGATCCAGTACCCCTTCATCCAGTACAACCCAAAGCATCGGTGGCATATCCCGGGTAAGAATTGCCTGGCGCTCCATCCGCGCAGATACGTAACCTTCGACCTCATGCTCGCGTATGCCAGCTTTGCCGCGAAGGATGGCCCGCGCATAGTCCTCGGTTTGCAGCAGCCCCGGCACTACAAGTGGTTGCCAGGTGTGGAGCGTATGCGCCTCTTGTTCGACACCGAGCCAACCACGGAACCAAAGAGGGTTCACGTCTCCGCTCAGATGGACCCAGAGGCGTACCAACTCCCCGCCGGCCTCCAGCACCTGGTCACACCGCTCGACCAGGTCACGGCTCGGCGTGCGCTGACCTCGCTCGATGAAACCCAGCAGACTACGACTAAATCGGGTTGCCGCAGCCAGCTCGTCCTGAGAGAAATTAGCTTTTTGCCGGTACTTGCGTAGCTCTGTGCCAAAGAAGGCGAGAGTCTCTTTAGGCGTCTTCTGCTCATGAGACGTCATCGTCGTCATCCCCGTCCCTCGCCGAAAGCTACACCGGCACAGAGTCCGGCACACCGTTGCTACGAAGTGTCCCTGCAGTGTGGCGCGATATGGATGCAAAAAATAGCTGTCTGGCGTCAGCCTGTGAAGAGCACCGAGGAGCGCATGACCAGCGCTGCATTGTACGCGTGTATGCGCTGTGAATTAGTGGATGCAACCACCAGATATATCCGGACAAGGAGGCGCACATTGAAGATCGATTGGCAGCGATCTTCTGTCGCTATCGTAGGCATGCCCTATCGGCAAGGCACGACAGTGTCACTTCCCAGGAAGCCTGTCATCGGCACCCTAATGCGCCGAAAGATAGCCGGTAACCCGCCGTACAGGCGATCCGCAACACATGACACCGGCCGTACGAGAGGGATGGCGACATGAACCGGGGCGTGGTACTCCGGGCCGGCTCACGAGGACGCCATCGGCCGGGGACGGTACGCGCTCAGTCACCCACGCGGCCGTGGGACGCGGACCAGAGGGCCGCGGCTCACGGGTTGGGCCTGATGGAACCCGCGTGGTCGATCTGGTACGGCGTCGGTTCGCGGCGCTTCTACGCCGTCGCCACCTGGTCGTCGCCGTGCCCCTTGCTCCTCAAGGCGAGCACCGCCGAGGAGCTCCGCCACCTGATGCGTGAAGCGGAGCGGACGGCCCCGTACCTCCTCGTCCCCCGCGCCGCCACCTCGGACACGGCCGTCGGCGCGAGCCCTGTCCCCCGGTCCACCCACACTCCCCATCTCACGCCTCACGGAGCACCGATGTCCGAGACGCACCACGACGACCTGCGTATGGCCTGCTGGGACCTGACCGACGACCCGTCGATGATCGGCGAGATCCGTGCCATGGTGAGAGAGGTCCTCACGACCTGGACGCTGTCCGACCTCGCCGACGACGTCATCCTCGCCGTGGGTGAGCTTCTCGCCAACGCCGTCACCTACGGCCGTCCGCCGATCCGTCTGTCCCTGTGGCTGACCAGCACCGACCTGACCGTCCGCGTCACCGATCACGACTCCGGCCTCCCCCGCCACCTGGACCTCGACATCGAGGCCGTCCACGGCCGCGGCCTCACCATCGTCAAGTCCCTCGTCCACGACACCGGCGTCATCCCGCTCGCCGATCCCCAGGGAAAGACGGTCTGGTGCCGATGGCATCTGTCTACCCAGACGGTCGACGCCTCCGAGAACACCCGACCACCATGATGTAGGTGAGCACTCCCACCGGGGTCTGCCCCAAAGATCCCTGTCTCGCATGCCTGGCCGAGGCACCGACGCTGTGGGACGTCACCTTCCGCACCGCGGTGGCGCAGGCCGAACTGGAGCACCGGAAGCGGCCCGGCGCCTGTCCAGGTCCAAGGGCAACCTCGTCACCCCGCCGAGTTGCGTGTGGACTCACCTTCTGACGTAGACGATCAGGTGCATAGAAACCGTCCGAGCAGAGTGGCAGCTCTTCGATGCATCAAGTGCCTCAGCTAAGCCGTCCCGGGCCGTCGTCACCCATTTGCCCAGCGTCCTTTCCTTGATCCCCATATCCCGGGCCACCTGTAGGTTTCCTACGTTTGTGCACCTTCGGCGGCTCCCGTATCCCCTCGCCTGACTCCGGCCCGGGGCCTCGCCGCCGGCTGAGCCGGCCGGCGGAGCACTAGGAATGCCGCTGCACCGGTTATCGCGCAGGCCGTCACGAACAGACTCATGCTTCGGCTGTCCTTGGAGCTTGCGCTGACGATGAGGGACGCGATTGTGCCGCCGCCCATCTGACAGGCTCCGAGCAGGCCGGAGGCCGCGCCCGGGAATGCCGGAAACGCGGTTACTCCACCTGCCACTGACAGCGGGAAGATGAAGCCGTTTCCCGTGTTGACGACGGCCATCAGGATGAGCATCGGCCAGAAGTTCAGCGGGGAGTACAGACAGAACAACAAAAAGGCCAGTGACCCTCCGGCGAAGATGAGGTAGGCCCGCATCAACAACGTGTCGATGGGCGTGTCCTTCACCAGCCGCCGCGAAATCAGGTTGCCGCTTATGAAAGCAATCGACATGAGGATGTAGCAATAGCCGTTCTCCGCGACACTGACACCCATCTTGTGAAAAATGACCGGCGAACCCACGAGATAGCCTGTGTACACAGCGTACCCGGCCGCCAGGTTCACGCCATAACGCCAGAAGGCCGGGCTGTTCATCAACTTCCGGTAGTTGCCGACGGTTTGCCGAAGGTGACTCGTACGTGCCTCGGGGGGGCGGGTCTCGGGCAAGCGAAACAGTACCGCGACCACGGTCAGAGCGGCCAGGCCGGTGGTGAACAGGAAAGGGGCCCGCCAGGAGAACCATTCGGTCAGATAGCCGCCTATGAAAGGCGCGAAGGCCGGAGAGGAACCCATCCACGGCATGATCAAGCCTAGTACGCGCGCGGCGGTCTTGCGGTCGTACAGGTCGCCGATCATCGCTCGCGCGACGACCAGGCCGGCACCGGCCCCCAGCGCCTGCAGCAGCCTGGCGAGCGTGAAGACCGTGATGTTCGCAGGGAACGCACAGGCCAGGGACGCCAGTGCGTAAACGGAGAATCCGATGACGATCGAGAGCCGGCGGCCCCGCGCGTCGGACAGCGGCCCGTAGAACAATTGCGCCACCAGCAGTCCGATGAGATATGGCCCGAACGATGCCTGGACGGCGGACACGGGCACGTCCAAAGAAGCCGCCGTCATGTTGATGCCCGGCAGGTTGATGTCTGAGGACATCAGCCCGCCGATGCTCAACGAGATGAGGATCGCAAGCATGATCGGCGATGGCTTGCCGTCGGCAGGTTCGGCTTTTCTCCTCCACGCACTACGCATTCGACACCTCATGGTCTCGTTCCCGGGGCCGCGGCGATCCCGCCCGCTCAGATGTCCGGCATCGCTTGGCGGGCGAATTCGATGCGGAGTCCACGGGGTGGATCAGCGCAGGACTCGGCACGCGCGGGGGCCTGGGCCCGGGAAGAGGTGCGGGATCTCATCGACGAGCGAATACGGCCGCGACCGACAGGACGACATCGTTGGCCGAGTCCTCACCGACCGTTATCCGGACCCCGTTGTCTGGGAACACCCGGACGAACACCCCCTTGCGCCGGCATGCCTCCCCGAAGGCGGCGGACCGCTCGGCCAGGGGAAGCCAGACGAAGTTGGCCTCCGATCGAGCGACCGGCCATCCCTGTTCGCGGAGAGTACCCCGCATGCGCTCACGTTCTTTCACAATGGTCTCCACGCGCGCGAACAGCTCATCCGCCGCGCGGAGGGAAGCGACGGCGGCCCGCTCGGCCAGCCGGGTGACGCCGAACGGCAGTGCCGTCTTGCGTACTGCCCTCGCGACCAGCGGATGCGCCACGGTGAACGCGACCCTCAGCCCGGCGAGTCCGTACGCCTTCGAGAAAGTGCGCAGCACCGCGACGTTCGGCCGATCGCGATATCGGCTGATGCCATCCGGGACCTCAGGGGCCCGTACGAACTCCCGGTATGCCTCATCGAGGACGATCAGTACGCGCTCCGGCACGCTGTCGATGAAGCTGTCCAAGGCATCCTGTTTCACAGCTGTGCTGGTCGGGTTGTTCGGATTGCACACGAACACCAGGCGCGTACGATCAGTGATTGCTTCGGCCATCGCCACCAGGTCCTGATCAACGCCCGAGAGCGGGACGCGGACCTGCCGGGCCCCCGCGACAGAACTCAGGATCGGGTATGCCTCGAACGACAGCCATGGGAACACCACCTCGTCCCCGTGGTCCACGGCAGCCAGGAGGAGCTGCTGCAGCACCGCCGCCCCACCGGCACCGATCGCGACGTTCTCCGGCATCACGGAGAAGTGCCCCGCGATGGCCTCGATCAACGTGCTGTTGAACATGTCGGGATAGCGGTTGAAACCCGCGGCGGTCTCGCGCACGGCGTCAAGCACACTCGGCAAGGGCGCGAAGTGGTTCTCGTTGAAATTCATCCGATGCTGCACGGGCCCGAATCGGCTGAGGCCGGCCTCGAATGCAGGCACCGCGTCCAACGCACCCCGCATACGCGGCGCGTTCACGGCCATGACTCCTCCCTCTCGTCGATTCGCAGATCCAGCGCCTGAACGTTACGGGCGGGAGATTCGCCTTTCTCCCTTCGCGCCTTCCGCTCCTCCGGCAGAACCCAGAGCGGCGGCGGACGGCCGATCGACGACGTGCGGAGGGAGCGACTCCCGCCAGACCACCGGGCAGTAATCCGGGTCGGAATAGTCAGGACGATTGTCTGCGGTTCTGCGAACCAGGTCGTCATGACTGTAGACCACCTTTTCGCCGCTGGGCCGACGAAATTCCCTGTACTCATTGTCTCGATCCTGGAAACGAACCGTGACCACGCGCCGTGACTCCCCGCTCACGTTCGGCCCGCTACCGTGGTAGGTCCTGCAATGGTGGAAGCTCACCCTGCCCTTGTCGATCTCTATTGAGATCTTCCGCAGTTCGGCATTGTTGTACTCCGCGTTCCGCGCGAGACTTCTTTCCAGCGTATCGGGACGGCGATTGGCGAAGTGCTGCGTTTCGTCGTCGTCCTCTTCGGAGGGGAGGTCCTTCCATCGGCGACTGCCGTCGATCACACGGATGGTTCCGTGCTCCTCGAGGCAATCATGCATGGGAATGAAGGCTGTGACGAGATTTTCTGAAGTGCAGACCTGCCAGTGATGGAGGTCGATATGCCAGGGCACGACGTTGGTCGACTCGTCCCCGCGAGCCGGCTTGTAGATCAGCGTACTGCTCCAGATCCTCGCCTCGGATGATTCCATCAGCCGGGCCGCGACAGCTCCCATGAGCGGCTTGCAAAGAATTCGGCGTACCGTCGCATTCTCGTAGTGAATGTAGTCATTATGCCTCTGCACATCGCCGTGCTCGGGCTCCCAGTACGCCACCGCCGGCGGCTTCCGGGGAAGGTTCCGATCCCGATACCCCGCATAGAACCTGTCAATGCTTTCACCGACCTCGTCGATCTCTTCGTCGCTGAACAAACGGTTGGACAAGTACCAGCCGTGCTCCCGATAAAAACGAACGTCGTCCCCGGTCGGCAGCAGTGCCATCTCCTCGTCGTTGAGCATGAATTCGTGGTGCAGGGTCACGGCAAAGCACACCTCCCCAATCTCGAGATGCCGATCGTAAATTGCCTCTCGGGCGGGTCGGCAATCGGTGGCGAATAGATTTTCCGGTCACGCTCGGCACCTGCCGGAGTCCGATAAAAGAAACCGGCACTCAGGCGTGCCCGACCTCGACATACCCGCCAAATACGAGCGATCACCGTTGATAGCGCAAACTTTCCCTGCTGTGACTGCGGCCACCTGGGCCGATGGCGACGGTGACCGACTGGGTGCGACGCCCGGGCGCACCATCGTTGTCCAGTTAGGCATTCACCCGATATGCCCGATTTTTGAATATCATGGAACCCGACGAACTCGGGCTTCAGCCAAGAACGATGACCTTCTAGGCCAGACCATGAGAATTCTCTACATTTCCCAAGCACACACGAAGGGGCATCAGTGCCGGTCTCGCATGCCGAAGCGTCCGCGAGCCAGTGCGGCGGTGCCGGTCGGCGATCGCGGACCCGACTTCAGAACGGCCCCGCTCCTGGGACAGCCATGACGGCGCAGGGGCGGACGAGCAGGGCCGGTGCGCAGCCGTCACCCTGGACCTGCTCTTCCGCGGAATTCGTCGCCGACTCAATGAACGACATCACGGCGTCGCTGGATTCATCCCAGAGGTCCATGGCGTGATCACTGCCTGGATACACCGTCACTGCGCATGGCACGCTGTTGCGTGCCAGCACCGCACACAGTTCCCGCGAGTGCTTCGCCGGAACCCACTCGTCTGCCGCATGGACGAGCAACATCGGCGGGTCATATCTGCCTGCGCCCGTTTTCGACGCCATCGACCGCCATGTGTGCGGGCATACCGTCGGCTCGCATCCACCGGCGAGGATGAGGGCCGCCTCGCGAAGCACCTTGTCGTGAGCAGACGCGTTCGGCCTGGTGCCGTCCTCGTAGGCCATCTGCGGGTCGGCCACCGGCGACATGCCGACAACTCCACGGAACCTGTATCCCCCGCGTCCCAATGTCCCGAAATTGGTTACCAGGTGCCCCCCGGCGGATTCACCAAAAAGTACGACCTTGGACATATCTGCACCGAAGTACTCTGCCCTTTCCCTGATCCACGTGTAGGCTGCCGCAAGGTCGTCTCGAGGGGCGGGCCAAGGCACTCGTAGCCTATAATCCAGATTGAACACTCGGTATCCACGATCGGCCATGTACCTCGCGTGGACAGCCAGCCAGCCTCGGCTGCCTCTCCGCCATCCCCCGCCGTGGACCATGATGACGACGGGCCGGGTGCCGGACGGTAGCGGGCGCCAATAAGCGGTGAGGTCCGCCGGCCCGTAGTCGAACGAGCGCTCGTCACGCGAAGCCGCGGCCGCAGCGGAATTGAGCGGCGCCGGCACGGTACATGCTATTACGGCGATCCCGAGAACCAGTCGGCCGAACATTTCACGTGGCCCTCATTGATTGGCGACATTTTTCCGGGAGGCGGCGACTCGCATGGTACGCGGGTTTCCAGAAGGCGAAACCGCCGGCGCGCCATGGACGACAAGAACTTATTCATCTCTTTACTCCCAGGCCATGTGGGGGCCGATCACAGCCGCATCCGGCCGCGTGATTCAGCCGGTCGAGAGCACCGTGTAAGTCTGGCGGCCCTCCCTTCACCGCGGCCCTGCGTGACCAGCTCCTCGAGGAACTTCTCGGCTGCGACCCCGCCGTCCAGCTGGTCCTCGGTACGTCCGTCATCGGCACTCCACCCGCCGGCTGACCGGGGAGGCCTCTGCCGTCAGCCCACGCAGATGGAGGACGTCCGGTCGTCGAAGGTGTTCCAGCCGAAGTAGCCGGCGTTCTCGTTGTAGATCGGCACGCCGTCGAGCACAAAACGTCCCCGGCGCGGTGGTGCGCCGGGGACGTCGGGTGGGGGGTCAGCCGGAGAAGTTCCACCTCTGGCTGGTGTTGCCGCTCTGGCAGGAAGCGAGTTGCAGCTGGGTGCCGTTGCCGGTGCCGTTGTTGACGGCGGCCAGGCACAGGTTGGACTGGACGCCGACTATGGTGCCGTCGGAGTTGCGGCGCCACTTCTGGTTGTCGCCGCCCCAGCAGGAGTAGATCTGGATGCCGGCGCCGCTGCTTGAGCCTCCGGCGTCGAGGCACTTGTTGCCGTAGACGCGGATCTCCTGGGACGAGTTGGAGGCCCACTGCTGGTTGCTGCCGCTGTGGCAGTCGTAGAGCTGCACCCGGGTGCCGTCGGTGGTGCTGGAGTTCGGCACGTCGACGCAGCGGTTGGAGGCGACGCCTCTGAGCTGGGTGCCGCTGCCGCTGGGGGGCGGCGAGTTGGTCGGGCTCGGGTCGCTGCCGCCGGAGCCGACCGTGATGTTGGAGTTGCCGCTGCTCTGGTAACCCTCGGTGGCCATGATCTGGTAGTAGTGGTTGCCGAGAGGCATGCCGGCGCGGGACCAGGCGTCGAAGTGGTTGCCCGCGTTGATGGTGCCGCCGGTCTTCTTCTGCTGGCGGACGCTCCAGTACTGGTTGAACGTCTGGTTGCCGTCGATGGACGGCGCGTTGTACCGGGTGGTCTGGTAGATGTCGTACGTGCCGCCGTCACTGGTCACGGTGCCCTTGTAGGTACCGGTGGGCCGGTAGGTGCCCCAGTTGTCGACGATGTAGTACTCGACCAGCGGGCTGCGCGTCCAGCCGTACAGGGTCAGGTAAGCGTTGCCAGAGGGGTTGAAGCTGCCCGAGTAGGTCACGGTCCGGCGCCCGCCGGGGTTCCAGCCCTTGCCGGCGACGAAGTTGCCGGTGTTGCGCCAGGACGTGCTGTAGTTGCCGCCGGATCCCAGCTCCATCGAGACCGTGCCCTGGCTGTCGGTCCAGAACGAGTAGAAGTACCCGTTGTTGGTGCCTTCCTGGTTGGTCGTGATGGCCGCGTTGGCGATGCCGGGGACGACCGCGAGGACGGCGGCCGCCACCACGGCGGTCACACGGCCTGCGAGCAGGCTGATCCGGCCGCGTCTGCGGCTCTTCGACTGGTTGGGGACGTCGTTCATTTTGCGTGCTTCCTTCTCGCTGGGGATCGATCGGGAGGCCAGGCGGCGTGACATGACCCCGACAGGCCGCCGGCGGCCGGGGGGACGGCCACCGCGTTCGGCGTGGCACAGCGCGGCAGGGATAGGTCGCCGTCCACTCGGCGACTGGGTAGGCCGGACCACGACCCGGGGCCCGGGTCGGCAGCCCGTCCTGCCGACGGCGACAGTGTTCGTCCCGTCACGACAAGCTGTCAACAACTTTCGGAAATATCCCAGAAACACGATCTCGGACCGTAGAGGCCCGAGAGGGCGTCTGGCCTGATCAGATGCCCTTCGAGGAGAGGCCGGACCGAGGGCGAAGGGGTTATGAAAGTTTCCGGGATCGCCCGAAACAAGCCGGGCGGCGGCGCCGCCCTTCCCGGCTGCCGGAGTCCGATCACGTGATGACGCCTTCCTGGCGGCTGTCATCACCGGTCGCTTCGTCGCGGCCCGTCGAATTCGCTGACCGCGCGGTGCCGGCAGATGAGCGCGGAACACAGATTTCCGCGTGGATCGGCCGCGTACCCGAAAGACGGAATTCGGCGATTCATCCTTCGAGGCGGCCGTCGGCGGGACAGGCATGATTATGCCTTTGAATGCGCCTAAGCCGGGTGAAACCATCGGCGAATTCACAGAAACATTTATACCGGTCTCCACCAGCGATTATCCACGGCACATCATGATCATCGAGGGGAACCCTGCCGCCCCTTGACCGGCACGGTGAGGACGAAAGTTTCATCGTCGTTACCGGAGAGCGTATCCACACCTCCCCTGGCCAGGAACTATGGGAGCGGCCATTCCGTGATCGCCTCCCCGCCGCCGGGACACGGACTCCTTGACATGAGCTGTCGGGTCGTATTTGCTCCCCTCGCACAACCTTCCCTCATCGCATGTGCGGCGCACTGCGAATTGTCTACCGACTGTTAGCGCTAACACATTGGCTCCACGTCGAGAACGGTCTTTCATGCCCCGACGGAAAGGCACGCCCGCACCATCTGGTCATCACCGATCCGGTCCCCTACGGCCAGCAAAGGGAATCGCAAATGTTAAAGCATAGGTCCGTCCTCGGTGCCGCGGCCCTGGCCGCGGTGGTCGTCCTCGCCACAGGTCACGCGGCGATGAGCAGTGGCACGAAGGCCGCGTCGGCCGGCAGTGCGGCCGCGCTCGCGGGTACCGCGGGATGCGGGAAGAACCCGACGCTGACCAGCGGAACACGGAACATCACGACCAGCGGCAAGAATCGCCAGTACATCCTGCGGATCCCCGCGAACTACAACAACAACAACCCCTACCGCGTGATCATCGGCCTGCACTGGCTGAACGGCACCATGAACGACGTGGACTCCGGCGGCAGCAGCGGCGCGGTCTGGTCCTACTACGGCCAGCGCCAGCTGTCCAACAACAGCACGATCTTCATCGCGCCGCAGGGCTTCAACAACGGCTGGGCCAACAGCGGCGGCGAGGACGTCGTCTTCATGGACGACATCCTGCGCCAGGTCGAGGCGGACCTGTGTGTCGACCCCTCGCTGCGTTTCGCCATGGGCTTCAGCTACGGCGGCGGCATGAGCTTCTCCCTGGCGTGCAGCCGCGCGTCGGTCTTCCGCGCGGTCGCGGTGTTCGCCGGCGCGCAGCTCAGCGGATGCAGCGGCGGCACCCAGCCCATCGCCTACATGGGACTGCACGGCCTCTCGGACAACGTGCTCAACATCTCCCAGGGGCGGGCGCTGCGTGACAGGTTCGTCCAGAACAACGGCTGTACGCCGCAGAGCCCGCGCGAGCCGGCCGTCGGCAGCCGGACGCACATCACCACCGAGTACTCGGGATGCCGGGCCGGGTACCCGGTCGTCTGGGCCGCGTTCGACGGCGGCCACGGGCCCGCTCCGGTGGACGGGAGCGGCGGCGACAACGGCGCCCAGACGTGGACCAAGAACGAGGTCTGGCGGTTCGTCTCCCAGTTCCAGAGCACCACGACCCCGACGCCCACCCCGACGCCCACGGTCACCCCGACCGTCACGCCGACGGTGACCCCCACGGTGGACCCGGGTGGATGCTCGGCCACGATGCAGACGGTGAACTCCTGGCCCGGCGGCTTCCAGTCTTCCGTCACCGTCCGCGCCGGCAGCAGCGCCATCAGAGGCTGGACGGTCAACTGGAGCTGGTCCGGCGGGCAGAACATCAGCAGCCTGTGGAACGGCGTCCGCTCCGGCTCGGGATCGAACGTGAGCGTGCGCAACGAGGCCTACAACGGCTCGCTGGCGGCCAACGGCACCACCACGTTCGGCTTCACCGCGAGCGGCAGCGCGGCCACACCCACACTCTCCTGTAGCGCTTCCTGACCCATGGCGCGGCGGCACCTTCATCACGAGTGGAGGTGCCGCCGCGTCATGCTGTGCAGCGGGCGAACCG
Source organism: Sphaerisporangium sp. B11E5 (assembly GCF_039871875.1). Classification (NCBI taxonomy): domain Bacteria; kingdom Bacillati; phylum Actinomycetota; class Actinomycetes; order Streptosporangiales; family Streptosporangiaceae; genus Sphaerisporangium; species Sphaerisporangium sp. B11E5. Next base: position 98,709 of record NZ_JBDPMD010000004.1, on the reverse strand, counting down.
TTCCGACCACTCCCTGAGGTGGGTGGCCAGCTCCGGCGGGGAGACGATCTCGAAGTCGGCCCCTATGGAGCCGAGGAGCAGAGCGGGCCAGTGCAGGTTCTCCGTGTTCATTACGACACGGCAGTTGTGCTCGTCTATCTCCTCCACGCCGGCCCAGTTGGCCGTGGTGCGGCGGACTGTGGCGGCGGGGGCGTGGACGACGACCTCCACGGCGTGCACGGGGGCGAAGGCGACGTCGATTCCCTGGCGGACGAAGGCGGCGGCGTCCTCGGCGGGGAGGTCTCGTGGGCGGTAGCGCTCCTCGGTGGGGACGGGGTCGGAGATGCGGTCAAGGCGGAAGCTGCGCCAGTCGTGGCGGACCAGGTCGTAAGCCACCAGGTACCAGCGGCGGCCGAGCGGGACGAGACGGTGCGGTTCGACGTAGCGGTCCGTGCGCTCGGCGTCGCGGGCCTCGTACGCGAAGCGGACCCGCACCTCGTCGCGGCAGGCCTGGGCGATCGTGGTGAGCGCGACGGCGTCCACGGTCGGCCCGCTGCCCCACACCGGCGGGACGGTGGCGGTCCGCAGGGCCTCCACGCGCCGGCGCAACCGCGGGGGCATCACCTGGACGATCTTGGCGAGGGCTCGCACCGACGCCTCGCCGATGCCGGAGACCGCGCCCTGGGCCGCCATCCGCAGCCCGATGGCCAGCGCCACGGCCTCCTCGTCGTCCACCAGCAAGGGCGGCAGCACGGCGCCGGCGGAGAGTTGGTAACCGCCGTCCACACCGCGGTTGGCCGTGACCGGGTAGCCGAGCTCCCGCAGCCGGTCCACGTCCCGCCGCAGGGTACGCGCCGACACGCCGAGGCGGTCGGCCAGCTCGGCGCCCGGCCAGTAACGGTAGGTCTGGAGCAACGAGAGCAGTCGTAAGGTCCGCGAGCTGGTGTTCGCCATGTCTCCCATAGTGCCCGCCATTGCGGCCGGAACATGACCGCAATTCCACTTCCCCGGTACGCCCCGCCCTGCCCCCGCCGTGACGGGGCGGGGCGTACCCGAGGCTGCTCTTTCCCAGGACAACTGGTTGTTAACGATGTGTTCCTGGGGACCTATGCGACTTGACCCGTTCGTCAGGGATCCGACAGCATGATCCGGCTTCGCCGCCCCCCATGGAAGGAACTGGCTGTGCCCCGCCGGACCCTTGCGATTCTTGTCGGTCTCGTCCTCGTGGGCGCCGTCCAGGCCGTACCGGCCGCCGCCGCGCCGGTGGCGGTGAGACAGACGGCGGAGTGCCAGGGGGACTGGCTGCCTGCCACGCCGACGTCCGAGCAGGTCATGGCGGGTGAGGTGCAGTTCCTCGACCTGCCGCCTGTGAAGATCGGCAAGAGGGTCGACTGGAACCGCAGCCCGTTCGGCAACCGGTCGTGGGACATGGTGTTCTCCTCGTTGCGCTGGGTCGGACGGCTGGTCGCCGACTACGAGACCTCCGGCAAGGAGGCGTACCTCGATCGCGCCACCGAGCTGATCAAGAGCTGGGTGGAGAGCAACCCCAAGGGCGGCTCCCGGACCAGCCGGTACGCCTGGGAGGAGCACCCGATCGCGCTGCGGGCGCCCGTGCTGGTGTGCCTGAGCAGGCACGTGAAGGCGTCCTGGCTCACCCGCAGCATGGTGGACCACGGGCGTGAGCTGGCCGACCCCGCCAAGTACGAGAAGGGGCACAACCACGGCCTCGACCAGGACATCGCGCTGCTGCGCCTCGGCTGCCGCAGCGGCCACAAGGAGTGGGCGGACCTCGCGATCCGCCGCATGACCGGCACCGTGCGGCTCGACGTGGACAGCCAGGGGGCGTTGCAGGAGCAGGCCCCCCGGTACGGCATCTACGTGTACGAACGGCTCAAGGTCGGCATGGAGTCCATGAAGGACTGCGGCCGCAAGGTGCCGGCCGAGATCGCCAAGCGGTGGGAGAGCCTGGAGAACTACATCACCCACGCCACCCAGCCGAACGGCTTCATGGTCCCCATCGGGGACGGCGCCGCCGACGTCAAGCCGGCCGGTTTCGACCACCCCAAGCAGACGGTGAAGGTGTTCAACGCGGGTTACGTCTTCGGCCGCACCAAGTGGGACGAGCCCGAGTCGTCGTACTACTCGATCCGCTTCGGCCCCGGCCTGAAGTTCCACGGCCACGAGGACCACCTCGGCGTCACGTACTACGCGCAGGGCCGCGACATCCTGGTGGAGGCGGGGTTCCACTCCTATGAGCGGACCGGCTACCGCTACTGGACCATGTCCCCCGAGGCCCACAACGTCCCGGTCGTGGTCGGCAAGCCGTTCCGCGGCCGCACCGCCAGCTCCCTGGTCGCGTCGAACGTCAAGCCCGGCCGCCAGTCCTACAAGCTGACCGACAAAGCCTACGGCGTCGCACGCCACCGCTCCGTTCTCGTCGACCACGACGACCCGCTGATGGCCGTGCTCGACACCGCCCCCGGCGCCCAGACCCGCAACTACTGGCACCTGGACCCGTCCCTCACCCCCGTCTCCACCAAGGCCGGCCGGGTGGTCGTGACGGACAAGTCAGGCTGGAAGGCCACCGTGCTCCAGGTCGCCATGCCCGGCTGCAAGCCCATCTCAGGCCAGTCCGTGGTCAAGGGCCGCACCAGCCCGTACCAGGGCTGGATCTCCCCCTCCTACATGCGCAAGGTCCCCGCGTCGGTCATCGTCTCCCCCGCCGCCCCGTCCCTGCTCACCCTGACCGTCCCCGGCACCGGCGACGCCGACGTCACCTGCACCTCCTCCCGCGTGACGGTCAAGGCAGGCGACACGAGCACCAGCTTCCGCTACTCGGCCTCCGGCACCCTGTCGTAGGCACGGACGACCACCTGTCCGGGCACAGGTGCCGTGCCCGGACCACCGGACAGATGGTCGTGCAACTGAGCGTGGCGAAACTGGTAGATGGGGCCGACCGTCCGCAACACCCCCAGCCGGTGCGCGTCCTCCAGGAAGCCCATCAGCCGCCACGGGAGCTTCCGCCGCAGCGCCAGCGTTCCCGCGGCGACGGCGAAGGCAAGCCACGCGTGGTGCCTCCCGCTGGTCAGTCCCAGCACCATGCCGAAGGCCAGCCCGACCGACACGAACAACGTGGTGCCGACAGCCACGTCCGCCCCCGGCATGGCGGGCAGCCAACTCCAGAACAGAAGTGTGAGCAAGACCGCGAGTATCAACCCGAGCATCAGCATCCGGACCATGGTGAGGGTCCGGTCGGAGCGCCAGCTCAGCCGCGGGGTCATGATCGAGACGAGAGCCGGCTCCTCCGCCCATCTGACCACGCCGGTCACGAAGCCGGCCGCGAGACCGGCCCCCACCGCGATCAGGAGCAGGGAACCGGCGGTGCCGTAGCTGAGGACGGCCCCCAGACGCAGAAGCTCGAACATGAGTCCTACCTTTAGCCCTATGACGAGCCAACGTGCGAGATTCCGCCCGAGACCACGCAGGGCCGCACCTCGACGCAGGCTCAGATCGGCGTAGCCCGGCTCCTCGTGGTCCCACCTTCCGGCGGACGCGAACACGACCGCCAGACCGGCGGCGAGTCCCAAGGTGATCCCGAGTGGTCTGGTTCCGGGTTCGCCGCCGGCGGCCACGCCGATCAGGACGTACACCACGAGTCCGAGCGGTGTCCCGATAGCGACCCTGAGAACCAGACGGCGGAGGAAGACTCGTGACCTCGTGGCGCGGTCCGGCTCCGTCCCGGCGCCTGGTCTCAACTCGGGCAGCCCGACCCTGAGGCCGAACACCGCCCCGAACACCAGGCCGACCACCATTCCGATCAACGTCGCTGTCCCCGCCGCGTACGGCCACCTGCCCGCCCCCAAGCGAGCCGCCACCAGGATGCCCATCCCCTGGCCCAGCAGCAATCCGTGCAGCACCACGTTCACCAGCGCCGTCGCGACCCCCGCGGCCGACCGGAAGCCGGGAAGGGTACGGGCGAGGTGCCACCACGCGATGTCCCGGGTGACGTCCGGTGGGAACACGCGCGCCAGATAGCGCAGGTAGCGCCGGACGGCCACGGGGTCCCATCGGCGGCGGGGGCGGAAGTGATCCGCGGCCTCCGCACTGGGCGGCCGGGCCTGGAGAAGTGCCGGGACGAGATGGTCCATCATGTGGGCGCGCAGGGCGGCGTGGTCCTCACCGAGCGGGCCGACCAAGGGGGAGGGGTCGGCGCCGGTGCCGATGTAGACGGTGCGGATCAGCCATAGGCCGAGCGGGGTGGACACGGCCGTGGCCAGTCCGGGCACGGTTCCGGCCACGATGGCGTCCAGTACCGTCCGCCATGTCGAGGACGGCCTTCCCGGCAGGCACGCCTCGAGGTAGGCCACTGCGGCCACCGAAGTCAGCAGTTTGGGAGTGATGACGGCCGCGCCATGCAGGGCCTGACCTGCCTGGGGGACGGCAGTCGCGAATTCTCTGCTCCTACTGGTCAGCACCAGTTGGTCGTCCGCGCCGAGCGAGTCGTTCAATGCTTTGATGACATCTGCCCGGCGATCCCCCGGGATCTCGTCCAGTCCGTCCAGGACAGGCAAGATGTACCCGCGCGCCACGAGCGACCCCGCAACCCCCGCGCCAAGTCGCGGAGACGACAGGGCCGGATAGTCCTGCACCAGCCGTACCGTCAGCCAGTCCTGTAATCGAGGATGTGACCCCGTGTCCCATCCGGAGACCGGCAGCAGCACCGGGACCGGCACCGTCTCCCCGTCGCCGGCCGCCGCCTTGTCAGCCTCCCGGGTCTCCAGTAGCCGCAGCAGCAGTTGCACCGCCAGGGTGGTCTTGCCGGTGCCGGGGCCGCCGGTGATGACCAGGCGCCGTCGTTTCAGTGACCGGAACCGACGTGCCATGTCGGCGATGTCGGCGCTGCTGCCGGTGAAGACCGGTTCGGGGTCGTCACTGATCAGACGAGGCTTGCTCATCACGGCGGTGTTGGCGCTCAGTTGCCAGATCACGGGAATGGGTTCGGGACTGTCCACCGCCCGCAGTCGCGCTTCGGTGCGCCACTGGTCTCGTACAAGCGCGGCCAGGACATTTGCCGCATCATCCGGATTCACCTCGGACGCCGGACCGTTCCCCCGCCGAAGCCACGCCACCACCGCGGCCATCGCGGCGGCCGCGGTCAGTGCGACCCCCGCGAGGTCCGCGAAATTGTTCCCGGCGCCAGGGTCCACACCCCAGGCCACGATCGCGACCACCGCCACAAGCACCGTCAGGGCCAGCACTCCGCGCAATGTCCGGCCTCGGCCGCTCCACCACTTCACACCCGACATAGTCCGGCTTCGCTTGCTATGCGGCACCACCGATGCACGAATTGTGATCGGCGAACCCTGATCGGTTCACATCACGTCGTAGGTCAGCTCGAACCAGACGACGCGGCCCGCGATGTCGTCCTCGACCCCCCATCGCGTGGAGATCAGGTCGACGAGGAGCAGACCTCGGCCGCCTTCGGCCAGCATGTCGTTGCACGGTCGTGGCACCGTGTCGCCGCCCGCGTCGCGGACCTCTCCGCGTATCCGGCCTGCGCCGTCCGTGACGGTGAGGGTGACCTTTCCGCCATTGTGTGAATCGGAGTGGACGACGGCATTGGTGACGAGTTCCGAAACGAGCAACGTCACGTCGTCGACGGCGGGGTGGTCCGCGCCGATCGTGGTCTTCACATATTCACGTGCCAGGGAAACCGACTCCGGAGAACCGCTCAGCTCTATGACACCTGTCGCACGGTCAGCCATCATCCACGGAACACCCTCACCGCTCGTAGCGAATCCGCGACTGATCGAAATGACGCTCTACCAGGTTGACCACGAACGACTACGATCGGTAGTGAATCCAGCTCACCATCCCATCACATTACGGGGGCGGCAAGCGGCGAGACCTCAGAAATCCCTCTGTTTTTTACGGGCGGGGATTTCTCTCCGAGGACCCGGGAGCGGTGCTCACCATTCCCTGGACTTCCGGAGAAGAAACGGAGGATCGGATTACAGCGGCAATCAATACTTGACGCGATAACACATGGGCGATCTCCCACTCATCGGTTAAGCGGTGCCAGAGCACATCAGAATGCCATATGGCACCCATATCCCGAACAAGCCATCGAACGTCTCATCAACGGGCGAACCTTACGTTTCCCCTGCGGCCGGCGGGCAGGGCGGGCGGGCCGGCGGCGGCGGCTCCGAGCCTTGACACGGGGCCGGGCGGTCTCGTATAAAACCATCTAGTTATTAAACCGAGAGGTTACTCACATGACTGCCGATGTCCTCGACGCGACCTTCGCGGCGCTGGCCGATCCCACGCGGCGGGCGATCCTGGCCCGGCTGGCACGGGGGGAGGCCACCGTCGGGGAGCTGGCGGCGCCGTTCGCCATGAGCCAGCCTGGGGTGTCGAAGCATCTGCGGGTGCTGGAGAAGGCCGGGCTGATCTCGCGGGGGCGGGACGCGCAGCGCAGGCCGTGCCGGTTGGAGGCGGGGCCGCTCAGGGACGCCGCGCGGTGGCTGGAGAACTACCGGGACTACTGGGAGGAGAGCTACCGGCGGCTGGACGGGCTGCTGGCGGAGCTTCAGGACGAGGAGACCCGTGATCCGTCCTGAGGGCCTGGTGGTGAGCACGCCGTCCGCCGTCGAGGTGGTGCTGCGCAGGGGGTTCGCGGCGCCGCGCCGGCTGGTCTTCGACGCGTTGACGCGGCCGGAGCTGTTGCGGCGGTGGCACGGGGCCCGGGGGTGGCAGCTCGTGGTGTGCGAGGTCGAACTGCGGGCCGGCGGGGCGTGGCGGTTCGTCGCCCGGGGCCCGGGTGGGGCCGAGATGGGCATGAGAGGGGTGTACCGGGAGGTCGAGGCACCGGCGCGGCTGGTGCAGACCGAGGTGCACGACGGGTGGGACGAGGGCGCGGCCCTGGTCACCACCCTGTTGGACGAGCGTGACGGGCGCACCGAGATGACGACCACGGTGCGGTACCCGTCGCAGGAGATCCGCGACAGCGTTCTCCGCACTCCCATGGAACGCGGCGCCGGCGAGGCGTACGACCGCCTGGCCGCGCTGCTCGACGATACGAAAGGCACCTCGTGATGACCGAGACCCCGCAGAACCCTGTTGTCCTTCCCGGTGCGTTCCTCCTGGAACTCGTCCCCATCCCGGTCGCGGACGTCGACCGGGCCAAGGACTTCTACATCGGGCTGGGCTTCACCCTGGACGTCGACATCGCCCCCGCCGAGGGGGTCCGCGTCGTCCAGCTCACCCCGCCCGGCTCCGCCTGTTCCATCTCCCTGACCACGGGTCTCCCCTTCATGGAGATGCCTGCCGGCAGCCAGCGCGGGCTGCACCTGGTGGTCCACGACATCGAGAAGGCTCGCGCCACCCTGGTCGAACGCGGTGCCGACGTGGGCGAGATCCAGGACATGGGCCGAGGGGTCACCTACGCGTACTTCGCCGACCCAGACGGGAACACCTGGACCCTTCAGCACATGCCCTGGCGGATCTGAACAGGGTCCGCGAGGGGGTGGTGCTCCGGCTGACCACCGTTGCACGGCGCCGGATTCGCCGTAGCACGTCCCGCCGTCGCGGCGCCGGTCAAGGCTCACGCGACGGCAGGGCGGGGACGCGGGCGGACGTGTGGTGAGGTCAGGCGTGGTGTCCGGCGCGGAGGAGGCCGTAGGTGACGGCCTGCTCCAGGGCCTGCCAGGAGGCCTCGATGATGTTCTCGTCCACGCCGACCGTGGCCCATTCGCCGGTGGAGTCGCTTGAGGTGATGAGGACCCTCGTTATGGCGTCGGTGCCGTGGGTGCCTTCCAGGATCCGGACCTTGAAGTCGATGAGCTCCACGGCGGCGAGTTCGGGGTAGAGGCGCTCCAGGGCCAGGCGGACGGCGCGGTCCAGGGCGTTGACGGGGCCGTTGCCCTCGCCGGTGGCGACGATGCGTTCGCCTTTGGCGAGGAGTTTGACGGTGGCCTCGCTGACCACGTCGCCGCCGGGGCGGCGCTCCACGATGACGCGCCAGGATTCGACGGTGAAGTGGCGGCGGCGGTCGCCGGTCACGGTGTCGCGCAGGAGGAGTTCGAAGGAGGCGTCGGCGGCTTCGAAGGTGTGGCCGGCGGACTCGAGTTCCTTGACGCGGTCGACCAGTTCGCGGGACTGGGCCGGGGTCAGGGCGTAGCCGAGCTCCTTGCCCTTCAGCTCCACCGAGGCGCGGCCGGCCATGTCGGAGACCAGCATCCTCATGTCGTTGCCGACTTCGGCCGGGTCGATGTGCTGGTACAGGTTGGGGTCCACCTTGATGGCGCTGGCGTGCAGGCCGGCCTTGTGGGCGAAGGCGGAGACGCCGACGTACGGCTGGTGGGAGTTGGGGGTGACGTTGGTGACCTCGCTGATGGCGTGGGCGATGCTGGTCATCTCGGCGAGCGACTGCGGCGGCACCAGGTCGAAGCCCCGCTTGAGCTGCAGGTTGGCCACCACGGTGAACAGGTTGGCGTTGCCGGAACGTTCGCCGTAGCCGTTGGCGCAGCCCTGGACGTGGGTCGCGCCGGCGCGGACGGCGGCCAGGGAGTTGGCGACGGCGCAGCCGGTGTCGTCGTGGCAGTGGATGCCGACGCGGGCGCCGGTGCCGACGGCCTCGTGCACGACGTCGGCGAGCTCCTCGGGCAACATGCCGCCGTTGGTGTCGCACAGCGCGACGACGTCGGCCCCGGCCTCGGCGGCGACGCGCAGCACCTCCAGCGCGTACGCGGGGTTGGACTTGTAGCCGTCGAAGAAGTGCTCGGCGTCCAGGAAGACCCGCTGCCCCTCCGTACGAAGGTGGGAGACCGTGTCGCGGATCATCGCGAGGTTCTCCTCCAGGGTCGTACGGAGGGCCAGCTCCACGTGCCGGTCGTGGCTCTTGGCGACAAGGGTCACGATCGGCGCGCCCGATTCGCGCAGTGCGGCGACCAAGGGGTCGTCGGCCGCCCGCACACCGGCCCGGCGGGTCGCGCCGAACGCGGCGAGTTGCGCGTGCTTCAGGTCGAGCTCGGTCTGAGCCCGACGGAAGAATTCGGTGTCCTTGGGGTTGGCGCCCGGCCAGCCGCCCTCGATGAAGCCGACGCCGAGCCGGTCGAGCTGGCGTGCCACGGCGAGCTTGTCGGCGACGGTCAGGGACAGGCCCTCCTGTTGCGCGCCGTCACGCAGCGTCGTGTCGTAGACGTGGAAGCGGTCGTCGGCCATGGTTCGTCTCCTTCGGGGTGCTGTCCGGTGAGCGCCGCACGCGGGCCGGAACCTGTGGCCCAAACAAAAAGACCCCTCACGGACGTGAGAGGTCTGCGCGCCGGCACTGTCCCTTGATCAGCCGGCGCGCCTGCCGATAATGAGCAGACTGTTGAGCATGGTGGACATCAGTCTGCCACACGCCGCCACCATGTGACGCACCGTTCTCAGAATCCGAGACGAAATCCGGCGAGGACGGCCGGACAAGGGCTCTCTGACCAGCGACGACGCCGGCGGCCGGACGATCGGGAGGTCCGGGCCCGCCACCGGCGCGGGTGGAGAAGAATGGCGGGCATGAAGGCTTTCTCGTTCATCACACCCACTGTGGCCGAGTACGTGACGAGCCACACGACCCCGCCCGACGACGTGCTCAGGGAGCTCGCCGAGGAGACCCTCGCGGCCACGAGCAAAGACGCCGTGATGCAGATATCGCCCGAGCAGGGCACCTTCCTCACCATGCTCACCCGCGTCAGCGGCGCCGTGAACGCGGTCGAGGTCGGCACGTTCACCGGTTACTCCTCGATCTGCATCGCCCGGGGGCTCCCCGAGAACGGCCACCTGACCTGCTTCGACGTCAGCGACGAGTGGACGTCGATCGCCCGCAGGTACTGGCAGAAGGCGGGGTTGGCCGACCGCATCGAGCTGCGCCTCGGCAACGCCGCCGACAGCCTCGCCGAGTTCCCGATCCGTCCCGAGATCGACCTTGCGTTCATCGACGCCGACAAGTCCGGCTATCCCGTCTACTACGAGGCCATCATGACCCGCCTGAAGCGGGGCGGCATCATCCTGGCCGACAACACGTTGCGCCACGGCAGCGTGGCCGACTACACCGACGGCGAGGCCGCCGGCATGCGCGACTTCAACACCCATGTGCTGAACGACCCGCGGGTGACCAGCACCATCCTGCCGATCGCGGACGGCCTCACCATGGTGCTCAAGAACTGACCGGCGCGCGCCGCCGGAGCCTTGGCGATCTCCGGTGGCGGCGTGTCAGGTCAGGCGGCGGACGCGCCGGAGGCAGAACACGGCGAGACCGGCGGCGAGGCCGAGGTGGACGCCGGTCTCGATCGCCTGCATGGGCCAGTAGTGGGTCGCGGGCTGGTACACCATGTGCTGCCGGTAGCCGAGTCGCTTGATCTCGGCGAGGCACGGCGTGACGTCCCCCCGCGACCGGCAGGGACCCGACTTCAGGGACAGGGGAATGGCGCCGACCGCGCGCCCGGCCGGGTCGACGGTCTGACTGGACAGCAGCCAGGCCGACGGGTCGGGGGCCCGTGTGCTCACCCGGATGGGGCTTCCCCCGGCGGGTGCGCCGAGGCTCTCCAGGCTCCCGCGGGTGATCTCGACGGTCGCGCGGACGGGCGGGACCAGGTGGGGCCGCACCAGCAGCGGCATGGCGACCTGGACGGCGGCGAAGACGCCCAGCGTGAGGACCATGGCGGGCACGGTGCGGCGCAGGAGCATCCCGGCGGCCACGCCGAGGAGAACGGCGAAGGCGGCGTACCCGACGGGGACGATGCCGCGCGCGGCGAACTGCAGCGGGCCGATACGGGCGAGGTCCCCGGTGGCGACCTCGTCGATGGGGCCGGCCCACCAGCTCACCGCGAGCCCTCCCACGGCCCCGGCGGCCATGGCGGCACCGCCCACGACGGCGAGCTTGACCGCCAGCCAGCGGGTGCGGGTGACGCTCTGTGCCCACACCAGCCGGTGGGTGCCGCCTTCCAGCTCCCGGCTGACGAGCGGCGCCCCCCAGAAGAGGCCGACGAGGACAGGAAGCGCCAGGACGGCGGCGCTGACCGCCAGCAGCACGTCCTTGTAGTCGTTCAGGAAGGTGTCCAGGACTCCCATGCACATCGCCGAGGCCACGGTGCAGGCGGCAGCCCCGGAGGCGTAGTCGCCGGCCATGCCTGGGCCGGTGGCGGCCAGAACCGCGGCGAGGATCGCGAGGCAGACGGCGACCGCCGCGGCGGCGGCACGGAACTGGCGCCACGCCAGCCAGGTCATCGCAGCACCTTCAGGACGGGCCGCCCCCCTGTGGCGCCGCCGGCGTTCATGGTGCCGCTGGTGCCACTGGTGCCGGTGCTGTCCGGGGCGGCGGCGCGGAGGGTGTCCAGGGGGTGACCGGCGCCGCCGGCCCTTCCTCCCGCACCGCCGGAACCGCCACCGCGGCCCATGCCGCCGGGGTCACCGGCGCCGCCGGTGGAAGGGGTGGACGTGGGCCGCGCCATGTACGCCAGGACGAGGTCTTCCAGGCTGAGGGAGGCGACGGTCCACGACGGGTCGTGGACCGGGTCCTCGGTGCGGACGACGAGGGTGGTCTGGCGGTCGGTGTGGCTGGCGGAGACGACGTGCTGGCCGGAGGGCAGGGTGGCGGGGTCGCGGCGGGGGCCGGTGAGGCGGTGGTGGGTGGCGAGGAGGTGCTCCACCTCGCCGGCGAGGCGGACGTGGGCGTCGGCGAGGACGATCAGGTAGTCACAGGTGCGTTCGAGGTCGGACAGCAGGTGCGAGGACAGCAGGACGCTGAGTTCCTGCTCGGCTGCCGCCTCCATCAGGGCCTGGAGGAACTCGCGGCGGGCCAGCGGGTCGAGCGAGGACACCGGCTCGTCCAGGATCAGCAGCTCGGGGCGTTTGGCGATGCCCAGAGTGAGGGCGAGCTGGGCCCGCTGGCCGCCGGACAACCTGCCCGCGCGGCGGCGGGGGTCGAGGCCGAGGCGCGTGACGCGGTCCCGGGCCAGCGACGCGTCCCAGCGGGGGTTGAGGCGGGCGCCGAGGCGCAGGTGGTCGGCGACGGTCAGGCCGGCGTAGGTGGGGGCCTGCTGGGCGACGTAGCCGACCCTGGCCAGTTGCGCGGGGCCCGCGCCGGGCACGCCGCCGAGCACCCTGATGGTTCCCGCGCTCGGGGCGGTCTGGCCGGCGGCCATGTTCAGCAGCGTGGTCTTGCCCGCGCCGTTGGGGCCGACCAGGCCGACGACGTGCCCGGCGGGGACGTCGAGCGTGCAGTCCGACAACGCCCAGCGCCGGCCGTACCGCTTGCCGAGACCTTCGGTCCGTAACAGGGCCGTCATGCTATGTCCTGCTGAGCGGAGGACCGAAAGGTCGACATGAACAACGCCTCGATGCTCTCCTCGTCGAGGCCGGCCGCGCGGGCCTTGGCCAGCCAGCGCCGCAGGTCCTGGCGCAGCGGCCCGTGCGCGGCTAGCGAGGCGTCGGTCAGCGTCGCCGTGACGAACGTCCCGATGCCGGGCCGCGCGGCCACCAGGCCCTCGTGTTCGAGCTCACGGTAGGCCTTCAGCACGGTGTTGGGGTTGATGGCCAGCCGCGCCACCACTTCCTTGACCGTGGGGAGCCGGTCTCCCTCGCGCAGCAGGCCGAGCCGCATCGCCTGGCGTACCTGGCGCACGAGCTGCAGGTACGGCGAGAGGCCCGAGCGCTCGTCCAGATGGAACTCGATCACATCAGCACTCCATTCATCTACGTAATTAGCACATTAGCACTGCCCGCGTGACGACGAACGGCCCGCCCCGGAGAGCCGGGACGGGCCGTGAGGGTCGACGAGGACTCAGCAGATCTTGTGCACCCAGTCGTGGGGGTCGGCGGCGGTGCCGTACTGGACGGCCATCAGGGACTCGCGCAGGCGCATGGTCAGCGCCCCCGGGGTGCCGTCGCCGACGGTCCAGCCGCCGTCGGTGCCCTTGACGCTGCCCACGGGGGTGATGACGGCGGCGGTGCCGCAGGCGAAGACCTCGGTCAGCTCGCCGGACTCGCAGCCCGCCCGCCACTCCTCGATCGAGATCTTGCCCTCCTCGGCCTTGAGCCCGAGGTCGGCGGCCAGGGTGAGCACCGAGTCGCGGGTGATGCCGGGCAGGAGGGTGCCGGTGAGAGCGGGGGTGAGGAGGCGGTCGCCGTAGACGAAGAAGAGGTTCATGCCGCCCATCTCCTCGACGTAGCGGTGCTCGAAGGCGTCCAGCCACACCACCTGGTCGCAGCCGTTCTCCACGGCCTGGCGCTGGGCGACGAACGCCGCGGCGTAGTTGCCGCCGCACTTGGCGAAGCCGGTGCCGCCGGGGGCGGCGCGGGTGTAGTCGCGCGACAACCACACCGAGACCGGCTTCACGCCGCCGGGGAAGTACGCCGCGGCGGGCGAGGCGATGACCATGAACTTGTAGGTCTTGGACGGGTAGTTCACCCCGAGTGCCGGCTGCGTGGCGATCATGAAGGGGCGCAGGTACAGGCTGTGGCCCTCGGCGGTGGGCACCCACTCGCGGTCCTGCTGCACGAGCAGCTCGAGCGCCGCCACGAAGACGTCCTCGGGCAGCTCGGGCATCGCCATGCGGGCCGCGGAGACGTTGAAGCGCGCCGCGTTGGAGTACGGCCTGAACGTGACGATCGAACCGTTGACCTGCCGGTACGCCTTCAGGCCCTCGAACAGCTCCTGCGCGTAGTGGAACACCGACGTGGCCGGGTCGAGGGCCAGCGGGCCGTACGGCATGAGGCGCGCGTCGTGCCAGCCGCGGCCCTCGGTCCAGTCGATGCTGATCATGTGGTCGGTGAAATGGGTGCCGAAGCCCGGATCGGCGAGTACGCGCTCGCGCTCGGCCGGAGTGCGCGCGGACTCGGTTGGCTGCACGTCGAAGCTGAGCTGCGGAGCGGTGGTCATGTCGAAGATCCTTCTCTTCTGTCGAGGTCGCGCCTTGCGTCCATTCTGCGACGGACCTGGTAACGGGAAACTACTGCAACATCTGGGCAAACGGGAGTGTGGCCCGTTGAGTGCCCACTGGACGCGAAAACGCGCACGGCGGGCCCTCGGCGGGCCACCGTGCGCGTGGGTGTCGGCGTCGGGTGGCCCCCTAGCCGGCTACTCGCCCGGCGAGGTCGTCGCCGATCTCGCGGGCGGAGCGGACGATGCCCGCGACCTGGCGACCGGCGAGGTCGTCGGCCACGGCCTTCTCGACCCGGGCGGCCTCACCCGTCAGGCCGAGGTGGTCGAGCATCATGGCGACGGACAGGACGGTGGCCGTGGGGTCGGCCTTGCCCTGCCCGGCGATGTCGGGGGCGCTGCCGTGCACGGGCTCGAACATGCTCGGCGCCCAGGACGAGGAGCCGGCCGGCGCGGGGTTGACGTTCCCGCTGGCCGCGAGGCCGATGCCGCCCGCGACGGCGGCGCCGATGTCGGTGAGGATGTCGCCGAAGAGGTTGTCGGTGACGATGACGTCGAACCGCTCGGGCTGGTTGACGAAGAACATCGAGGCGGCGTCGACGTGGCAGTAGTCGGTGGTGACCTCGGGGTACTCGGTGGAGACCCGCTCGACCACCCGGGACCACAGGTCGCCCGCGTAGGTGAGCACGTTGGTCTTGTGCACCAGCGTCAGCTTGCGGCGCGGCCGGGTGACGGCCTTCTCGAAGGCGTAGCGGACGACCCGCTCGACGCCGAAGGCGGTGTTGAGGCTTTCCTGGGTGGCGATCTCCTGGGCGGTGCCCCGGCGCATCACGCCGCCCGCCCCGGCGTACGGCCCCTCGGTGCCCTCACGCACGACGACCATGTCGATCGCCGGTGAGCCCGCCAGCGGGGTCTCCACGCCTGGGTACAGCTTGACCGGCCGCAAGTTCACGTAGTGGTCGAGCTCGAAGCGCAGCTTGAGCAGCAGCTCGCGCTCCAGCACGCCGGGCGGCACGCTCGGGTCGCCGACGGCGCCGAGCAGGATGGCGTCGTAGCCCCGCAACTCGGCGAGGGTCTCCTCGGGCAACGTCTCACCGGTCGCGTGGTAGCGCGCGGCGCCGAGGTCGTAGGTGGTGGTCTCGGCCTTGAGGCCGACGGCGTCGAGGACCTTCAGGCCCTCGGCGACCACTTCCTTGCCGATGCCGTCTCCCGGAATGACCGCGAGCCGGATGTCGTGGGAATCCCGCATGCTGGTACCTTACAGGGCTGTCTCGGAGATCGAGCACCACATCTCACTGCACGAGACGAGTGCGCCGCGTTCAGCGGACCGGCGCGCCGCCGTTGTCCCGGCGGTCCAGCGCGGTCTGCACGGGGTCGGGCGTCTCCTCGTCGTAGTGGTGGTGCTCCTCGGCATGGTCCCAGGGATACATGTCGTACATCGCAGCGCTCTTTCGTCTCTTCGTGTCTCACGCACGGGCGGCGCGGTGCCCCTCGGCACGCACCGTGGGATGTGGAACGGGAACGCGGATTGCGGTCGGCGAATCCGGGCGGGCTCCGGTCCGTAACCCGGGTCGCGGACGGGGACCGGATGGTCGGCCGGCGGGCATGCCACGCACCGCGGCGGGTCGCCGGCCTGCCCTGGGTCAGGCCCCGCCGCGGCAGGTAATAAGTACGAGTACCTGGCGCGTCATCATCATTCACGGTACCCGGCGGTTCCCGCGCTGTCTCCTAGGACGACCTATTATCTCACTATGTGAGATACCCGACCGGCATGATGAGACGAGAAAGGCCCGTCAACCTGGGTGGTTGACGGGCCTTTCGGAAACGACCGCGATCAAGCCGTTTCCGACCGTTTCACAGGACGTGTAAGAGCGGTGTCAGTCGCGGAGGTCCACCGTGCGGCCGCCCTCGGCGCCGATCTCCTGCGCGATCTGCTCGGTGACGTCCGCCGGGATGGTGGAGTCGACGGTCAGCGCGATGAGCGCTTTGCCGCCCTTGGCGTCCCGGGACACCTGCATGGACGCGATGTTGACCTCGCGCTCGCCGAGGATGCGGCCCACGATGCCGACGATGCCGGGCCGGTCGGTGTAGGTGAAGAACGCGAGGTGGTCGGTGGGCTCGATCTCCATCGCGAAGCCGTTGACCTCGACGATCTTGGTGATCTGGCGCGGCCCGGACAGGGTGCCGGACACCGAGACCGTGCGGCCGTCGGCGAGCACGCCGCGCACGGTGACCACGTTGCGCCAGTCGGGGCTCTCGTCGCTGGTGACCAGCTCGACCGTCACGCCGCGGTCCTTGGCGAGCAGCGGCGCGTTGACGTACGTCACGGAGTCCTCGACGACGTCGGTGAAGACGCCCTTCAGCGCGGCGAGCTCGAGCACCCGCACGTCCAGGGACGCGATCTCGCCGCGCACCTCGACGTCCAGCCGGGTGGCGACCTCGCCGGCCAGGGCGGTGAACACCCGGCCGAGCTTCTCGGCGAGCGGCAGGCCCGGCTTGACCTCCTCGGCCACGGCGCCGCCCTGGACGTTGACGGCGTCCGGCACGAACTCGCCGCCGAGGGCCAGCTTGACGCTGCGGGCCACCTGGGTGCCGGCCTTCTCCTGGGCCTCGTGGGTGGAGGCGCCGAGGTGCGGGGTGACCACCACGCTGTCCAGCTCGAACAGCGGGCT
This sequence comes from Sphaerisporangium sp. B11E5, assembly GCF_039871875.1. Taxonomy (NCBI): domain Bacteria; kingdom Bacillati; phylum Actinomycetota; class Actinomycetes; order Streptosporangiales; family Streptosporangiaceae; genus Sphaerisporangium; species Sphaerisporangium sp. B11E5. The sequence continues at coordinate 82,140 of NZ_JBDPMD010000004.1, read as the reverse complement.
GTCGGTGCAGGGCTCCTTGGCGAACACGTCGATGCCCGCTCCGGCGACCCGGCCCTCCTTGAGCGCGGAGTACAGGGCGCTCTCGTTCACGATGCCGCCGCGGGCGACGTTGACGATGCGGACGGACGGCTTGACCAGGTGGAGCTCCCGGTCGCCGATCAGCCCGATCGTCTCCTTGGACTTCGGCAGGTGGACGGTGATGAAGTCGGCCTGCCGCAGCACCTCGTCCAGCGTGGCGAGGCGCACACCCATCTGCGCGGCGCGGGCCGGCTGCAGGTAGGGGTCGTAGGCGACGAGTTCCACGCCGAACGGCGCGAGCCGCTGGGCGACGAGCTGACCGATGCGCCCGAGACCGAGGATGCCGACGACCTTGCCGTCCAGCTCCACACCGGTGTACTTGGACCGCTTCCACTCACCGTTCTTGAGCGCGCCGTGCCCCTGGGCGACGTTGCGTGCGCTGGCGAGGATCAGCGCCACGGTGTGCTCGGCGGCGCTGACGATGTTGGACGTCGGCGCGTTGACGACCATCACACCGGCCTTGGTGGCCGCCTCCACGTCGACGTTGTCCAGGCCGACCCCGGCTCTGGCGACGACGCGCAGGCCGGGCGCGTGGGACAGCGCCTCGGAGTCCACCTGGGTGGCACTGCGTACGATGAGCGCGTCCACCCCGGCGAGGGCGGGCAGGAACTGGGACCGGTCGGCGCCGTCGGTGTGACGGACCTCGAAGTCCGTCGCGAGCAGGGCGAGACCTGCCTCCGACAGCTCTTCTGCGACCAGGACGACGGGCTTGTTCACTGGTGGGTCCTTCAGGAAGTGCGGATGCACGGACAAGCCCAGAGTCTATCCGTGCTTGTGAAACAACTCACGAGCGTCCGGCATACGAGACACGCGGCGGGGGTACCCCCCTAAACTGGATTCCACCCGCAAGCCGCCAAGTTGGTATTGATCACAACATTTCTTGACGATTAGGCTGATAAGCTGTGTCCCACTACCTATCGTGTGTCGTATGAGCATCGGGAACCCCGCTCTCGGAGAAGTGCTCGCGCAGCACGGCAGCCCGCACCGGCTACTTGCGGCTCTCGCCGAGTGGGGCATCCTGGTGGCCGTGCGTCCGGATCGTTCCGTCGTCCTCGGCACGACACAGACCGGTGAGCGCGTCCTGCTCGGCTACACCGGCCCCGGCACGTACGCCCGGCACCGGGGCAACCACTCGCTGTCGGCCTGTGACGCCGACACCATCCTCGACATCCAGCGTGTCACCGGCGTCCGCGAGATCGTCATCGACGCGGCGGGACCCGCGGCGGCGGCCGTCCCGATCGAGGACCTCCAGCGTTACCTCGCGACCACCCGCAACACCCGGCACGCCCCGGCCATGTCCAGCGCCTCGCCCACCGCGTACGCGACCGGCGCCATGGCCACGGTCGGCGGCCAGGCCGCCCCGCCGGCGGCCCCGGTGCGCGGCCTCGGCGAGACGCTGACCGCCCCGGTGGCCAACCGCACCGAAGACGCCGCGGCCCGCGCCTGGATCCCCGCGCCGCGGCCGCACCTGTCGGGCCCGATGCAGCAGGTGGATCCCGGGTACAAGCGCTGCCACCATCCGATCCTGCCCGCGCTGCGCGTCGCCATCGCCGAGCTGCTGCGCGACTTCCCGCTGGTCCACCACGTGTGGATCTCCGAGGCCCGCACGGTCTCCGGGTCGTCCGGCATCATGCTGCACGTCAAGGTGCACACCCGCGCGGCCGAGGACATCGTGCGCGACCTGCACCGCATGGTCAGGGCCCGGCTGCCGCAGCTCGCCGCCAGCGAGGCGCCGGTGCTGATGGCCCGGGTGGCCGACGCCAACACCGAGCGCCGCATGATCGAGCTCGGCGCGCACGTGGTCTGCGCGGACGTCCGCGACTCCTGAGGGTCTCACCGTGCAGGTGCGGTAGTTGTGACTGATCGGTGACCCTTCCCGGCGGGGAAACCCTGGCCAGTCAAGCGCTTGCTGAGCTGTAATGTCGCAATGCTGCCATCCACGACGGCCACCCCCCGCCCGCACGTCGTCTCTCGTGGCGTGCGCATCGGCTACGGAGTGGGGTCGTTCTGCACGGCGTCCTTCACCGCCATCCCCGGTCTGCTGCTGCTCTTCTACCTGACCAACGTCCTCGCCGTGCCCGCGTGGCTGGCGGGTGTCGTGGTCTTCGCGCCCAAGGCATGGGATCTCGCCCTCAACCCCCTCGTCGGCCGATGGTCGGACCGCACGGTCTCCCGGTGGGGCCCCCGGCGGCCGTGGCTGCTCGCCGGCGCGGCGGTGCTCCCCCTTGCCTTCGCGCTGACGTTCATCGGGCCGCCGCTGAAAGGCACGTCGGCGGCGCTGTTCGTCGGCCTGTTCTTCCTGATCGCCGCGACCGGGTACGCGCTGTACGAGGTGCCGTACAAGGCGATGCCCGCCGAGATGACCGACGACTACCACGAGCGCACCGCGCTGCTGCAGTGGCGCATGATCTTCATCGCGATCGCGGTGGCGCTGAGCGGCATCGTCGCCCCGGCCATCGCGGACGGCACGCTCGCGGGTTACCGCCTGATGGGGCTCATCTTCGCGGTGATCCTGCTCGCGGCGATGCTCGGCTCGTTCTTCGGCACCCGCCGCGCCCCGCTGACCGGCAGCACCCAGTCGGAGGGCACCCTGCGCGAGCAGATCGCCGCCGCCCGGGCCAGCAAGCCGTTCCTGTGGCTGCTCGGCCTGTCCAGCGCCCAGACGCTCGGCGCCGGCGTGATGCTCGCGGGCGCCCCGTACTTCGCGGCGTACACCCTCGGCGACCCCGAGGCGACCAGCCTGCTGTTCGCCGCGCTCGTCGGCCCGATGTTGTTCACCATGCCGCTGTGGGTGTGGCTGGCGCGCAAGCTGGACAAGCGCGGCGCCATGATCCTCGCGGGCTCGCTGTTCTCGGGCGGCGCGCTCACGGCGGGGCTGACCCCGTTCACCGGGGCGTGGCTGGCGTACTCGGCCATCTTCGTCGTCGGCCTCGGGTACGCCGGGCTGCAACTCCTGCAGTTCTCCATGCTGGCCGACGTGATCGCGCACGACTCGGCGGTCAGCGGCCAACGCAGGGGCGGCGTGTTCACCGGCCTGTGGACGGCCGTCGAGAGCGCGGTGAGCGCCTTCGGCGCCCTGGTGGTCGGCGGCACGCTCGCGGCCGGGGGTTTCATCTCCTCCGACCCCGAGAACCCCGTCACCCAGCCCGGCAGCGCGCTGGACGCCGTCGTGCTCGCCGAGACCGTCATCCCCGCCATCATCATCTTCAGCGGGGTGCTGATGACGCTGAAGTACCGGCTGACCGCCGCCCACCTGGACGAGGCGACGGCCGCGCCGCGGCCCGCCTGAACCACCGCCCCCTCAGGGGTACCCGGCGCCGCCGCGGCGCCGGGTAACCAGATCCCTCATAATCTGGACACTCCGCCGGTGACGGCCCGATACTCGGGACATGAGCTCGTCGCATCCGCCTGTGCGCGCCTCTGACGGAGACCGTGATCGCGCGATCAACGAGCTCCGTGATCGTGCGGTCGACGGCCAGATATCCCACGACACCTTTCTCGGCCGGGTGGACCGCGCGCTGCGGGCCCGCAACCGCGGTGAACTGACCGATCTGGTCTCCGACCTTCCCCCGCGCGGCAAGTGGCGCCGCAGGCTGACCGACGTCGTCGCCTCGGTGTCCGACCTCACCACGCGCATCGAGACGGCCTGGCGCCGTCCCCGTCTCCCCCGCCTCGCCCTGCCCGGCGACAACCGCTCCCGGTACGTCGTCGGCCGCGGCTCCGAGTGCGACCTGGTGCTCAGCGACCTCACCGTCTCGCGGGTGCACGCCGAGCTGCGCAGGGACAGCGAGGCCTGGCTCCTCGTGGACCTCGGCTCGCTGAACGGCACCCGCCTGAACGGCTGGCGCCTCGTCGGACCCGCCCGGGTGCACGCCGGCGACGAGATCTCGTTCGGCGAGTGCGCCTTCCTGGTCTGCGCCCCCCAGTAGACCGCTCCAGCCCTTCGGGCACCCTCCCCCTCGTCGTACGACCTGGCGGCCTCCCCCGGTTGCTCCCCCGCAAGATACGAAGATTTTCGTATTGCCGTGGGGGCGGGGGTTTCCAAGGATCCTTGGCATGACTGGGCCATTGACCCTTGGAGGGACCGTGCGGATGCTCCGACGACCGGCTGGGCCGCTGGCGGCCGTGCTGCTGACACTCTCGCTGACGTGGGCGTCCGGTGTGGCGGTGCCCGCGGAAGCGGCGGACCCCGCGCCGGGGGTGGCCGACCTGGTCAAGGACCTCGACCAGCTGCTGACGGACTCGCGGCTCACCGTGGCGCGGGCAGGTGTCGTGGTGAAGAGCGCCGCGACCGGCGAGCAGCTCTACGCGCAGGACACCGGCAAGGTGTTCGCGCCCGCCTCCAACATGAAGCTGGTCACCTCGGCCGCGGCCGTGGACACCCTCGGGCTGGATCATCGCTTCACCACGAGTGTGCTGAGCAAGGGCCGCCGGTCGGGGCGCACGCTCACCGGCGACCTCTACCTCAAGGGCACCGGCGACCCGACCATGCTGGCCGCCGACTACGACGCCCTGGCGGCCGAGGTGGCGGCGGCCGGCGTCAGGGTCGTCACCGGCAGGCTCGTCGCGGACGACACGTGGTTCGACGACCAGCGCCTCGGCACCGACTGGGCGCAGGACGACGAGCCGTACTACTACGCCGGCCAGATCTCCGCGCTCACCGCGTCACCGGACCCCGACTTCGACGCCGGGTCCGTCATCGTCTCGGTCGAGCCGGGCGCCTCGGCGGGCGCCAGGGCCAAGGTGACCACCACCCCGCCGACCTCGCACGTCACCATCGACAACCGCGCCACCACCGGCCCGGAGACCGACGTGCTCGTCACCCGGGTGCACGGCACCAACCGCGTCGTGGTCACCGGCACCGTCGCCGCCCGCTACGAGGAGTGGATCGCGGTGGACGACCCCACCGGGTACGCCGCCTCGCTGTTCCGCGCCGCCCTCGCCAGGCACGGCGTGAAGGTGCAGGGGCCGACCGGCAGAGGGGCCACGCCCGCCTCGGCCGCGGGTGTCGCCGAGCGCGAGTCGATGCCGCTCGGCGAGCTGCTGGTGCCGTTCATGAAGCTCAGCAACAACATGCACGCCGAGATCCTCGTCAAGACGATGGGCCGCGAGGTCTCCGGCGCGGGCACCTGGAGCGCCGGGCTCGCCGTCGTCGCCAAGTTCGCCGCCGCCAACGGCGTGAGCACGGCCCGCTTCCGCGACGGCTCCGGCCTGTCCCGGATGGACGGTGTGACGCCCGGCGAGCTGACCGCGTACCTCATCGCGCTGCGCGGCAAGCCGTGGTTCCGCACCTGGTACGACGCCCTGCCGATCGCCGGCGTGTCCGACCGGTTCACCGGCGGCACCCTGCGCAGCCGCATGACGGGCACCCCGGCCGCGGGCAACGTGCACGCCAAGACGGGCTCGCTGACCGGCGTCACCGGCCTGTCCGGTTACGTGACCGGCGCGGACGGCGAACCGCTGGTGTTCTCCATCCTGATCAACGACTACCTCTCCGCGTCGCCGAAGAACCTGGAGGACGCCATCGCGGTGCGCCTCGCGCGGTTCAGCAGGGACACCCCGGCCGGCGCCGCCGTCTCGCCGCTGCGCGTACAGCCGTGGGAGGCCTCGGACGTGGAGTGCTCCTGGCGCAAACCCGTGCAGTGCTGACCATCTGAGCATCCGGCCCCGGGCCCGCCGGGACGCGTCCCGCACGGGCCCGGCGGGACGGCGGGCAAAAGGAACCGGCCCCGCCCGGGTACTAGGCGGGGCCGGCGACGCGCCGCGGCGGTGCCGCGGCGAGAAGTCACTTCTCCTTGAGCCAGCTCATCATCGGGCGCAGCTTGGCGCCGGTCTGCTCGATCGGGTGCCCGGCCAGCTCCTCGCGGTACTTGCGGAAGTTGCCCTGCCCGCCGTCGAACTCGGCGACCAGCTCGCGGGCGAAGTCACCGGACTTGATCTCGTCCAGGATGCGCCGCATCTCGGCCTTGGTCTCGGCGTTGATGATGCGCGAACCGCGGCTGTAGCCGCCGTACTCGGCGGTGTCGGACACCGACCAGTACATCTTGGAGATGCCGCCCTCGTACATGAGGTCCACGATCAGCTTCATCTCGTGCAGGCACTCGAAGTACGCGACCTCGGGCTGGTAGCCCGCCTCGATCAGCGTCTCGAACCCGGTCTTGATCAGCTCGGACACGCCGCCGCACAGCACGGCCTGCTCGCCGAACAGGTCGGTCTCGGTCTCCTCGGTGAAGGTCGTCCTCAGCGCGCCCGCGCGGGTGCCGCCGAGGCCCTTGGCGTACGACAGGGTGAGCGGCCAGGCGTTGCCGGTGGCGTCCCGCTCGACGGCGACCAGCACCGGCACGCCACGGCCGGCGGTGAACTGGCGGCGCACCAGGTGACCCGGGCCCTTCGGCGCGACCATGGCGACGTCCACGCCCTCCGGCGGCTCGATGAGGCCGTAGCGGATGTTGAGCCCGTGGCCGAAGAACAGGGCGTCGCCCTCCACGAGGTTCGGCGCGACGTGCTCGGTGTACAGGGCGCGCTGCAGGTGGTCCGGCGCAAGGATCATCACGAGGTCGGCCTCCTCGGCCGCCTCCCCCGGGGTGACGACGCGCAGGCCGTCGTTCTCGGCCTTCTCGCGGCTCTTGGAACCCTCGGGCAGGCCCACCCGCACGTCCACGCCGGAGTCGCGCAGCGACAGCGCGTGGGCGTGCCCCTGGCTGCCGTAGCCGAGGACGGCCACGTGCCGGCCCTGGATGACCGACAGGTCGGCGTCGTCGTCGTAGAAGATCTCAGTCACTGCCATTGCCTTTCATGGATTGCGTACGGCTCACCCCGGCGTCGCCGTACGGCTACGCGCTGCGGTCCAGGGCCCGGAGCGAGCGGTCGGTGATGGAACGGGCGCCGCGGCCGATGGCCACCATGCCCGACTGGACGAGCTCCTTGATGCCGAACGGCTCCAGCACCCGGATGAAGGCGTCGAGCTTGTCCGGCGTCCCGGTGACCTCGATGGTCACCGCGTCCGTGGCGACGTCCACGCACCGGGCACGGAAGAGCTGAACCAGCTCAAGCACGTGCGAGCGGTTCTCCGCGTCGGCCCGGACCTTGATCAGTGTGAGCTCCCGCTGCACGGATTGCGACGGGTCGAGCTCCACGATCTTGATCACGTTGACCAGCTTGTTGAGCTGCTTGGTGACCTGCTCCAGCGGCAGTTCGGCGACGTTCACGACGATCGTCATGCGCGACACGTCGTCGTGCTCGGTCGGCCCGACCGCCAGGGAGTCGATGTTGAAGCCGCGCCGGCTGAACAGCGCGGCCACCCGGGCGAGCACGCCGGGCTTGTTCTCGACGAGAACCGACAGCGTATGGCGGCTCATGCCTCCCCCTCGTTCTCCCACACCGGAGCCATGTCCCGGGCGATCTTGATGTCGTCGTTGCCGGTGCCCGCGGCGACCATCGGCCAGACCATGGCGTCCTTGTGCACGACGAAGTCGATGACCACCGGCACGTCGTTGATCTCCATGGCCTTGGCGATCACCGCGTCGACGTCCTCGGGCCGCTCGCAGCGCAGGCCCACACAACCGTACGCCTCCGCCAGCTTCACGAAGTCGGGGATGCGGCGCACCGCCTGCAGGTCGGTGTTGGAGTAGCGCTCGTTGTAGAACAACGTCTGCCACTGGCGGACCATGCCGAGGTTACCGTTGTTGATCACGGCGACCTTGATCGGCACGCCTTCGAGCGCGCAGGTGGCGAGCTCCTGGTTGGTCATCTGGAAGCAGCCGTCGCCGTCGATCGCCCACACCTCGGCGTCCGGGCGGCCCATCTTGGCGCCGAGCGCGGCCGGCACCGCGAAGCCCATGGTGCCCGCGCCGCCGGAGTTGATGAACGTGCCGGGCTTCTGGTAGCTGATGAACTGTGACGCCCACATCTGGTGCTGCCCGACGCCGGCGAGGTAGATGGCGTCCGGGCCGACCATCTCGCCGATGCGCTTGATCACGTACTGCGGCGACAACGAGCCGTCCTCGGGGTCGTCGTACCCGAGGGGGTAGGTGTCGCGGTAGCCGTTCAGCACGGCCCACCAGGCGGAGTAGTCGCCCTTACGGCCCTCGGCCTGCTCGTGCCGCACCGCCGACAGCAGCTCGGTCAGCACCTCGCGGCAGTCGCCCACGATGGGGACGTCGGCGTGGCGGTTCTTGGAGATCTCGGCCGGGTCGATGTCCGCGTGCACGATCTTGGCGTGCGGGGCGAACGTGTCGAGGCGGCCGGTCACCCGGTCGTCGAAGCGGGTGCCGAGCGCGATGATCAGGTCGCTGCGCTGGAGCGCGCCGACCGCGGCGACCGTGCCGTGCATGCCCGGCATGCCGAGGTGCAGCGGGTGGCCGTCGGGGAAGGTGCCCCGGGCCATCAGCGTGGTGATGACCGGGATGCCGGTCAGCTCGGCCAGTTCGGCCAGCTCCGCCGACGCCCGCGCCTTGTGCACGCCGCCGCCGACGTACAGCACCGGGCGGCGGGCCTCGGCGATCAGCCGGGCCGCCTCGCGGATCTGCTTGGAGTGGGGGCGGGTCACCGGGCGGTACCCCGGCAGCCGCATGACCGGCGGCCAGGAGAACGTCGTGGTGGCCTGCAGGGCGTCCTTGGCGATGTCCACCAGCACCGGGCCGGGGCGGCCGGTGGCGGCGATGTGGAACGCCTCGGCGATGATCCGGGGGATGTCACCGGCGTCGGTCACCAGGAAGTTGTGCTTGGTGATCGGCATGGTGATGCCGGAGATGTCGGCCTCCTGGAAGGCGTCGGTGCCGATGAGCGGCGTCGCGACCTGGCCGGTGATCGCGACGATGGGCACCGAGTCCATGTAGGCGTCGGCGATGGCCGTCACGAGGTTGGTCGCGCCCGGGCCGCTCGTGGCCATGCAGACCCCGACCCTGCCGGTCGCCTGGGCGTACCCCTCGGCGGCGTGGCCGGCGCCCTGCTCGTGGCGTACGAGCACGTGCCTGACCTTGGCGGAGTCGTAGAGCGGGTCGTAGGCGGGGAGGATGGCACCGCCCGGGATCCCGAACACCGTGTCGGCCCCGACCTGCTCCAGTGCCCTGACGAGGGCCTGCGCACCTGTCATCTGTTCGGTCATCGGCTCGTTCCTTGCCTGGCTGAGCTGCGTGTGGCCATAAAAAAGGCCCCGCCCGCCGGGATGGCGGCGCTGGGGCTGCGCGCAGGCTGGGGACTCTTCGTCAGCGGCCTGCGCGCCGGCGAAGTACTACGTCCAGGAGCCGGGCGGGCCCGGCGCTGAAGTCCCCAGAGAAATGCATGCCGCAACCATAGCCCCTGAGCGGCCCGAGGTGTCAAATCCCCGGACACATGTCTCACGATTCGGGACGGCCGATTCGCGGGCCGGCCGCCCGGCGGTGGCGGCGGCCCCGGCGCGCACGCGGCTCCCCGGGAACGTACGCGGGGCGTGTCAGGCGGTGTTCTGCAGCGGGGAGACGTCGGTGGGCATGAGGGTCTCCACGCCGCGGGCGTCCATCGGGCGGGCCACGAGGTAGCCCTGGCCGCGGGTGCAGCCCATCTCGCGCAGGAGCTCCAGTTGCTCGGGGCACTCGATGCCCTCGGCCACCACGATCAGGCCGAGGTCGTGGCCGACGCGCACGATGGTGCGGGTGAGCATGGTCAGCGCGTCGTCCCTGCCGAGGCCGGAGGTGAACGACGGGTCGATCTTGATGATGTCCACCGGGAGCCGCCGCAGCAGGGCCAGGGACGCGTAGCCGGTGCCGAAGTCGTCGATGGCGAGCTGCACCCCGAGCTCGCGCAGCCGGGACAGCCGCTCGATGACCTCCTCGGCGTCCTCGACCAGCATCTCCTCGATCACTTCGAGGGTGAGGGCGCTCGGCGGCAGGCCGCTCTCGGCCAGCGCCGCCTCGATGGTCTCCACGAAGCGCGGCGCGCTGATCTGGCGGGCGGACAGGTTGAGCGACAACCCGATGTCCCAGGACGACGCCCGCCAGGCCGCCACGTCGCGGCACGCCTGCGTGAGGATCCACTCGCCGAGCGGCACGATCAGCCCGGTGTCCTCGGCCGCGCCGAGGAACTGCCGGGGCGGGGCGTACGCGCCGTCGTGCCACCAGCGCACCAGGGCCTCCACGGCGGTCACCCGGGACGTCGCGAGGTCGACCACCGGCTGGTACTCCACGGCGAACTGCTCGGCCAGCAGCGCCCGCTGCAGATCGGCGGCGAGCTCCAGGCGGCGTACCACGTCGGCGTGCATGTGGGAGGCGAACACCTCGACCCGGCCTCCGCCGAGCTCCTTGGCGCGGGCGGTGGCGACGTCGGCGTTGCGGATCAGGTCGCCCGCGGTGATCTCGTCCTCGGCGAACGCCACCCCGACGCTCGCGGTCAGCACGATGTCGCGGTCGGCCACCCGGAACGGCTCGGCGGACACCGCGCGCACCATGCGCTCGGCGAGGTCGATGGCCAGCTGCGCGTCGCCCGAGCCGCCGGAGCCGGACAGCCCGCCCGCCTCGATGAGCACGGCGAACTCGTCGCCGCCCCAGCGGGCCAGCGTGTCACCGGTGCGCAGCGCCGAACGCAGGCGGCGGGAGGCCTGGCTGAGCAGGTGGTCGCCCGCGGCGTGGCCCACCGAGTCGTTGACCGCGGTGAAGCCGTCGAGGTCGAGGAACACCACCGCGGTGCGGGCGCCGGTGCGGCGGGCCAGCACCTCGCGGGTGCGCTCCTCGAAGTAGGCGCGGTTCGGCAGGCCGGTCACGCCGTCGTGGAAGGTCAGGTGGGCCACCTGGTTGCGCAGCGCCACCTGGTCGCTGACGTCCCTGGTGGAGATCAGCACGAGGTCCTCGCCCTCGCTCGGGTGGCGGGTGGCGACCGACTCGGCGGGCCGCCACGTGCCGTCCGCGGCGCGCACCCGGCAGGACAGGCGGCAGGCGCTCTGCCGGTCGGGCGTCTCGTCGTCGGTCATGGCCCGCAGCGCCGACTGCACCGCCTCGGCGTCCTCGGAGTGCACGTAGTCGAAGATGGATCGCCCGACGAGCTCCTGCGGCTGGTAGCCGTACAGCGTCTCCACGCCGGGGCCCATCTCGCGCACCATGCCGTCGGGGTCGCAGACCAGCACGACGTCGCCCGCGCTCTCGGCCATGTGCATGAGCCGCCGCTCACCGGACTCGACGGTGCCGCGCATGCTCGCGGTGGTCAGCGCGAGGAAGAACACCTTGACCAGCAGCACCAGCACGACCGACGCGGCCACCACGGGCAGCACGGCCACCGGCCGCGTTGGAGCCCCGGCGATCACCCGGACCGCCAGGACGATCGTGGCGGCGCCGGCGAGGACCAGCGGCACGCCGTCCACGAGCACGACCGGCGCGGACCGCGGCGGGCGCACCGGCGCCCGGCCGGACCAGGGCGCGGCGGCGAGCAGCAGGAACGCGGCGCAGGCGGGCAGCACGGCGAGCGGCACCGTGCCGCCGCCGTCGAGTCGCCCGAGCGCGGTGACGAACTCCTCGGCGGTGATGGCCACGAGCGTGACGAGGCCCGCGACGCCGACCCTGCGGCCCGCCGAGCGGGCGGCCAGCACCGCGGGCGCGACCGCGCACGTGGCCAGCAGGCAGAGCACGGGCAGCACCAGCGTGCCCGGCTCCTCGGCGTCGGCGTATGCCGGCCCGAGCAGCAGCACCCAGCAGATGGCGAACAGGGACGCGCCGCTGAGGTAGGCACCGAGCACGTAGTGGAGCAGCGACCGGCCGTACGCCCGGCGGCGCGCGGTGCGGGCACTGCCGATGGCGAGCAGCACGGTGCCGACCAGTAACAACAGGTCGGCGAAGGTCAGCACGAACGGCGTGCCCTCGGCGACCGGGCGCACTCCGACGCCCGCGACCCAGACGACCGCGCCGGCGGCGAGCCAGCGCCAGGCGGCCGAGCGGTACCGCGAGCGGGTGGCCCGGACGGAGGCGACGGCGAGCGACGCCCCGGCGAGCAGCCCGGCGACCCCGCCGGTCACCGCGGCGAGGAGGGCCGAGGAGCCGTTCCAGAGCAGGGCAGCCCCCAGCACCACCGCGGCGAGGCCGGCGGCGGTCAACGGGACCCTGGGGTCACGAAGCCCGTTCAACGTCGTCGCCCATGCGGCTCATCCCTGTCACGTCGCCAGTGTCGCGCCCTCCCGACGGCGCGGGAGGCGGCAACCGCCCAGTCGTCACCGATCTGATAAGCGCCCTAGTGCCTCCGGACGGTCGCGCGGTGAGATTCACCGTACGCAGCGGAGGTCACGAGGCAGCCACGTTACGGGTTTGCTTTCCTATCGGTCGGAGTCAGCACCGGTTGTCAAGGCGGTCAGTAGGACCCCGTGATCACGTTGTTCAGCGGTTCCCCGGACAGGTATCTCAACATCTGAGACCGGACGAGTTTACAGACGCGGCGCACCGAGGCCGGGGTGCTGCCCGCGACGTGCGGGGTGATCAGCACGCCGGGCGCCGTCCACAGGGGATGGCCGGGCGGCAGCGGCTCAGGGTCGGTCACGTCGAGCGCGGCCCGCAGGCGTCCCGCGGTGAGCTCAGCCAGCAGGGCGTCGGTGTCCACGACGGAGCCGCGGGCGGCGTTCACCAGGAGCGCGCCGTCCTTCATGCGGGCGAGGAAACCGGCGTCCACCATCTTCACGGTGTCGGGGGTCACCGGCACCAGCAGCACCACCACGTCGGCCTGGGGCAGCAGGGCGGGCAGGTCGTCCATGCCGTACACGCCCTCGCGGGGGGTGCGGGCGACTCTGACCACCTCCACCTCGAACCCGGCGAGCCTGCGCTCCAGCGCCTGGCCGATCGAGCCGTACCCCACGATCAACACGGTCGCGTCCGCGAGCACGCCGGTGTGGTGGTAGTCCCACCTGCCGCTTTCCTGTGCCAGGGTGAATGCCGGAAAATCGCGCAGCACGGAGATCGTCGCGCCGACGGCCCACTCCGCCGTGCCGGCGTCGTGCACGCCACGAGCGTTGCACAGGACCACACCGGTGGGGACATACGGCCGGTACGGCTCGACCCCGGCGGTCACCGTCTGCACGAGCCGCAGTTTGGTCATCCTGCCGAGCAGGTCGCGCAGCGTGCCCGGCGGGATGAGCGGCGGGATCCACACCTCGACGTGCTCGGCGCCGTCGGGCGGCGTGGGGCCGCCTTCGTACACGGTGCATTCCACGTCGGGGAGATCGGTCAGTACATCGGCGACGGCCTGTGACGGGGCCCAGATCCTCATGGACGTCAACCCTAGAAGAACCGCCCTCGGCGCAGGAACCTCATCACCTGGGGCAGCAGTATGGAGCACGGAGGAGGTCCCATGAACACCCAGATGTCACACCCCCCTCGGGGCGACCGCCGTCCCTCCGGCGTCGCGAGGAGGCGGCGGCCCCGCGCCTTGGCCGTGGCCGCCGTCCTCACCGCGGCGCTGGCGGCCGCGTGCGCGCAGGACCAGCCCCCCGGGGGTGGCGGAGCAGGAGGGGCGACCGCCTCGGGCCCGGCCACGGAGATCCCGTCGCCGGTCGGCGAGCCCGCCGAGCCGGCCGAGGGGCTGGGCCACGCGGTGCCGCCCGGCAAGCCGCGCACGCTGGTGACCGGCCTGAGCGTGCCGTGGGCCATCGCGTTCCTGCCCGGCGGCGACGCGCTGGTCACCGAGCGGGACTCCGCGCGGGTGCTGCGGGTGTCCAGGACGGGCAAGGTCACCACGGTGGGCACGGTCGCGGACGTCTCGTCGCGGGGTGAGGGCGGCCTGCTCGGCATCGCCGTTTCCCCTAAATTCACACAGGATCAGTATGTTTTCGTGTATTTCACTACAGAAACCGAGAACCGAATCGTTCGATATCGGTATGACGGTGGCCTGAAAGATCCAAAGACCATCCTGGACGGCATCCCCGCCGCCGGTATCCACAACGGCGGCCGTCTCGCGTTCGGGCCCGACGGGTATCTCTACGCCGCCACCGGGGACGCGGGCGACAACCCGCTCGCCCAGGCCCTCGGCTCGCTCGGCGGCAAGATCCTCCGGATGACCGTGGACGGCGCCCCGGCGCCCGGCAACCCGTACCAGAACGTCATCTGGTCCTACGGCCACCGCAACGTCCAGGGCATGGCCTGGGACGACCAGGGCCGCATGTTCGCCACCGAGTTCGGCCAGCAGACCTACGACGAGATCAACCGCGTCGAGAAGGGCCGCAACTACGGCTGGCCCGCGGTGGAGGGCACCGGCGGGCGCGGCAAGTACGTCGATCCGCTGATCACCTGGACCGTCGAGGAGTCGTCACCGTCCGGCATGGCGTACGCCGGCACATCGCTGTGGGCCGCCGGCCTGCGGGGCGCCCGCCTGTGGCAGGTCCCCGTCGGCGAGGACGGCCGCCTCGGCGTGCCCGTCGCCCGCTTCAAGGGCGTCTTCGGGCGCCTGCGCGCCGCCGAACGGGCCCCCGACGGCAGCCTGTGGGTCACCACCAGCAACAAGGACGGCCGCGGCTCCCCCCTGCGGGGGGACGACCGCATCCTGGTGATCCCCGTGAACTGACCCGCACGTCCCCCGGGAAGGGATCGCCGCGCTTCCCGGGGAACCCGCGTGGCGGGCAGTACCCCCATCAGGGGGAAGGGCATGGAATGCGGCAAAGACGACGGCATTTGTGCTATTTGCCGTCGGGGCCGTTTCCCTTGTTCTTGCTCTTGTTCTTGCCTCTGTTCTTGTTCCTGTCCTGGCCGGACGGGGACCCCTTGCGGCCCTTACCGCCGTTCTGGGACGCGTTGTCGCGGATGGCGGGGGACGGAGGCAGGGTGCCGCCGCCGGAGTGGCCGCTGCTCACCGCGCCGTCATCGTCCGGCGCCCGCGGCGGCTCGCAGATCACCCGGTCGCGCGGCTCGTACACCGTGGTGACCGCCTTGTCGCGGCGCAGCACCTGGCCGTCCTGGTAGAAGACCCGGCTGACGATGACGGTGAAGCCGGCGGCGCCGTCCATGGGTATGCAGCCGGCCTTGTCCTCGATGTGGGTGCGCGGCTGGGTGATGTCGGACTTCGGCGAGATCTCCGCCTCGATCCGGTCGTACCGCTTGGTGCTCCACATCTCGACGGTGACCGACGCGTCGGTGTACGCCGTCTTGATCAGCACGCCGTACTTGGAGTCGTTGCGGAACCGCAGGTCGTGGTCGGGGTACGACAACACGGCGTCCCGGCCGGCCGGGTAGCGGCGCACGTGGAACGCGTGGGGGGTGCGCTCGAGATCGGCCATGCCCGCGTAGAACGCCGCGTTGTACAGCGTGGTGGCGACCTGCGAGACGCCGCCGCCCAGGCCGATCGCGAGGCGGGCCCCGTCGATGAGCTGCGCGGGGACGAACCCCCGCGAGCGGTCCGGCCGGCCGATGATCTCGTTCAGCGAGAACGTCTCGCCGGGGCGCACCAGATGGCCGTCCACCATGTCGGCGGCCCGCTGGATGTTGGTCACCCGGGCGGCGCAGCACGGGAAGACCGTGGTGTACCGGCCGATCTTCTCCTTGATGCCGAGGCTCGCCGCCTCCTGGTCGCGCAGCGTCGGCTCGGTGATGGCCAGGGCGACCGGGACGGTGCGCACCCCGCCCTTGGTGATCAACTTGGCTACGGCTGTGCCGAGCTTCTGACAGTCCACCCCCCGGCCGGCGCGGGCCGGGAGCAGCCGCGGCACGCCGGCCTCGATGACGAACCCGGCGTCGCGGGCCGCCTGCGCGGAACCGACCAGGGTGGACTCGTACCCGGTGACCGCGGTCTTGGCGTCGAACTCGGGGCGCACCACGCCGCCGTGGTCGGCCACGAAGACGAGGTTGGCCGCGATGACCTCAGGCGACAGCGGCACCTGCCGGCTGCCGTTCACCAGGGTGATCGGGGCGGACACCGCGTCGTGGGCCATGGCGAGCCGCCGGTTGAACGCCGCGGCGTCCGCCCGCGGGCGCACCGTGACGACCGGCAGGGTGATCGACGCGGGACGGTTGAGGAACGCGCCCTTGATCGTCTCGGCGGCGGCCCGCTGGTCCAGCATGAGGCCGTCCTTGGGCGGGACGACCTTGGGCGTGGTGCCGGTGTAGACGATGGCGCCCTCGCGGACGGGGGCGTCGACGTCCTTGGCCACGCCGCGCAGCCAGGCGGCGAACTTGGCGGTGTTGACGGAGATCAGCGGGCGCAGCTCGCGGTCGCCGGTGAGGGCCTGCACCACCGCGACCGGGCTCGGGAAGCCCTTCTGCGCCGAGCCGACCGTGGCCTCGACGTCGAACGCCAGGCCCGCTTCCCGGGGGTCGAGCACACCGACCCGCCGACCGTCCACGAGGAGCGGGGTCGGCTGGTGCTCCAGGCCCTCGAACCGCTGGCGGATGCGGTCGATGGCGCCGGTCTCGGTCATGCCGCCGATGCTCACGCCCGCGACGTAGGTGCCCGGCAGGACCCGGCCCCACATGTACGTGGCGGGCACACCGTAGGCCAGCAGGAACAGCAGGACGAAGCCGCCGATGACCAGCAGCGGACCGCGCAGGCGGCTGCGGGTCCCCTCCTCCTCGGGGGCCTCGGGCGCGATGACGACGGACGGCTCGCCGCCGATGTCGCCGCCGCGGCGGCTGGACACCGTCCACAACTGGGCCGCCGGAGGCGGCGGGGGCAGCGTGGTGGACGTGGGCGAGACCGGCGCGCCGGGTGGCGGGACCGCGGCGCCGGGCAGGCTGCCCAGGGGAGGCGGAGTCGGGGTGGGCTCGAACACCTCGGGCGACACGCCGGGAGGCAACGGGGAGACGCCGCGCGGCAGGCGCTTCCGCGTGCCCTCCGTCTTGCTTCGATCCTGGAAAAGGTCGCCTTCGGCGGGCGGCGCCGAGGAGGCGTCGGGGCGGGCGGATCCGGAAGGGCCGGGCGGCGGATCGACGGAAGGTCCGGCGTTACGCACGCCCCTGCCTCCTCCCACTCAAAAGCCGACTCCCCCGCCTCACACTAAACCACTACCGCGCGTAAATTCTTCTACATCGGGAGATGAATCCGCTCCCACGCCGTGAGGAACTCCCGATGTTCCCGACGCTCCACCAGGCCCGCCGCGTGACCAGCGATGACCCGTCCCGCACACGCCGAGGGCCCCGCGGGCGCGCCGCGGAGCCCATGAACGGCACCTCCCGGAAGTCAGCCCGAGACGCCGAGGCGTTCCAGGATGAGCTCGCGGGCGCGGGCGGCGTCGGCCTTGCCGCGGCTGGCCTTCATCACGCCGCCGACCAGGGCGCCCACCGCGGCGATCTTGCCGGAGCGCACCTTGCCGGCCGCGTCGGCGTTGGCGGCGAGCACCTCGTCGATGATCGTCGTCAGCTCGCCCTCGTCGTCGACGATGCGCAGGCCCCGGGCCTCCACGACCTCGTCGGGGGTGCCCTCGCCGGCCAGCACGCCCTCCAGCACCTGGCGGGCCAGCTTGTCGTTCAGCGCGCCCGAGGCCACCAGCTCGACCACGCGGGCGATCTGCTCAGGCGTGATCGGCAGGTCGGCCAGGGCGGTGCCGGACTCGTTGGCGCGGCGGGCCAGCTCGCCCATCCACCACTTGCGGGCGTCCGCGGCGGGCACGCCGGCCGCCACCGTCGCCTCCACGAGGTCCACGGCGCCGGCGTTGCGCATGGCCGCCATGTCGAGGTCGGAGACGCCCCACTCGGCCTGCAGCCGGGCGCGGCGGGTGGCGGGCGGCTCGGGCAGCGCGGCCCGCAGCTCCTCGACCCACTCGGGGGCCGGGGCGATCGGCAGCAGGTCGGGCTCGGGGAAGTAGCGGTAGTCCTGCGCCTCCTCCTTGGACCGGCCGGGCGTGGTGGCGCCGGTGTCCTCGTGGAAGTGGCGGGTCTCCTGCACGATGCGGCCGCCGTCGGCGAGGATGGCCGCCTGGCGCTCGATCTCGCCGCGCACCGCCCGCTCGACGCTGCGCAGCGAGTTGACGTTCTTGGTCTCGGTGCGGGTGCCCCACACCGCGGACCCGCGCGGCATCAGTGAGACGTTGACGTCGCAGCGCAGCGAGCCCTGCTCCATGCGCACGTCGGAGACGTCGAGAGCGCGCAGCAGCTCACGCAGCTCGGTGACGTACGCCTTGGCGACCTCGGGCGCGAGGTGCCCCGCGCCCTCCACCGGCTTGGTGACGATCTCGACCAGCGGGATGCCCGCCCGGTTGTAGTCGACGATGGAGTAGTCGGC
The DNA here is from genome assembly GCF_039871875.1 of Sphaerisporangium sp. B11E5. Lineage (NCBI taxonomy): Bacteria > Bacillati > Actinomycetota > Actinomycetes > Streptosporangiales > Streptosporangiaceae > Sphaerisporangium > Sphaerisporangium sp. B11E5. The sequence goes on along the minus strand of NZ_JBDPMD010000004.1, from coordinate 63,912 downwards.
GCCCTGGATGCGGCCGGTGGCGCCGCCCACGTGGGTGGACTTGCCGGTGTCCTCCTCCAGGTGCACCCGCTCGATGCCGACGCGGAAGGTGCGGCCCTCCACCTCGACGTCCAGGTGGCCGTCGACGCACAGCGGCTCGTCGTACTGGCTGATCTGGTAGTTCTTCGGCATGTCCGGATAGAAATAGTTCTTCCGGGCGAAGCGGCACCACTCGGCGATGGTGCAGTTCAGTGCCAGGCCGATGCGGATGGTCGACTCGATCGCCTTGTCGTTGGCCACCGGGAGCGCGCCGGGCAGGGCCAGGCAGACCGGGCACACATGGGTGTTCGGCGGGGCGCCGAACTCGGTGCTGCAGCCGCAGAACATCTTGGACTCGGTGCCGAGCTCCACGTGGGTCTCCAGGCCGAGCACCGGCTCGAAGCGCTCCAGCGCCTCGTCGAACGGCATGGTGGCGCGGGTGGTGGTCACAGTGCCGGAGCCTCCTTCAGCAGCGGGCCGCCCCAGCGGTCCTGGAACGCCTTCTCGACGGCGGCGCCGACGCGGTAGCACCGGTCGTCGCCGAGCACCGGGGCCATGATCTGCAGGCCGGCGGGCAGGCCGTCCTCGTCGGCCAGGCCGCACGGCACCGAGATGGCGGCGTTGCCCGCGAGGTTGGCCGGGATGGTGCACAGGTCGGCGAGGTACATCGCCATCGGGTCGTCCGCGCGCTCGCCGATCGGGAACGCCGTGGTCGGCGTGGTCGGCGAGACCAGCACGTCCACCTGGTGGAACGCCGCCTCGAAGTCGCGGGAGATCAGGGTGCGGACCTTCTGCGCCGAGCCGTAGTAGGCGTCGTAGTAGCCGCTGGACAGGGCGTACGTGCCGAGCATGATGCGCCGCTTCACCTCGGGGCCGAAGCCGGCCGCCCGGGTGAGCGCCATGACCTCCTCGGCGCTGCGGGTGCCGTCGTCGCCGACCCGCAGGCCGTACCGCATGCCGTCGAACCTGGCGAGGTTGGACGAGCACTCCGAGGGCGCGATCAGGTAGTACGCCGGCAGGGCGTAGGTGAAGCTCGGGCAGGACACCTCGACGACCTTGGCGCCGAGGGACTCCAGCAGCTCCACCGCCTCCTGGAAGCGGGCCAGCACGCCGGGCTGGTAGCCCTCGCCGGACAGCTCCCTGACCACGCCGACCCGCAGGCCCGCGACGTCGCCGTGCCGGGCCGCCTCGACCACCGGGGGCACCTCGGCGTGGATGGACGTGGAGTCCATCACGTCGTGCCCGGAGAACGCCTCGTGCAGCAGCGCGGCGTCCAGCACGGTGCGGGCGAACGGGCCCGGGGTGTCCAGGGACGACGCGAAGGCGATCAGGCCGTACCGGGACGAGCCGCCGTAGGTGGGCTTCATGCCGACGATGCCGGTGACGGCGGCGGGCTGGCGGATGGAGCCGCCGGTGTCGGTGCCGGTGGACAGCGGCGCCTGGTAGGAGGCCACGGCGGCGCTTGAGCCGCCGGAGGAGCCGCCGGGGATGCGGTCCAGGTCCCACGGGTTGCGGGAGGGGCCGAAGGCGGAGTTCTCGGTGGAGGAGCCCATCGCGAACTCGTCGAGGTTGGTCTTGCCGAGAATGACCAGGCCCGCCTCACGCAGGCGGGCCGTCACCGTGGCGTCGTACGGCGGGCGATAGCCTTCGAGGATCTTGGAACCGGCCGTGGTCGGCATGTCCGCGGTGGTGAAGACGTCCTTGTGCGCGATCGGCACGCCGGCCAGCGGGCCGAGCCGCTCCCCGGCGGCGCGGCGGGCGTCCACCGAGCGGGCCTGCTCCAGCGCGGCCTCGGCGGCGACGTGGAGGAACGCGTTGACCTTGCCGTCCACCTCGGCGACGCGATCGAGGTGGGCCTGCGTGACCTCGACGGACGAGACCTCGCCCGCGGCCATCAGCTCGCCGAGCTCGGCGGCGGTCTTGCGGGTGAGGCTCATGCCTCCTCCCCGAGGATGCGCGGCACGCGGAACCGGTCGTCCTCGACCGCCGGGGCCATCGCCAGCGCCTCCTGCGGCGGCAGGCAGGGCCGCACCTGGTCCGGGCGGTAGACGTTGGTGAGCGGCAGGGCGTGCGACGACGGCGGGATGTCGCCCGAGGCGACCTCGGCGACGCGCGCGACCGCGGCGATGATCTGGTCGAGCTGCGCGGCGTAGTGGTCGAGCTCGGCGTCGGCCAGCGCCAGCCTGGAGAGGCGGGCGAGGTGAGCGACCTCGTCGCGGGTTATGGCGGACATGAGTCGTCAACCCGTTTCATGGACGGCAATCGGACAGTGTCATCCTAGGGCTCGTGACCTGACGTGGCCGAACCGTTAACCGCCGCTCTCCCGGGCATGACGTCCCTTGAACACCGCTCCCCCGGCTAGTACGCGGTCACCTCCGCCGAGCCGCACAGCGGGAGCGCTCCGCGCAGGCGACGGGCCTTGAGCCAGGCGGTCGTGTCGTCGGCGGGCATCGGCTCGGCGAACCACCATCCCTGGCCGGCGTCGCAGCCCATCTCGTTCAGGCGGTTGGCGACCTCCTCGGTCTCCACGCCCTCGGCGACCGAGCGCAGGCCGAGCGAGCGCACGAGGTCCACGATGGAGCGCACGATGCGCTCGTCGTCCCCCGACTTGCCGAGCCGCTGCACGAACGAGCCGTCGATCTTCACCTCGCTCACCGGCAGGCGCTGAAGCCGCACCAGCGAGGAGTAGCCGGTTCCGAAGTCGTCCAGGGCCAGCGGCACGCCGAGCCGCACCAGGGCGTGCACCGAGTCGGCGGTGTAGGCCTGATCGGTCATCAGGATGCGCTCGGTGACCTCCAGCTGGATGGCGTCAGGGGGCAGCCGCAGGCGGTCGAGACCGGCCTCGAGCAGGTCGGGCAGCGCCGGGTCGAGCAGGTCGCGGGCCGAGACGTTGATCGCGACGGGGACCTTGAGGTCCTGGTGCCACCAGGCGGCGGCCTGCTCCAGCGCCACGTCGATCACGTGCTGGGTGAGCTGCCGCATGAGGTACGACTGCTCGGCCAGCGGGATGAAGTCGCTCGGGTACACCAGGCCGCGTCCGCGGTGCCGCCAGCGCAGCAGCGCCTCGACGCCCTCCACCACGCCGGTGGCGAGGCCGACCTTGGGCTGGTAGTGCAGCTCCAGCTCGCTGCCGCCGATGGCCCGGCGCAGGTCGCCGAGCAGGTTGAGGCGCTCGGGCGAGTTGCGGTCCTTCTCCGCGACGTACACCTCGACCCCGGAGCGGCCCTCCTTGGCGAAGTACATGGCCACGTCCGAGCGTTGCAGCAGCAGCTCGAAGTCCGGCGCGTGGTCGGGGTACAGCGCGATGCCGACCGAGGCGTCCATGTCGAACGTCAAGCCCTCCAGGCGCACCGGCTCGGTGAGCGCCACACGCAGGCGGGCGGCCACCTCACGGGCGGCGAACGCGTCGCGGACGGTGGGCAGCAGGACCGCGAACTCGTCGCCGCCGAGCCGGGCCACCACGTCGCCGGGGCGGACGCTGTGGGTGAGGCGGTGCGCGACGATCTGCAGCAGCCGGTCACCCACGGGGTGGCCGAGGGTGTCGTTGACCTCCTTGAACCGGTCGAGGTCCAGCAGCAGCAGGCCGACGCGCTCGCCCTCGCGCGCCTCGGCCAGTGCCTCCTCGGTGCGCAGGATCAGCATCTTGCGGTTGGGCAGCGAGGTCAGGCCGTCGTGCATGGCCTGGTGGTCGCGGCGGCGCGACAGGGAGGCGGTGAAGTACATCGTCGCCAGCGGGGCCACGAACAGCGGGACCAGGGCCGGCGAACGGTTCATCACGACGACGACGAGCGGGGCGAGACCGAGCAGCGCGGCGTACATGACGCTCTGGTGGCCGATCGTGGCCCGTATCACCCGCAGCAGGGGGCGGCGCTCATGCAGGGCGACGGCACCGCAGACCAGCACGCCGCGCACCACGAAGTACGCCACGGCCGCCAGGCCGACGGCCGCGATGTCCGTGCCCTCCGGCACCCAGGGCGTCACGGGGTGGGGATGGTGGCCGAACGCGCCGAGCACCACGGCCGCCGCCGTGGAGGCCAGGGCCACCTGGGAGACGTTGAACGCCACGCGGTGCCACGCCCTGCGGTGCAGCAGGCCGCTCACCACCAGCGCCAGCGTGTGGATCAGCACGGCCACGGACAGCCCGTGGTAGAGCAGGACCGCGAAGGTGAACAGCGTCGATGTCGCCGTCCCACCGGCCAGCCGGGAGTTGGAGACGATGATCGGCCGCAGCTCGCCCACCACGACCAGCACGACCAGCATCCAGAACAGCGAGGACGTACGCGCGAGCGCGGCGAACTCATCGACACCGAGTCGCAGCTCGGCGACGAGGAGCGCCGCGAACCCCGCGACGGTCACCCCCGCCAGGTAGATCCAGAGCGGTGAGTAGGGCCGCGGCCCGAGGTCGCGCGTGTCGGATGGGTCCGTCATAGGCAACTAAACCCCCAAGAGGTCACTATGGGAGGGTACGACCTCTGGGCCACTTCGCGAAACCGGTTGGGCACGTTCCGTCACCAGAAGTTTCCCTGAGCCTTCGCGAATCGCCCCGCGCGTCTCGGGTCAAGTTCCCCCGGAACTGCCCCTTTACCAGCGCACTGGCATACTTTGCCCCGTCCCTCCAGCCAAGGGAACCTGAAGCGCGCGGAAGGCGAACCCCATGACGGCGGAACGTGTGCCGGAGCCGCAGGCGGTCCTCGGCCCGCTGACAAGTGCGGCGATCTTCTTGGTGGTGACCGTCGAACCCGGCGGGGAAGAGACCGTGCGGGAACTGCTGCAGGACGTCCGCGGCCTGACGAAGGCCATCGGGTTCCGGAGCGGCGACGGCCGGCTCTCCTGCGTCGTAGGGGTGGGCTCCGAGGTCTGGGGACGGCTGTTCGGCGGGCCGCGCCCGGCCGAGCTCCACCCGTTCCGGGAGGTCCGCGGGGCACGGCACACGGCGCCGTCCACCCCCGGGGACCTGCTCTTCCACATCCGGGCCGAACGGATGGATCTGTGCTTCGAGCTGGAGTCCCAGATCATGGACCGCATCGGCCAGGTGGTGACCGTCCAGGACGAGGTACAGGGATTCCGCTACTTCGACCGGCGCGACCTGCTCGGCTTCGTGGACGGCACGGAGAACCCCGACGGCCGCGAAGCGTACGAGGCCGTGACCGTCGGCGCCGAGGACCCCGGTTTCGCCGGCGGCAGCTACGTGATCGTGCAGAAGTACCTGCACGACGTAGCCGCCTGGAACACCCTCACGACCGAGGCCCAGGAACTGGCGGTCGGCCGGACCAAGCTGTCGGACATAGAGCTCCCCGACGACCGCAAACCCCCTGACTCCCACGTGGCCCTGAACACGATCATCGACGCCGACGGCACCGAACGAAAGATCATCCGCGACAACATGCCCTTCGGCGCCCCCGCCCGCGGCGAATACGGCACCTACTTCATCGGCTACACCTCCACCCCCTCAGTAATAGAACAAATGCTCCAGAACATGTTCACCGGTCTCCCCCCAGCCCCCCACGACCGGCTCCTGGACTTCTCCACCGCCACAACCGGCACCCTCTTCCACGTCCCCACCGCCGACTTCCTGGACACCCCTCCCGCACCCGCCACCACAAACCTCACCACCACCTCCCAGAACTCCCTGGCCGCCGTGGCGGCCGCTCCGCGAGAAGCACTCGGCGCCACGACCGGCGCCACGACCGGCGCCACGACCGGCGCCACGACCGGCGCCACGACCGGCGCCACGACGGGCGCCGCGGACGTCCGTCCCGCACCGGACCCCGCACTAGCACCCGCACCCGCACCATCCGACGCCCTGCCCGCCCCCGACGGGTCGCTGGGGATCGGCGACCTGAAGAGGAGCACCTCGCGATGAACAACCTGCACCGCGAACTCGCACCCATCTCCGGCGCGGCCTGGGCCGACCTGGAGGCCGAGGCCCGGCGCACATTCGTCCGCCACCTCGCCGGCCGCCGCCTCGTGGACGTCCCCGAACCCGGCGGCCTGACCCTGTCCGCCGTACCCACCGGCCACATGTCGTCCATCGAGCCCCCCGCCCCCGGCATCGTCGCGAGCGTCCGGCGGTCCCGCCCGCTCATCGAGCTGCGGATCCCGTTCACCGTCGACCGCGAAGCCGTGGACGCCGTCGAGCGCGGCGCCAAGGACGCCGACTGGGAACCGGTCAAGGAAGCCGCCCGCCAGATGGCCTCCGCCGAGGACCGCGCCATCTTCGAGGGCTACCCCGCCGCCGGCATCGAAGGCATCCGCAGCTCCTCCTCCAACCCCCGCCTCCTCCTCCCCCCCGAACCCCGCGACTACCCCGACATGGTCAGCCAAGCCATCAGCACCCTGCGCCTGGCCGGCGTGGACGGCCCCTACTCCCTCGCCCTGAGCGCCGACCTCCACACCGTGGTAAGCGAAACCTCAGACCACGGCTACCCCATCCACGAACACCTCCGCCGCCTCCTGGACGGCGAAATCATCTGGGCCCCCGCCATAACCGGCGCCTTCCTGGTAACCACAAGAGGCGGCGACCACACCCTCCACCTAGGCCAAGACCTCTCCATCGGCTACGACTCCCACGACCCCACCAAAATCCACCTCTACCTCCAGGAATCCTTCACCTTCCTAACCCACACCCCCGAAGCCTCCGTCGCCCTCACCTGAACCCACCTTCCCGAGCCCCCACATATCCACCCCCGGACGAGACAAAAAGCCCTGCGTGCCCACCGCGGGGCAGGACCAGCAGCCGCAACCACCGCGGCGAACGGACGAGCCAGCGGACGGGCAGAGCCGGCGGACGGACGAGCCGGCGGACGGACGAGCCGGCGGACGGACGAGCCGGCGGACGGACGAGCCGGCGGACGGATGAACGCGGACGGATGAACGCGGACGGATGAACGCGGACGGAACTGCCTGCCGGGATCAGCGAACGGACCAGGGACGGAACGTTCGGCGGGCATACGCACCGGACGGAACCAGCGGGGCGGAGCAGCCGAGCGGAGCAGCCGAGCGGAGCAGCCGAGCGGAGCAGCCGGGCGGGGCCAGCTACGCGCCTCACCAAGGCCGACCCGGCGACCTGGCCCGTGCCGGCCGGCGCGCGCCTACGTCGGCACCGTCCTCGAACACGCTGATCGAGTGGCCCCGCCCCCCTTGCCGCCAGGTGTCAGCCGATCCAGTCAGGGCGCGGTGTCCCCGAGAACCAGCGGACAGGACCAGCGGGGGGACCGTTGGACGGGATCAGTGGGGGCGCATGGCGGGAGCCCCCGGGTGGCTACGCGGGCTCGATGGCGGTCTCCTGTTCTGCCTTTGGCTCCTGGTCGGGGGTTTTCGCCTCTGTCTCCTCGGCGGGAGGGTTTGTGGTTTCGGGGGCGGGGGTCACGGCGTCGGGGCCGTCTCGGAGGAGGGTTTGGAAGGAGGCCTCGTCGAGGATGGGGACGCCGAGTTTTTCGGCTTTGTCGTACTTGGAGCCAGCGTTTTCGCCTGCTACCAGGAAGCTGGTTTTCTTTGAGACGGAGCTGGTGACCTTGCCGCCGCGGGCGGCGATGGCTTCGCCCGCTTCGTCGCGGGTGAAGGCGGACAGCGTGCCGGTGACGACGAAGGTGAGGCCGGCGAGGAACTGGGGGCCCTGGGCTTTGGGAGGGTCGTCGGCCATGCGGACGCCGGCCAGGCGCCAGCGTTCGACGATTTCGCGGTGCCAGTCCTCGGCGTACCACTCGCGGATGCTCGCGGCGATGGTGGGGCCTACGCCCTCCACGGCGGCGAGTTCCTCCTCGGACGCGCCGAAGATGCGGTCCAGGGAGAGGAACGCCGTGGCCAGGGCCTGGGCGGCCGTCGGGCCCACGTGGCGGATGGACAGGGCCACGAGGACGCGCCACAGAGGTTGCTGCTTGGCCTTGTCCAACTGGGCGAGCATGTGCTGGGCGTTCTTGCTGGGCTCGCCGTTCATGTTGGCGAAGAAGGTGACGATCTTGCGCTCGCCGGTCTCCGGGTCGGTCTTGGGCAGGCCGGTGTCCTGGTCGCGGACCACCGAGCGGATCGGCAGCAGGCGGTCCATGGTGAGGTCGAACAGGTCGGCCTCCGTGCGCACCGGGGGCTCCTCCGGGGGCTCGGGGGCGGTCAGCGCGGTGGCGGCGACGTAGCCGAGGCCCTCGATGTCGAACGCGCCCCGGCCCGCCGCGAAGAAGATGCGCTCACGGAGCTGCGCGGGGCACGAGCGGGCGTTGGGGCACCGGATGTCGACGTCCGCCTCCTTCATGTGCCGCAGCTCGGTGCCGCACTCGGGGCAGTGGGTGGGCATGACGAACTCGCGCTCGGTGCCGTCGCGCAGCGGGACCACCGGGCCGACGATCTCGGGGATCACGTCGCCGGCCTTGCGCAGCACCACGGTGTCGCCGATCAGCACCCCCTTGCGCGCCACCTCGGAAGCGTTGTGCAGCGTGGCCCGCTCCACGGTGGACTGGGCGACGATCACCGGCTTCATCACGCCGTACGGGGTGACCCGCCCGGTGCGGCCGACGCCGACCTGGATGTCGAGGAGCTTGGTGTTGACCTCCTCCGGCGGGTACTTGAAGGCGATCGCCCACCGGGGCGCCCGCGAGGTGGAGCCGAGCTGCCGCTGCAGCTCGATGCGGTCGATCTTGACCACCACGCCGTCGATCTCGTACTCGGTGTCGTGGCGGTGCTGCCGGTAGTTCTCGACGAACTCGGTGATCTCGGTGAGCCCCGGCACGACCTTGTACAGCTCACTGACCGGCAGCCCGAAGTCGCGCAGCTTCTCGTACACACCGGACTGGGTGGGCGGGAACGCCGGGCCCCCCTCCCACACGCCGACACCGTGCACGATCATGCGCAGCGCCCGCTGGGCGGTGATGCGCGGGTCCTTCTGGCGCAGCGAGCCCGCCGCCGAGTTGCGAGGGTTGGCGAAGGGCGGCTTGCCGGACGCGACCAGTTGCTCGTTGAGCTTCTCGAAGCCCTCGACCGTGAGGTAGACCTCGCCGCGGACCTCCAGCACATCGGGCACGTCCCCGGTGAGCCGGTGCGGGATGTTCGCGACGGTGCGGACGTTGGGCGTGACGTCGTCGCCGACCCGCCCGTCACCGCGGGTGGCGCCGCGCACCAGGCGGCCCTTCTCGTACACCAGGGCGATGGCCAGCCCGTCGATCTTCAGCTCACACAGGTACGGCGCCGGGTCGGTCTCCAGCAGCCGCTCGGCCCTCGCCAGCCAGCCGGCGAGGTCGGCGTCGTTGAAGGCGTTGTCCAGACTCTCCAGGCGCCTGAGGTGGTTGACCGGCGCGAACTCGGTGGAGATGGGCGCGCCGACCTTCTGCGTGGGCGAATCCGGCGTCGCCAGGCTGGGATGTGCCTCCTCCAGCTCGCGCAACTCCCGCATCCACGCGTCGTACTCCCCGTCGCTGACGGTGGGCGCGTCGAGCACGTAGTACCGCCAGTTGGCGTCGTCGGCCAGCTCGGCCAGCTCGGCATGACGCTCAAGTGCCTCCACCGGAATGCCATTCACCCCCTCGGCCGGAACGCCGTCCACCACATTCACGGACACGCCTCCCGCCTCCACAGGCACGCCTTCCGCCTCGGCCGGAACGCTCTCCGCCGCCTCCGCCGGCACGTCCTCCGCCGCCTCAGCCGGTCCGGCCAGCTCGGCGTGACGCTCCGGTGCCTCCACCGAACCGCGCTCCACCTCATCAGCCATGCCGTCTCCCCTCATCGCTCGCCCCCCGCAGAAACGCTACGGCCGCCGACATGCTCCCGCACCCCCGCTTAGCCGCTCTACCTGGGGAATCGTTACTACCACCATGCCATTCCCCACCGACATTTCTCCACGAACCTCGCCATAACCACCATCACCCCACAACACCCACCAATCCAACCCCTACCAGGCGTCAACTCTCATGATCCTCAGGGTCGTCACGCAGGACGCGGGCGGCCTCGCGGCAGCGGGCCAGCGCGGCGCGGGCGTACATCGGCGAGGCGCCGGCCAGGCCACAGGACGGGGTGAGCACGACCTGCGCAGCCAGAGTCTCCGGCGGGAAGCCGAGGCGGCGCCACAACTCGATGACGGGCTTGGCGACGACACCCTTGTCGGGGAGGCGGGTGCCCCTGCCGGGGACGACGCCGAGGAACAGGGCGGTGCCGGCCTCGACGGCCTCGCCGATGTGGTCGTCGTCACGGCGGCGCAACAGGGAGAGGTCCAGCGAGAGGCCGTGGACGCCGGCCGAGCGGAGCACGTCGAACGGGACGGCGGGCGCGCAGCAGTGCACCACGGCGAAGGCATCGGCGGGCAGCACGGCGCTCAGCCGTTCTGACACCACCGGTGGCTCCACCGCGGCGAGGCGCCCGAAGCCCGAGGCGGTGGGCACGGTGCCGGCCAGCACACCCGGCAGGCCCGGCTCGTCGATCTGGAGCACGACCCGCGCGCCCGGCACCCGGGAGCGCACCCCCGCGATGTGCGCGGCCAGGCCCTCGGCAAGCGAGTCGGACAGGTCGCGCACCGCGCCGGGGTCGGCGAGCACCTTGTCGCCGTACCGCAACTCGATGGCGCCCGCCAGCGTCCACGGCCCGCAGATCTGGATCTTCAGCGGCCCCTCGTACCCCTGGGCGATCTCCTCCAGCCCGTCCAGGTCACGGGCCAGGTGCTCCCGGGCCCGGCGGGCGTCCCGCCCAGGGTGGTCGGCCATGCGCCAGCCGGACGGTTGCACCTCCACGGGCAGCTCGACCAGCAGGGACGCGGTGCGGCCGATCATGTCGGCCCCCACGCCGCGCTCCGGCAGCTCCGGGAGGTACGGCAGGTCCGGCAGCTCGCCGAAGACCGCGCGCAGCGTTTCGACATGATCGGTACCGGGATGGGAACCGACTCCTGTCGCAGCCGCGGGATTCCAGGGAAATTCGTTCACGCCCGAAGCTTAGAACCGGCGCAAGCAGCTCGGGCGAGGCCTGTGGACGACCCGCGGGATGTCGGTGGCGTGTGCTACGGCCCGGGAGGGCGCAGGGGACGGCGGGGCGGGGAGGGCCATGATGGGACGTATGAAGCTCACCAAACACGGGCACGCGTGCGTGCGGCTGGAGAAGGACGGGGCCACCCTGGTCATCGACCCCGGAGGGCTGACCGAGGAATCGGCGCTCGCCGGCGCCGACGCCGTACTCATCACCCACGAGCACTTCGATCACCTGGAGGTCAAGCGCCTGGCCGCCCTCGGCTCCCACGTGCAGATATGGACGTGCGAAGCCGTGGCCGGGCAACTCGACGGCATCGGTGCCACGGTCAACGTCGTAGGTGAGGGCGACGCGTTCACCACGGCCGGCTTCGAGGTCGGCGTGGCCGGGCAGCAGCACGCCCGGATCGCGTTCGACATGCCGGTGGTGCCGAACATCGGTTTCCTGGTCGACGGCGAACTGTTCCACCCCGGCGACGCGTTCACCGTCCCCGGCGTCCCGGTGGGCACCCTGCTCACACCCACCACCGGCCCGTGGCTCAAAGCGAGCGACTTCGTCGACTACCTGCGCGAGGTCGCCCCCCAGAGGGCGTACTCGATCCACGACGGCCTGTACAACGACATCGGCCTGTCCCTGGTGGACGGCCTCCTGGAACGACGCGGCAAGGACCAGAACGCCGACTTCCGCCGCCTCAAGCCCGGCGAGAGCGTCACCCTGCCCTGAGCACGCGGGCGCTGCGGACCCGGAGACGGTGTCCCTCAGGACGAGGACGTGATGGTGGCGGAGCCGAGCACGGTGTCCCCGTCGTAGAGGACGGCCGCCTGGCCCGCCGCCACGCCCGTCGCCGGGGTGTCGAGCTGGATGTGGAGCTCGCCGCCGGAGAGTTGCACCCGGCAGCCGTACACCTCGCCGTGCGCGCGAAGCTGCACCATGCAGGCCAGCGGCTCGTGCGGCTCGGCGACCGGCCCGTTCCAGATCGGCCGGGCGCCCACGATCGAGCTCACCGCCAGCGACGAACGCGGCCCCACCGTCACCGTGTTGGATACCGGCTCGATGGACAGCACATACCGGGGCCGCCCGTCCGGCGTGGGCCTGTCGATCCGCAGCCCCTTGCGCTGCCCGATCGTGAACCCGTACGCCCCCGAGTGCCCGCCGACGACCTCGCCGGACTCGTCCACGATCGGCCCCGGCTCCGACCCGAGCCGCTCAGCGAGGAACCCCCGGGTGTCCCCGTCCGCGATGAAACAGATGTCGTGACTGTCCGGCTTGTCGGCCACAGTGAGCCCGCGATCAGCGGCCTCGGCCCGCACCTGGGCCTTGGTGGAGTGCCCCAACGGAAAGACGGCCCGAGCGAGTTGCTCCCGTGTCAGCACCCCGAGCACGTACGACTGGTCCTTCCCGGCGTCCACACTGCGCCGCAGCACCCCGTCGTCCAGCCGCGCGTGATGCCCCGTCACCACGGCATCGAACCCGAGCGCCACCGCCCGGTCCAGCACCGCCGCGAACTTGATCTTCTCGTTGCACCGGAGACAAGGATTGGGCGTGCGCCCCGCCGCGTATTCGCTGACGAAGTCCTCGACCACGTCCCGATGGAACCGCTCCGCCATGTCCCACACATAGAAGGGAATCCCGATGACGTCGGCCGCCCGCCGCGCGTCCCGGGAATCCTCCAGCGTGCAACACCCCCGCGCCCCGGTCCGGTACGACTGCGGATTCGACGACAACGCAAGGTGAACCCCGGTGACGTCGTACCCGGCCTCAGCCGCCCGAGCCGCCGCCACCGCGGAGTCGACACCGCCGGACATGGCGGCCAGCACACGAAGACTCATAACCCTTCGAGACTACCTTCCCCAGACCTCCGACGCCCCGCCTCACCGACCCGCGACAGGCAGAGCGCCACAGTCAGGCGAGCAGTTCGTCGGCACTCGTCGCAGTGCCCGCACGACGAAGCCACCGCTCGAGCTGATCGGTGTCCGCACAGGAGGTGATGCGCCGGCGCTGATCGTCGCTGACCACGAGGCCGCGCCCCTCCAGCACCAGCAGGATGGACTTCGCCTCACCCTTCGCCTCACCTTCCTTACGGCCCTCCTCGCGGCCCTCCTCGCGGCCCTCTTCGCGGCCTTCCTCGCGGCCTTTGGCGCGGAGTTCGGAGATGTAGGTGTGGGTCTTGGCTGCCATGAGCGTCCTCCAGATGTTGCGTGCGGGGCCTTCCCCCAAGCCGGATTCGGTGAATTCGGCCAGGTCGGCGGCTTGTTTCTGGTCGATGTGGCGGAGTGCGTCGGACAGTACGTCAAGTATCGCATCCACGGACGGTGACTTCGCGTGTACGACTGCAGACAGGATGGCGAAGTGGACGTCCTGGGCGGCTTGGGTCTGGTCGGTGATGGGAGGAATGTTGTCGGGGCCGAGCACCAGGGGGTGGACTGTCATGGTGTGCCACTGGGGCATGCCGATCACGTAGGGCTGACGAGCCCAGCGGGCGGTCGCGGCGGTGGGGCAGGTGACGATCAGCAGCACGTCGCATTCGTGGGTGTCGTGCAGGTGGGCGAGGTAGCGTGCCCAGCGGCGGCGTTTCTCCTCTGATCTGTCGGTCTGGGCTTCGATGGCGGCGATCACCTGACGGTCGGGGAAGTGGAGCTTGAGCAGGGTGTCGACCCATCGGGGGACGGGGGCCAGGTCGGTGAGGTCGACGTTCATGATCTCTACCTTGACCGGGTCGGGCAGGGGCATGGCCAGTTCGTTCCGGAGGACGCGAGGGAGCAGCTCGGTGTCTCGCTGGAAGATCCTGTGCAATGCCTCGTGGGGAGCAGCGGACATGACGCTAAGTTATCTCATGAATACTGTTCGTGTATGGCAAAGCGGCGATAGTGCCGTCCGGTGTGGCGTCGCGGCTCAGGTGTGGGCGTGGAGAGCTCTGCCGATCCACTCGTGGGCGACCGTCTGGGGGTGTGGCCATGGGGCGCCGGTGATGATGGCGGCGAGTTGCCATTGGCGGGCGGCGCGGGGGTCGTGTTCCTGGTAGGCCTGGGCCAGTGTCCGGCGGAACTCGGGGCTGTCTTCGGTGCCGTGCATGCCGGTGAGCAGTGCGATGGTCTTGTCCAGCACTGGGACGGCCTCGGGGGAGGTGGGGTCCACGCCGTCCTCGATCGCGGCCAGCACGGTGTCCGCGACGGCGTCGTTGCTGTGCCGCCACTTCTCCAGGTCGGCGGTCCCTTGCCGCTGTTGCCGCTCCCAGAACTCGTCGCTCTGCCGCCGCAGGCTGGCCCGGTAGTCCTCGTCGGCCACCAGTTCCACCAGCTCCAGCCACGCGTCCAGCTGCTGCGGGGTGGGCTCGGCGGGCAGGTCGGGCACCATCGCCTCCCGCAGGCCGGTGAGCCACCGCTCCCGCGCCTCGTTCCCGCCGCCCACCTCGGCCACGAACGAGTCCAGCAACGCCGCCCGTTCGGCCGCGCCGAGCCTTCCGAGAGTGTTGAGCCTGCGGAGATCGGCCTCGGACGGATCTCCCTTGTCGAGGGTGGCCCGCAGTACCGCCCGGGTGCGCTGAAGGTTCTTGAGCTGCGTCTCCACGGTGCGCAGATGCAACGCGAGCACTTGCTTCAGGTCCCGCTCCCCCAGCGACCGGATCGTCGCGAGGTCGACTCCCATCTCCCGCAACGCCCGCACCAGTTCCAGGCGCGCGAGATCGTCCTCGCCGTACATCCGGTACCCGGCCGGGGTGCGGTCGCGCTCAGGCAGCACCCCGGCGTCCGAGTAGAACCGGATCGTCTTCACCGGCAGCCCGGACATCCGGGAAAGCTGCCCGATCGTGTAGCCGTCCCGCGGTGACGCCATGGCTCCGGCTCCCAAGGAATCGTGTCAAGTCTCCATCGACTGGACACTTTACCGTCTCGAAGCACCTGACGAGAGAAGTCTTGGCGTCCCGCGAGGACGTGACCGGCGGATTTGCCACCTCTTGTGTGTCTTCCAGCGGTCTTGAAGCGAATTTGGAGCACGACGGAGTCTCGTATACCTCGACCCGACACCGAGGAGACGAGGACTTCGATGAACTTTCCTTTCGCAGGGGGCAGCCCGGCCCGACGGAGAAGCTGGGGCCCCGCCGGACTGGTCGCGGCGGTCTCGGCCGGGCTGGCGTTAGCCCTCCCCACTGCGGCGGCGGCCGATCCCACGCCCGTGCCGAAAGCCAGTGACGTCAACGCGGCGCGGGCCGTCGCGCCGTGTGACCCCGCCGGCCCCACCGGCACCGACGCCGCACTCGCCACGGAGCTGAACGGCAAGCTCGGGGCGAAGATGCGCGGTTACATGTCGGCGTACCGGGTCTCGTGCGCCCGGATGGTGATCAAGGCGGTCAGGGACAGGGGCCTGCATCCGAGAGCCGCGGTGATCGCGATCACCACGACGATCGTGGAGAGCAGCATCGACAACATCAGCGTGGAACTCGACCACGACAGCCTGGGCTTGTTCCAGCAGCGGGCGTCCTGGGGCACCAGGGAGCAGCGTCTCAACCCGACATGGGCGACGAACGCGTTCCTGAACAAGATGCAGTCGAAGTACCCGAACGGTTCCTGGCGGACCGCCCCCATCGGCGAGGTGTGCCAGGCGGTCCAGGTCTCCGCCTACCCGGACCGGTACCAGCCGCAGGCCGGCGACGCGCAGATCATCGTGGACACCATCTCGGCCGGGCTGTCACGCGCCGATTTCAGCGGTGACGGCCACCCCGACGTGCTCGCACGGAACGCCACCACCAAGGACCTGCACCTCTACCGGGGCAACGGCTCCGGCGGCTTCCAGAGCGGCACGGGCGAGAACATCAGCAACAACTGGAGCGGGTTCGACACCATCTTCTCCCCCGGCGACTTCAACGGCGACGGGAAAGCCGACATCCTCGCCCGCAACGCCACCACCAAGGACCTGCACCTCTACCGCGGCAACGGCTCCGGCGGCTTCGCCGGCGGCACCGGGGAAAACATCAGCAACAACTGGAGCGGGTTCGACACCATCTTCTCCCCCGGCGACTTCAACGGCGACGGGAAAGCCGACGTCCTCGCCCGCAACGCCACCACCAAGGACCTGCACCTCTACCGCGGCAACGGCTCCGGCGGCTTCGCCGGCGGCACCGGGGAGAACATCAGCAACAACTGGAGCGGGTTCGACACCATCTTCTCCCCCGGCGACTTCAACGGCGACGGGAAAGCCGACGTCCTCGCCCGCAACGCCACCACCAAGGACCTGCACCTCTACCGCGGCAACGGCTCCGGCGGCTTCGCCAGCGGCACCGGGGAGAACATCAGCAACAACTGGAGCGGGTTCGACACCATCTTCTCCCCCGGCGACTTCAACGGCGACGGGAAAGCCGACATCCTCGCCCGCAACGCCACCACCAAGGACCTGCACCTCTACCGCGGCAACGGCTCCGGCGGCTTCGCCAGCGGCACCGGCGAGAACATCAGCAACAACTGGTCCGCGTTCGACGTCATCTTCTGACCGGCGAAGCCGCACAGCGGGCGCCGGTCCGGCGCCCCGGCCGCTCTGTCGCACGCTTCCAGAGGATTTACAGCGCCACGCATCAGGCTTTCCCCATAAGCATTGGATCTCGAGGAAGAAGCCATGAACCAATCAGCCGTCCGCCTCTCCTTGTCCCGCGCCGTCGCCATATTCGCGGCGCTCGTCACCGCCATGTTCGCCCTTGCCGTCCTTGACGAGGGCACCAAGAGGAACCACGCGGGTGCGGCGAGCACCGCCGGCGGGCCCATCACGCGTTCTGAGGTGCTTTCCCGGGCGCAGAACTGGGTGAACCGCAATGTCCAGTACAACCTGACGCGCCGGTCCAACACACTTGTCACCGATGTGGACGGGTCGCACAAGTACGGGCCCGACTGTTCCGGGCTGGTGTCCATGGCGTGGCACATCACGGCGAACTCCGGCAAGGGAGGAAACAGCACCTCCGATTTCGCGGGCTGGTCCGGCAAGCACTACCTGTCGAGCCTGCACGACCTCCGGCCGGGGGACGCCATCCTCAAGGACGGGCACATGGAGCTGTTCGCCCGGTGGAAGAACTCCTCCGACCACAGCCAGGGCGCGTGGACGTACTCCCTCAACGGCGGCTCCGACCCGGACGGCGACGGCTGGGAGAACGACTGGGCCAAGGGCCCGAGCGCGAACTCGCACGGCCAGGTCGGCAGCGAGTCCTGGTCGAGCATGCAGAACTACCGCCCGATCCGCTACAACAACATCATCGAGGACGGCGGTGCCGACCGTGACTTCAGCGGCGACGGGAACGCCGACGTGTTAGCGCGGAACGCCACCACCAAGGACCTGCACCTCTACCGCGGCAACGGCTCCGGCGGCTTCGCCAGCGGCACCGGCGAGAACATCAGCAACAACTGGTCCGCGTTCGACACCATCTTCTCCCCCGGCGACTTCAACGGCGACGGCAACACCGACATCCTCGCCCGCAACGCCACCACCAAGGACCTGCACCTCTACCGCGGCAACGGCTCCGGCGGCTTCGCCAGCGGCACCGGCGAAAACATCAGCAACAACTGGTCCGCGTTCGACACCATCTTCTCCCCCGGCGACTTCAACGGCGACGGCAACACCGACATCCTCGCGCGGAACGCCACCACCAAGGACCTGCACCTCTACCGGGGCAACGGCTCCGGTGGCTTCCAGAGCGGCACGGGCGAGAACATCAGCAACAACTGGAGCGGGTTCGACACCATCTTCTCCTCCGGCGACTTCAACGGCGACGGGAAAGCCGACGTGCTCGCGCGGAACGCCACCACCAAGGACCTGCACCTCTACCGGGGCAACGGCTCCGGCGGCTTCGCCAGCGGCACGGGGGAGAACATCAGCAACAACTGGTCCGCGTTCGACACCATCTTCTCCCCCGGCGACTTCAACGGCGACGGCGACACCGACGTCCTGGCCCGGAACGCCACGACAAAGGACCTGCACCTCTACCGCGGCAACGGCTCCGGCGGCTTCGCCAGCGGCACCGGGGAGAACATCAGCAACAACTGGTCCGCGTTCGACACCATCTTCTAGACGACACAGCCCAGAACCGGCCGGCCGGCCCCAGGCCGGCCGGTTTCCGGCTGACGGTCAGCCGACGCCGGCGCGGCGGGCGCGCTCCACCACGGGCCCGAGGACCTCCAGGAGGCGGTCCACGTCCGCCTCGGTGGAGGTGTGACCGAGAGAGAAGCGCAGGGAGCCTCGGGCGCTGGTGGCGTCGGAGCCCATGGCCAGCAGGACGTGGGACGGTTGGGCCACGCCGGCGGAGCAGGCGGAGCCTGTGGAGCATTCGATGCCCTTGGCGTCCAGGAGCATCAGCAACGCGTCGCCTTCGCAGCCCGGGAAGCTGAAGTGGGCGTTTCCTGGGAGGCGGTCGTCGGGGTGGCCGTTGAGGATGACGTCGGGGACGGCTTCGCGGACGCCGGCGATCAAGGTGTCGCGGAGGGCGCGGAGGCGCGCGGTGTTCTCCTCGCGGCGGGACACGGCGGTGCGGACCGCGGCGGCGAAGCCGGCGATGGCGGGAGTGTCCAGGGTGCCGGAGCGGACTTCACGTTCCTGGCCGCCGCCGTGGAGTACCGGGACGGGGTCCACGCCCCGGGCCAGGAGCAGCGCGCCTACGCCCATGGGGCCGCCCAGTTTGTGGGCGGAGACGGTGAGGGCGGCGGCGCCGGAGGCGGCGAAGGAGACGTCGAGCTGGCCTACCGCTTGGACGGCGTCGGTGTGGAAGGGAATGCCGTGTCCGGCGGCCACGGTGGCCAGTTCCTTGACCGGCTGGATGGTGCCGACCTCGTTGTTGGCCCACATGACGCTGATCAGGGCCACCCGGGCGGGGTCGCGGTCGATGGCCTCGCGGAGCGTCTCGGGGTGGACGCGGCCGTGTTCGTCGACCGGGAGGGACTCGACCGTGGCGCCCTGGCGCTCGGCGAGCCAGAAGGCGGGGTCGAGGGCGGCGTGGTGTTCCACGGCGCTGATGAGGACGCGGTCGGCACCGGTGGCGGCGTGCCGGGACCAGTAGAGGCCCTTGATGGCGAGGTTGTCGGCTTCGGTGCCGCCGGCGGTGAAGACCACTTCGCTCGGACGGGCACCCAGGGCTCCGGCGATGGTCTCACGTGACTCCTCGACGACCCTGCGGGTGCGGCGGCCGGCGGAATGGAGGGATGAGGCGTTGCCGACGCGCACGAGTTGCGCGGTCATCGCCTCGATCGCTTCGGGGAGCATCGGCGTGGTCGCCGCGTGGTCGAGATAAGCCATGGCGTACCTAAGAGTACCCACTTTGCTCGCTATACCGTCCGGACGGTATAGTAACGGGTGTGAGAAGAGATGAGCTTTTGAACGCCGCGGAGGCGCTCCTGGCCGAGCAGGGGGCCCCGTGCCTCACGCTGTCGGCCGTGGCCGAGCGCGCCGGCGTGAGCAAAGGCGGGCTTCTCTATCACTTCAGCACCAAGGAAGCGCTGATCAGAGGCTTGATCGAGCGACTCGTCCACGACTTCGACGAGTTGGTGGCCACGCAGGACGAGCCGTCCTACACGCGGGCTTACCTCGCGGCGACATTCCACGCCGTACGCAGCGGCCGGTTGCGCCGCTGGGCCGTGGCGACCGGCGCCGCGGGCGACCCCGAGCTGCTGGCCCCGTTACGCGAGGCCATGGCGCGCTGGCATCGGGAGGGTCTGGCCGACGAGCCGGACCCGATGGCGGCCCGCATCGTCCGGCTGGCCTGTGAGGGGCTGTGGGATGTGGCGACACACGACCCCGGCTTCTACGACGAGGGCCAGTACGAGGAGCTGTACCGCCGCCTCTGCGCCCTGCTGCCCGGCTGACGGGCCCGCACGCGTCTCCTTCCGGCCGCCGAAGCTCCGCCGCATCCCCAAAAATCCCCTTAAATCCCCCTCGTCCGTCCCTTCGGCGCGCCCATCGCCCTCCCCCCTCCCCGCGCGCCCACACCCGGCGTCACCGCGAGCACGTGACGCATGCCCTGAAACATTCTGAAAGGAGCCGCTCGATGAGCCGCGCCCTGAGGACCGCCCGCTACGGCGTGATCCTCACCTTCGTTCTGGCCGGACTGGTGTGTGGCACGTTCACCGTGCGCATCCCCGCTCTCACCGACAAACTCGGCATCTCCGAGGCGGCGATGGGGGTGGTGCTGCTCGCCTGGGGTCTCGGCGCGCTGGTGGCGATGCAGTCCATGCGCGGTGTGATGGCCCGGGTGGGCAGCGGGCCCGTGCTGCGGATCGCGGCGCCGTCGTGTGCGGTGTCGCTGCTCGCGGTGGCGGTCGCGCCGTCGTACGCGCTGGTGGTGGCGGCGGCCGCGGTGTTCGGCATGTTCTTCGGCACGGTGGACGTGGCGATGAACGCCCAGGGCGCGACGGTCGAGCGGGCGTACGGCCGCCCGCTGATGAACGGCATGCACGCCGGGTGGTGCGTCGGCGCCATGTCCGCCGGGCTGCTCGGCACGGCGGCGATCGCGTCCGGCATGTCGTTCACCGCGAACCTGGTGCTGGTCACGATGGCGGCCGTCCCCGCGTCGTTCCTGCTCAGCCGCACGTACCTGCCGGACCTGACCGCCGGGCCGGCCGCGGTCGGCGGGGCGCGCCGCCGCATGCCGCCGGTCGTCTACCTGCTCGGCGTGATCGCGTTCGCCGCGTTCATGGTGGAGGGCGCGGTGGCCGACTGGAACGGCCTGTTCCTCCGCGACACCGTCGGCGCCCCCGAGGCCGTCGCCGCGATCGGCTACCCGATCTTCGAGGCCGGCATGCTGGTCTCCCGTCTGACCGGCGACCGCCTGCGCTCCCGCTTCGGCGCACGCGCTCTCATCGCAGCCTCCGGCCTCGGCACGGCGGCGGCGTTCGCGCTGGTGCTGAGCACCTCCTCGGCCGTCGTGGCCGTGGCAGGCATGGTCTTGATCGGCCTCTCGGTGGCCACGGTCTCCCCCATGGCCCTGTCCCTGGCAGGCGCCGCGACCCGCACCCCCGGCCCGGCCATCGCCCAGACCGGCGCCATGGGCTACGCCGGCCTGCTCCTCGGCCCCGTGGTCATCGGCGCCCTCACCCACACCACGTCCCTGCGAATCGCCCTGACCCTGACCATCGCCCTCGGCCTGGTCATGGCCCTGACCGCCCTGCTCCTTCCCCGGGCGTCCGCCCCCGCCGATGAGAAGAGCGAGGCTCCGCACGAGACGGAGGACATCGCGGTGGAGCCGCTCCGTCTCGTCGCCTAGCAGGCCGAGCCCACCCGGTGAACCGCCGTACCACGTTCCACCGCAGCGGCCCCTGTACGGGGTCGGTGCGGTGGCGACAGCGGAACCGCGCGAGCGGGAAGCGTGCATGCGGGAGTATGGACACGGGTGCGCGGTGCTGTCTTGAGGAACGGCACGCTCTGGCTGAGGTGGAACGGCCGGAGAGGGATGAACCCGGCAGGCCCGGGGGTGTGGGGGTGTCCCCCGTTGAGGACAGCCCTTGCGGCTCCGGCGCGTAGCGCCCTCTCGCAAGGACCGTGACGACGGCGCGCCCCTCCCACCTACCTCCCCGTACGGCGGCGCCGGATTCGCCGTACGACGTCCCGCCGTCGCGGCGCCGGTCCAGGTCGGCGAGACGAGGCAGCACGGGGAAGGTGCGCGGGCCGGTTCTCCACCTACCTCCCCGTACGGCGGCGCCGGATTCGCCGTACGATGTCCCGCGGTCGCGGCGCCGTTCGAAAACGCAGAGCGGTGGGGCGGGAGGAAGCGGCGGCGCCGCGCCCGAGACGGGCGCGGCGCGGCCGGGTCAGTGGCGCTTCTGGATCTCTTCGGTGAGTTGGGGGACTACCTGGTGGAGGTCGCCCACGACGCCGAAGTCGGCCAGTTCGAAGATGGGGGCCTCGGGGTCCTTGTTGATGGCGATGATGGTTTTGGCGGTTTGCATGCCGGCGCGGTGCTGGATGGCGCCGGAGATGCCGGCCGCGATGTAGAGCTGGGGCGACACCGTCTTGCCGGTCTGGCCCACCTGGAACTGGTGGGGGTACCAGCCGGCGTCGGTCGCGGCTCGGGAGGCGCCTACGGCGGCGCCCAGGGAGTCGGCCAGGTTTTCGATGACGGCGAAGTTCTCCGCGGAGCCTACGCCTCGGCCGCCGGAGACCACGATGGCGGCTTCGGCGAGTTCGGGGCGGGCGCCCTTCTCCTGCTTGACGCGCTCCACCACGCGGGCGGCGCGGGCGGTGTCGGACAGGGCGACCTCGACCCGCTCCTCCGTGCCGGCGCCTGTGGACGGCTCGGGGGTGGTGGCGTTGGGGCGTACGGCGACGATGGGGGTGCCCCTGCGTACGCGGGACCTGACGTTGACGCCGCCGCCGAAGATGGACTGCTCGGCGACGAAGCCCTCCCCGAGGCCCACGGCGTCGGTGATGACGCCGGAGTCCGTCTTGATCGCCAGGCGGCCGGCGACCTCTTTGCCCTCGGCGGTGGCGGCGACCAGGACGCCGGAGGGGGACGCGGTGGACACGAGCTGGGCCAGCAGTTCGGCCTTCGGGGCGACGACGTGGTCGGCCAGGTCGGCGGCGTCCGCGACGTAGATCTTGTCGGCGCCGTACTCGGCCAGCTTGGCCTGGGCGTCCGGGGAGTACCCGGGGCCCGCCCAGACCGCGGACGGGGTGCCGAGGGTGCGGGCCAGTGTCAGCAGTTCAAGGGTGACCTTCTTGACCGCGCCGTCGACGTGCTCGACGAGAACCAGAATCTCAGCCACAGGTCAACTCCTCAGATGAACTTCTTCGACGCGAGGAAGTCGGCGGTCTTGGCCCCGCCGTCGCCCTCGTCCTTGACGATCGTGCCCGCGGCCCGCGGCGGCGCCACGGCGAACTCGGCGACCTCGCTGGCGGCACCGGCCAGGCCGAGCCGGCCGGCGTCCAGGCCGTCGGCGCCGACGGTCTCGACCGGCTTCTTCTTGGCGGCCATGATGCCCTTGAACGACGGGTAACGCGGCTCGTTGATCTTCTCCACCACGGACACGACGGCGGGCAGCGTGCCCTCGACCCGGTCGTAGCCGTAGTCGGTGACCCGGTGGACCGTGACGGACGAACCGTCGATCTCCACCTTGGAGGCGAAGGTGAGCTGCGCCACGCCGAGCCGCTCCGCGAGCATGGCCGCGAGAACGCCCATGCGCGCGTCGGTGGACTCGGAGCCGAGGATGACCAGGTCGAAGCCGATGCGCTTCAGCGTCTCGGCGATCGCGTAGGACGTGGACAGGGCGTCGGAGCCGTGCAGCGCGTCGTCCACCAGGTGGACGGCCTTGTCCGCGCCCATGGCGAGGGCCTTGCGGATCGTGTCGGTGGCCTTGGCCGGGCCCATGGTGAGCACGGTCACCTCGCCGCCGTGGGCCTCCTTGACCTTGAGGGCTTCCTCCACGGCGTATTCGCACAATTCGTTGATGACGCCGTCCGCGGCGTCACGGTCGAGCGTGTTGTCATCGGACCTCAGCTTGCGCTCGGTCGCCGTGTCGGGGACCTGCTTCACGCAGACGACGATGTTCATGGCCGGTGGCCGACCTCCTGTGTCCCAGGCGCCGGGGCGCCGCTTCGTCGCACACGCGCGTGGGGTACGCGCGCGTCCTGCCATATGTTACTCGACGGTAGCTTACGGATCCGGCGGGCCCGCCGGGCGATCGGGGCCGCCACCCCCACCCTACCGAACATTATTCCAGACCGCCGCGCCTCACCCCGCGAACGCGACCATCACCAGCACGACCAGCACCGTCCCCAGCGCCAGCACCAATGTGAACGGGCTGAACAGCGCGGTCAAAAGGGCGTACAGACCGACGGTACCCGCCCCGCTGACCAGGTCGAACACGATCCGTGCCCGCGCCCGGGCCGCCAGGCCGAACCCCGCGTCGGTCAGCACCCCGACGCCGTAGGCCGCCAGCAGCAGCAGCGACAACTCCGGCACGTACCCCTCGGCCGCGGCCGCCGCGAGCCCCGTCACCACGCCGGTGGACACCACCCAGCGCCGGCGTATCTTCTCGCGGTGCCGGGCCCGCGCCTCATCGAGCGCGGCACGTTCGTCCTTCGGCCGGTCCGGCCGCCACTCCATGGTCGGCGGCTCGTCCCCGCCCGCGAGGCGCCGCCGCGCCACCGGCGGCTGCGGCGGCGGCGTGACCGCCCCGAGCCGCTCACAGAGCACCGGCGCCGCCGGCCGGGCCGCCGGGGAGTGCTGCAAACACTCCCGCAGCAGCGGCGCCAGCCAGGCGGGCACCTCGTCCAGGTCCGGCGGGTGGTGCACCACGCGGTAGGCCACCGCGGACGCCGGGCCGGTGCCGTACGGCTGCCGTCCCGAGGCCGCGTACGCGAGGGTGGCGCCGAAGGAGAACACATCGGCCTCCGGCCCGACCGTCCCGCCCTCCAGCACCTCGGGCGCCAGGTACCCAGGCGTGCCGAGCACCGCCCCCGACGCGGTCACCGACGCCGAGTCCAGGGCGTACGCGATGCCGAAGTCGATGACGTGCGGCTCGCCGTCCGCCATGATGACGTTCGCGGGCTTGAGGTCGCGGTGCACCACCCCCGCGCCGTGGATCGCCGCCAGCGCCTCGGCCAGCCCCCGGGCCAGCCGCACGAGATCGTCCCCCCGCAGCGGCTCACCGCCCGCGAGCAGCGCCGCCAGCGAACGCCCCTGGACGTACCGGGTCACGATGTACGGCCGGGTGCCCTCCAGCGAGGCGTCCAGGACCTCGGCGATGTGCGGCCCGCGCACCCGCCGCATGGTCTCGACCTCACGGGCCAGCCGCGCCAGCGCCGTCTGGTCCGCCGCGACGTGCGGATGCAGCACCTTGACCGCGACGGTGTGGCCCTCGGGGTCCAGCGCGAGGTGCACCTCGCCGAAGCCGCCCGCCCCGAGCCGGGAGAGCAGCCGGTAGGGCCCGAGACGGTCCGCCGTAGGCACGCCCATGCGACTCCTTCCGTCCCCTCACCTTTCCACGGTCACGTGCGGGGAAACCGGCGGCCACGCGCGCCTTTACCTCCCGAAGGGGAAGAACCCGAAACCGTTGCGGCCGAGCAGATCCTGGAGCAGGCCGCCGATCACTCCCATGGCGCTTTCCCTGGCCGACTGCCCGAGCGCGGTGATGGCGTCCGACGGCGGGCGCCACGGCACCCACGACGGGATGGTGTTCAGGGCGGTCGCCACCGCGAGGAACGCCACCGTGCCCACGACGATCGTCACGATCATGCCCGCCCCCGGGCTGCGGATCACCGCGGTGAGGGTGCGCGCCACCGCGTTGCGCGGCTTGCCGCCACCGGGCAGCAGGAACAGGCCCGCGACGAACGCCGCGGCGGCCCACGCGGCGGCGGAGTCCCCACCGGACGCCGTCCCACGGAAACCCGCCAGGTAGTACAGCGCGCCCCAGACGAGCACCCCGAACATCAGGGCCACCAGTGTCGCGAACAGTGTGGCGAACACCGACTTGACCAGCGCCCAGGGAGTGCCGAGCACGGCGAGCAGGGGGTCGCTCGGGCTGCTGCCCCTGATCGAGCGCCGCTGCGCGAGGTCCGCCCACAGGTACTCGCCGACCCGCAGGCACATCGCCACGACCACCATCAGGCTGGCGACCAGCACGGGCAGCATGCGCGCCCCGGCGACCGCGATGACGAGCAGCAGCGCGGCGAGCAGCGGGTGCCCGGTGCGGTACGGCGGCCGCTGCTCGCGTGGCTCCGGTTGCGGCGGCACGTGCGGACGCGGCTGGTTCGGCGGCGCGACCGCCGCGGGCCGGCCGGACGGCGGGGGCGGCGGGTACCCGGCCACCCTCTGGTCCGGGTACGGCGCGGGCGCGCCGTACCCGGGAGGCGGGCCGTAGGGCGCCGGGGGGTAGGCAGGGGCGGGCGGTGGAGCGTCCGGGATGCGCCCCGCGGCGGGCTTGCCCTCGGGGCGGGGACGCCGGGGCCGCTCGGGCTCGGCGTACTGCACGGGGGGCAGCAGGTCGGAGTAGCTGTCCTCGTACACCGGCCGGGTGCGCTTGGTGGGCGGCGGGTCGTCGCCGGCGCCGTCGGGGGACGCCGCGCCGTCCAGCACACGGGTGCCGTCCGGCGGGGTGCCGCGCCCGCGTGGGGCGTCCGGGGCGGGGTCCAGCCTGCGGGTGCCGTCCGGTGGTGCACCGGGGTCGAGCCTGCGGGTGTGGCCCGGGTGGTCGGTGCGGGGCGGGGACTCCTGGAAGGCCGTGACGCTCGGGTCCAGCGCCCGCGAGCGGGCCAGCAACCCGTGCGCGTCCGGGCGCGCGGAGGCGTTCACCGCGAGGGCGGAGCGCAGCCACTGGCGCAGCCAGGCGGGCGCCCGGTCGATGTCGGCCCGGCCCTCCATGATGTTGTAGCAGACCGACTCGAACGACCCGGTGCCGAACGGCGGGCGGCCGGTCGCGCCGAAGAACACCGTGGCGGCCAGCGCGTGCACGTCCGCCGCCTGGGTGATCTCCTCGTCCCTGATGATCTCGGGCGCGAGGTAGCCGGGGGTGCCGACGAACATGCCGGTCTGGGTGAGCCGGGTCGCGTTGACCAGGTGCGCGATGCCGAAGTCGATGACCAGCGGATCGCCGTTGACCACCATGACGTTGGCCGGCTTGAGGTCGCGGTGGATGACGTCGGCGTTGTGGATGGCGATCAGCGCCTCCGACAACCCGCGGGCCAGCCGGACGACCTCGTGCGGCCCGAGCGGGCCGTCCGTCAGGACGATCTCCTCCAGCGTGCGGCCCGGGGCGAAGCGCGTCACGATGTACGGCTGGCGACCGGTGAGGCGGGCGTCAAGCACCTCGGCGACCCGGGGGCTGCGCACCCTGCGCATGGTCTCGACCTCGCGGGTCAGCCGGTCGCGCGCCTTGAGGTCGGCGGCCACGTGCGGATGGAGGACCTTGACGGCGACCTGCCTGCCCTCCTCGTCGAGCCCCAGGTGGACCACGCCCATGCCTCCCTCGCCGAGGCGGCGAAGCAGGCGATAGGGGCCGAGTCGTTCCATCGTGTCCGGCACGCGTTCCCCCGTCATCCGGCCTTCCTCCGAAGGCTCTGCAGCTCTTGCAGCCAGTGGTCGATGTCCACCGGGGTCCAGATCGCGTCGCCCGCCGGTGAGACCAGGGTGATCACCGCGTACGCGGCGACGGCGGCGGCGAGCAACCCGGTGATCGAGACTAGCCCGATGGCGGCGCCCTTCTCGGGGAACGCCGCGGCCAGGGACCTGCGCATCTGGCGGCCCGGGCCCTCGACGCCGGGTCCCGCGCAGACGATCCACAACGAGACGGCGACGCCCCAGCTCAGGCAGGTGCCCACCGGCACGTGGCGCACCAGGAAGGCCAGCACCAGCGTGACGGGCACGCCGAGGATGAGGGCGTACGGCACCAGCGCGATCGTGACGCCGATCGACTTGACCAGCGGGACCGGGGCGAAGCCGCGCAGCAGGCCGGAACGCCCGTCGGACTGGTGGGCGATGTCCGCGCCGCGCAGCAGCACGGCGGCGGGCAGGACCACCAGCGCGGCCAGCACCGGCACCACGACCGCCGCGCCGACCACGACGACCAGCGCCAGGATGGACGCCACGCCGTACAGGGCCGAGGTCTCGGGCAGGCCGGCGCGGGCCTGCTCCCGGCCGGCGAAGCCGGGGGTCTGCTCCGGCGGCAGGTGGACGGTGGGCACGTAGCCCTGGTTCTGGGGGGACGGGCCGGTGGGCTGGCGTACGTGCGGGGTGCGCTCGTAGACCTCGGACGGCTGCTCGAACAGCGCCTGGTGGTAGGAGCCCGGGTGCGCCTGCGCCGGGCCGCCCGGGACGTACGGCGCGGCGCCCTGGCCGTGCTGCCCGTGCGGTCCCTGCTGCGCGTGTCCCTGCTGCGCCGGCTGCCCGTGCCGGCTCAGCCCGCCGTGCTGCTGCGGCAGGGGATGCGCGTTCTGCCCCGGCTGCCCCGGCTGCCCCGGCTGCCCCGGCTGCCCGGGACGGCCGTACTGGCCGGGGTGCACGTTGTGACCGGAGTGGGGGTTCTGGCCGGGCGGCCCGGCCAGGCCCGGCTGCCCCTGCTGACCCGCGCGCTGGGCGTCCCGGTCGAGTGTGCCGAGCTCCTCGGGCCGCACCCGCCGGGTCGGCACCTCGCCCTGGTCGGGTGCCGGGGGCTGCTGGGCGGCCTGCCAGTACGACCCGGTGACGGGCGGCGCGAACCGGGTGGGCACGTCGCCCTCCGGCGTGCGCCCCTCCTGCCCGGGGTACGCCGCGGGCGCCTCCGGCGTGGGCAGTCCCGCCTGGCGCAACTCCTCGCCGGTCACCCGGACGGTGGGCCACGGGTCCCCTGGAGCCTGCGGCGCCTCACTGAGCAGCGACACGTACTCGTCGGCCCCCGCGGCGGGGCCCGCCGGCCCCTGCTGGGGGCCGCGGGACGGGCCGGTGGGCGGAGGCTGGCGGGCCGGGTTGGTGGACTCGGGCACCAGGCCCGACATATCCGGCATGGTGCGTATCTCGTCGGGAGTACGCGAGCGGCCCGTCCCCGTGGGAGGCGCGAGCCGGGAGAGCTGCGCCGCCAGCTCCGCCGCGCTGGGACGCTTGGCGGGGTCACGCTGGAAGGCGCCGCGCAGCAGCGGCTGGAGGATCGCCGGGGCGGCGTCGATGTTCGCCTTGCCCGCGGTGATGTTGTAGAACACCATCTCCAGCGTGCCCTTGCCGAACGGCGGCAGGCCGGTCGCGGCGAACAGCATGGTGCCGGCCCAGGCGTGCACGTCCACCTCGGGCCCCGCCTCGTGGCCCTCGATGATCTCGGGGGCGAGGTAGCCGGGCGTGCCGATGAACATGCCGGTCTGGGTGAGCCGCGTGGCGTCCACCGCCTGGGCGATGCCGAAGTCGATCAGCACGGGGTCGCCGTCCAGCAGCAGGACGTTGCCCGGCTTGAGGTCACGGTGGATCACCCCGGCCGCGTGCACCGACGCCAGCGCGTCCGCGACGCCGTGCGCCACCCGCAGCAGCGCCGCGACGTCCAGCGGCCCCTCCTGCTTGACCGCCTCGTCCAGCGGCATGCCGGGGACGTACCGGGTGACGATGTAGGGGCGGCTGCCGGTGACGTCGGCGTCCAGAACCTCGGCGATGTACTTGTTGCGCACCCGCCGCATCGTCTCGACCTCACGGGCGAGCCTTCTGCGCGCGACGTCGTCCCCCGCGACCTCGGCGCGCAGCACCTTGACCGCGACCTGCCTGCCGTGGGAGTCCAGGGCGAGGTGCACCACGCCCATGCCGCCCGCACCGAGCCGCCGGAGCAGCCGGTAGGGGCCCAAACGGTCGTCCTGATTCATCTGATCTCCGGCGGTGCCCCGGAACCGGTATCCGGAAGGAAGCGCCTTGCTCCAATTGTGACATTCGGCTTACTGTGCGCAATGGCCGTCCGGGAATTCCCGTCCCGCCGGGTGACGGGACCCGTCACCTTGTGCCCTCGAACCAGGCGCCCCCCGTCGCCCTCCGTCCGACGGCCGGCCGCCCACCGGCCACCGGTCTCCCCCATCGGCCCGGCGCGGCCGAGAGAGCGCCCAGCGGGCTCACGCCCACAGTCCTTGACGGCACGTAGCACCATACCGGCTTAAACCCCGCCCATGAGATGAACCAAGTGGTCACATTCCCGGTTGTACAACGGACGAACCGGCCCCAGCGGTTTCCCAAGCGGCCCAAGATTTTCTTCTTGGTGAGGTTCACGAGGCCCACGGGGCGTCGTGAACATCATCACCTCGCCGGTCACCGCGCCAGCGACAACACCTCGGCCGTCTTCAGCCGGGCCAGGACGTCCCCGGCCAGGGCGAGCTTGGAGCCCCTGACACCGCTGCCGATGACCACCTCGGGACGCCGGGCCACCTCCGTGTCCACCAGCACCGGCCAGTCGTCGGGCAGGCCGAGCGGGGTGATGCCGCCGTACTCCATGCCGGACCGCGCCACCGCGTCCTCCTGCGCGGCGAACGAGGTCTTCCTGGCGTCCAGGTGGCGGCGGATAACGCCGTTGACGTCGGCGCGCATCGTGGCGAGCACCATGACGGCGGCGTACCGCGTCTCGCCGCCCCGCTTGGCCGTGACGATCACGCAGTTGGCGGACTCGTCGAGCGCCACGCCGTACCGCTCGCAGAACGCCGCCGTGTCGGCCAGCGCCGGGTCGATGGGGGCCACCGCGACCGCGTCCGCCACGCCTTCCACCGCCCGGGCCACCGGATCGGCGAGCAGGTCGCGACGGTCCAGGGCGGGAACCCAGTCGAGCGTGCCGAGGCCCATGGGTCATCCCTCCTTCAGTACACGGTGGTGCAGATCGGTCACCACCTTACGGGCCGACTCCAGCGCGCCGGCCTGCCAGGCGATGAGATGCGTCAGCCAGTCGCCCGCGAAGTACACCCGCCCGGCCGGGCGCTGGAGCAGGGACTGGCCGCTCGTGGACGGCCACCGCACCCACGCGCCCTCGATGTGCGGCTGCCTGCGCCAGGCGATCGACACGGCGCCCAGCAGGTCCTTGCGGTAGCGGGCGCCGTGCACGCGCGCACCGTGCGTGAGGGCACGGCGCACCCGCTCGCGGTGCGGCATCGCGTCGTACGCCTCCGCGTGCGGGCCGGTGTTGTAGTAGCCCACGATCAGGCCGCGCTCGGTGTGGTAGTCGTGCGAGGGGTACCAGATGTGGCCGATGTCCAGGTCGGTCTCGGTGGCGCCGCCATACACGCGGTCCTCCAGCTCCCACCAGCGGCGGCCGTACTCCAGTCCGAGCTTGCCCGCCGCCATGGGGATCGGGGTGGCGAGGGCGGACCGCACGTCCGCGCCGAGGTTCGCGGGCACGCGGGCCATCACGTGCGGGGGCAGCGCGGCCACGCAGTAGTCGGCGGTGAGGGGGGCGCCGCCGTCGATCTCGACCTCCACGCCGCCCGCACGGTCGGTGATCCGGGTGACCCGGGTGCCGGTGCGGATGCGGGCCGCCCCCACCCGGTCCGCCAGGGCGCGCACGATGGCGTCCATGCCGCCCACGGGCTGGAACATCGGCATGGCCTGCTCGTAGCCCGCGTCCATGGTCAGCATGCGGCCGAGGCCCCGGCTCAGGACCTCGGCCAGCTCCGGCGGGCGGCCGAGCTCGGTCCCGGCCTTGAGGCCGGGGTCCACGCGGTAGCCGCGGCGGTCGCCGCCGGTGTAGGTGAGGGCGGGGCCGATCTCCCCGAAGTCGGATAAGAAGTCCAGCAGGAGCTCCTGGTCGGCCGGGGTCAGCCGGGCGTCCAGGGCTCCCGCGTCGGTGGCCTTGGCGAGCAGCTCGGAGACGTACCCGTAGGCGTCCGCGCGTGCGGTGCGCATGCGGACCGGGGCCGTCATGCCGGAGGTGAAGACGTACGCGCTGGCGTTGCTGTTGACGAACACCTCGAGCGGGACGCCGAGCTCGCGGCAGTAGTCGAGGGTGACCATCCACTGGGCGATGCGGGCGGGCCCGGCGTTGAAGTAGGTGCCGGGGCCGAAGCGGACGAGCCGCGGCTCCCCGGTGGACGGTCCCGGCGAGGGCGTGGCCGGCCCACCTGGTGACGCGCCCGTCCGGCCCGCCACACCGTCCGCTGTCCCTGCCTGCCCAGGGGACAGCTCGGTGACCGTGTCGCCGCCGCGCAGCGTGAGGCTGCGGCCGCCCACACGGTCGCGGGCCTCGATGACGAGGCAGTCGTACCCCGCCTTGCCGAGCTCGTACGCGCACGCCAGCCCCGCCACCCCCGCGCCGAGCACCAGCACCTTGGCCGGGCGCCCGCCGCGCAGCGTGAAGTCCGACCGGCCCGGCGGGACGTACGGCGCGGGGCCCGGCGCGCCGCCGGTGCGCGGCACCGGGTCGGTCGCGGGGGAAGGCGCGAGCCCGAGCACACCCATCGCGGCGTACATGGCGCCCGCGCCGCCGGCCGCGCCGATGCCCACAAGGAGCGACCGGCGCGTGAGGGCCGCCCTCTTCGCGGAGTCCGGCACCGGCGTCAGCCGTAGATGCCGCTGTCGCAGGCCACCCGGCCCGCGATCATCGCGTAGACCCCGAGCAGGGCCATGATGTCCCGGAAGTCCTCCGTGGTGAACTCGATGTGCCGGGGCCCGGCGAGGCGCGTGCCGGGGATCAGGGAGCAGCCCGCCGCGATGGCCGTCGAGTTCCACTCCACCCCGAGCGTGAAGGGCGGCGGCACGACGTACGGCCGGAAGTCGCTCAGGCGGTTCAGCGCACGCCCCGCGGCCTCCCTGATGAGCGCCTGCGCGACGGCCGGGGGCAGCAGGTGGGCGGCGAACCGGTCGATGCCCTTCTTCACCGGCACGGTCTCGACCTCGCCGAGGACCTCGCGGGCCTCCGCGCACGCCGCGTCGTCCCCGGTGACCAGCGCCACCGGCACGCCGAGGAAGCCCGCGAACCCGGCGACCAGCCTGATCTCGCCGCAGACCTCGCCGTTGAGGTAGACGTTCTGGATCTCCTTGCCCATCCACGTGTGGTTGAGCACGCCGTGCCGGGTGCCGGCGCGGGCGTGGTAACCGGTGAAACAGGCGGCGTCGAAGCCGGCGGTGAGGCCCTGGGCCATGCGCATCGGCTTGCCGGGGCCGCGGATGAGGGACGCGCGGGGGTCCAGCAGGTCGATGCGGAGGTTCTTGGTGGAGCCGTGCGCGTCGTTGACGATCACGTCGACCGCCCCGGCCTCGTACACGCCCGCGATCACCGCGTTGGCGTCGGCCGTCATCAGCTCGCAGCCGCGCTCGTAGCCGCGGCCGCCGGCGTGCATCTCCTCGGGGTCGGTGAGGCCGGTCACGCCCTCCATGTCCACCGACACGTACACCTTCATCGACGACCCCTCATCCCCGCAGGCCCCAGCTCTCCACCCGGAGACGGTCGGCCGCGTCCATGAAGCCGAACCGGTCCGCCATGATCGCCTCGATCCCCTTGCGCCACGGCTCGGGGATCTCCTCGACCGCCGGAGGGTAACACCGCTCCAGCCACCGGGTGGACTCGACGGTGGCCTTGAGATGCTCCGCGGCCCTGGCGAAGGGGGTCTTCTCGATGCCCGGCACGTGGGCGCAACCGTACTCGATCATCTCCTGGCCGCCGTACGGCGGGGGCTGCTGCCACTTCTTCGCCACCGGGCGGTCGGCGGTGATGTCGGTGCGCAGCGGGCGCCGCTCGACGGCGGCCTGGATGAGCTCTTTGTACAGGCATTTGCCGCAACGGCCACAGGGGCCGCTGCCGTCCCCGCGCAGGCACCAGCGTACCTGGTCACGCAGCTCGGACCCCAGCGCGATCCGCATGGTCATCGCCTCGCTGATGCCGCCGACCGGCAGCACCAGCGGCAGCCCCACGGCGGCGAACGCCCGGCCCCATTTGCCGTGGCCCGACCACATGGGGTTGTCCGGGGTGTACCGGTGCACGTACCGGCCGCCGCCGAGCCACCGCGAGCCGATCTCGTACCCGAGTGCCACGCCCCCGAGGTCCGCCTCGCCGGCCGTCAGCAGCGCGCCCGCCAGCACGGCGTGGTGCTCGGGGTAGCCGGGGCGGGGCAGGCGCAGCATGAACTCCAGGTCCGACCGGACGACCGTCACGTCCCGCCCGGTCCCGCGGGCCAGCTTGGCCAGCACGTCGGACCGGTAGTGCGTCCACCGGTTGGGCACGCGCGGGTGCGGCACCCGCTGGAAGTGCACGAGCGGCGCGTCGGGCAGCAACGCCGCCACGGCCACCGAGTCCGCCCCGCCGCTGTACGAGATCGCCAGCCGCTCCCCCGGCGCGCGGGCCGTACCGCCCACCGGCCCGGCGTCGACGCCCCAGCCGTCGTGCAGCGCCCCGGCCAGCGCGTCCGATACGGGCCGGTCGAAGAGCACCCGCCCCCGTGTCCACGGCGCCGCGACCGTCCACGCGGCCAGCGCCAGCAGATCGGGATGCGGCTCCCCGGGCCCCGTGCCGTCCGGCAGCCGCACATGGCAGGTGTCCGTCGCCAGCTCCACGGCCTGCCCGTCGGTCACGACCCCCGCGACCCCTTCACCGGAGTCCAGCCGCAACCGCAACCGCCAGTCCCGGCCGTCCCGGGCCCACGCCAGCCTCATGACCGCCGCCCGCTCGCGAGGAGGCCGCCTTCGCGTGTCCGCCCCGCGTTCATGACGACGTCGCCCGGGAACCGTGCCCCGCCTCGCCGTCCTCCCGCAGGCCGTCGACGGCCTGCCAGAGCAGGACCTCGGCCTGCAGCAGGTGGTCGACCGCGGACGCCGCCTCGGTCGCCAGCCGGTGCGCGTCCTCGACCTTGGCCGTCAGCGCCCCGTTGACCGCGGGCGGCTTCGCCTGCCGCCGCAGATGCTCGACCTCGCGCCGCAGCTCGGCGATCTCGCGCTTGAGCGCCTGGACCTCCCACAACGCGTCCCTGACGTCCTGCCGGTGCTCCACCCGCGTCACGTACCGCCCGTCGAACCGCGCCAGCGCGGCCCGCAAGACCCGCCGAGGCACCAGCACCCGCCACACAACCCGCGCCATGACCGGTCACCTTAGCGGAATCCATGATCTGTCCCACAGATTCCCCCGAACCGGCCTGACGCGCTCCACCCGCCTTAAGGCGATTGACGCCTCCGGATTTCCGCTGCTATCGTCGAATTCGTAATTGAACGCGGGTGCATTCAGAGCGCCCGCGGACGAGGAACACGGGAGCCGAGTGATGGACAGGAAGGTAGTGACCACGATGGTCCGCCCCGCCTGCGATCCGGCCGCCCCGTCCTGTTGTCGCGCCTGACGCGCTCCTTCCGTACTGTGCCGCCACGCTGGCGGTTTCCCGGTGCCCGACCGCGTGACGCGGCGTGTCCCGTGCCCTGATCCGCTTTTGAAGAAAAGCGGGCCACCCGTGCCGTAATGCATTTTCCGAAAACGCTTTATGACGTGCACGGGTTTCATGCTTTCCGTTCCGCTCTGATTCCTGAGCGGAGCACCCTGGCCGTGTGCCCGAGTGGCTGAGGGAACCGCCTGCAAAGCGGTGCACGCCGGTTCGATTCCGGTCGCGGCCTCTGAAGTACCCCCGCTCCCGACGGGAGCGGGGCCACCTCCGCGGTCACCGCGCTAGTGGTCCTCCTCGTGGGGCGCGTCGGCCTGCCGAGGGCCGGGGCGTTCGCTCAGCAGGTGGATGCGGCGGCCGTCGTGGTCGAGGATGGCCAGGATCTCCGCGGGGCCGTCCTTGGCGCCGAAGGCGTGGGGGACCATGGTCGAGAAGGCGGCCGCCTGGCCGGCCTCGACCGTGATGGTGCGTTCGCCCAGCAGGAGCACGATGGTCCCGGACAGGACGGTGAACCAGTCGTGGCCGGGGTGGACCTTCAGCACACCCGGCTCGCGGCGGGGCGGCGGCTTGGTGACACGCATCCTGGCGACCGTCATGCCGTGCGGCCCGTCCTCGCGGCTGAGCATCCATGAGGTCAGGCCGCGTTCGGGGTCGTGCTGCGGCCTGATGACCACGTCCTCGTCGGCCGTGGACTCCACCATCTGGTCGAGCGTGACCCCGAGGGCCCGGGTGATCGCGGTGAGCTGGTCGAGACCGATGCGGCGGTGCCCTGTCTCGATGCGGCTCAGGGTGGACGGGCTCATGTGGCACCGGGCGGCGAGGTCGTCCAGCGACCAGCCGAGCGCCGCGCGCAGCCCTCTGATGCGCCCGCGGACCAGTGCGTCGACCTCATCGTCTTGCTTCATACGCAAGATGGTATGCCTCTCAAGCAAACCGTGCGTAGTGTCTGAGGCATGACGCACACGCACGACCACCAAGGGCACCACCACGGACATGGACACGGGCACGGCACCGACGCAGGCACCGACGAGGCGCTTGCCGAGATTCTGGACCTCGACGCCGAGGTCCTGCGTCCCCTCCAGACCGAGATGATCGACCACGTCCACACGCTCGCCGCCGGCACGCCGATCCGCCGCGTCCTCGATGTCGGCAGCGGAACGGGCACCGGCACCCTGGCCCTCCTCCAGCGTTTCCCCGACGCCGAAGCGATCGCCCTCGACAGCTCGGTCGAGATGCTGCGGCGCCTGGAGGCCAAGGCCCACGACCTCGGCCTGGCCGGCCGGGTCCGCACCGTCGCGGCGGACCTGGACACGACCTGGCCCTCCGTCGGCACCGTCGATCTGGCCTGGGCCTCGGCGTCCCTCCACCACATGGCCGACCCCGCCCGCGTCCTGGCCGCGATGTTCACCGCGCTGCGCCCCGGCGGCCTGCTCGCGGTCGTGGAGCTGGACTCCTTCCCCCGCTTCCTCCCCCACGACCTCGGCATCGGCCGCCCCGGCCTCGAAGAGCGCTGCCAGGCCGCCGTCACCGCCGCCAACACCGCCGCGATGCCCATGTTCGGCGCCGACTGGACACCTCTGCTGCGACAGGCCGGCTTCACCGTCGAGCTCAGCCGGCACCTCACCGCCGACATCCCCGCACCGATCCCCGCCGCCGCCCGCCGCTACGCCGAGACCATCCTCCGCCGCACGCGCGCCCGCCTCACCGACCACCTGTCCCCCGAGGACCTGACCACCCTGGACACCCTCCTCGACAACACCACCCCCGCCGGGATCGTCCACCGCGACGACCTCACCGTCCACGCCACCAGGTTCCTCTGGGTGGCACGACGCCCCTAGGGCCCGAGGATCGCCGGAAGGCCGAACGCGGGGAACAGCCGGGGCGCCTCGAACGTGTCGATCGCGGCGAGAAGACCCGCTTCGGGCTCAAGCACGATCAGCGCGAAGGGCCGGAACACGGGATCACCGGCCCGTTGGACGTACGAGGCGACCGCCGGCCGGCCGTTCGCCGCCGTCGGCACCATGCGCCACCGGCCGGGAGTGTTCATGTCCTCACGCAGCACCTGGGCGACCTCGGACTTGCCGTTCCACTCGCCGACGCCCGGCTCGATGGTCAGCCGGACGTCCTCGCGGAGAAGGTCGATCAGGGCCTGCGGATCGGCGTTCTCGTGCGCGGCGACGTACCTCTCCAGCAGCTCACGCTCCGCCGGGTCGGGTTCACCGGCGGGCGCCCACTCCATGCGGCCCCCCGGCCACCGTTCCCGCAACGTCCCCCGGGCCCTGTGCAGGGCGCTGTTGACCGCGGCCACGCTCGTGCCGAGCAGGACGGCCGCCTCGCTCGCCGGCCAGGACAACACGTCCCGCAGGATGAGCACGGCCCGCTGACGTCCCGGCAGGAGCTTGATCGCGGCCAGGAACGCCAGGGACATCGTCTCGCGGCCGACCGCCACCGCGTCCGGCCCCGGGCTCTCGTCGAGCAGATGGTCCGGGTACGGCTGCGCCGGCGGCGACGTGCGCCGCAAGGTGTCCAGGCAGGCGTTGGTGGCGATGCGGTACAGCCAGGTCCTGGCACTGGCCCGCTCCTCGAACGCGTGCCGGGACCGCCACGCCCGCAGGAACACCTCCTGCACATGGTCCTCGGCCGCCTCGAAAGAGCCGAGCATCCGATAGCAGTACACCTGGAGCTCCCTGTGGTGCCGCCGGGTCAGCTCGGCGAAGTCCGTGGCGTCCACGACAACGTTCATACCGGTACCGACGGGAACAGCGGCCGTCTTCATCGATGATTTTCCGCCCGGCCTGCGTCTGCATGGTCATGACAACAGTCGAAGTGGACATCTCGATGTCGGTGGACGGCTACGTCACCGGCCCTGACCTGGACGAATGGCCCGGCCTCGGCAGGGGCGGCGGCCGCCTGCACGCGTGGCTGGAGCACGAGGAGGGACGCCGCCTGAGCCAGGCCACGTTCGCCACCTCCGGCGCCGTCGTGACCAGCCGCTCGGTGTACGAGGCGACCGGCGGCTGGGGCGACGACGGCTTCTACCGCATGCCCGTCTTCGTCGTGACCCACCGCCCCCACGAGGAGGTCCGCAAGGGCGACACCACGTTCACCTTCGTCACCGGCGGCGTCGCCGCCGCGATCGAGGCCGCCAAGGCCGCCGCAGGCACGAGACGTGTCCACGTGATGGGCGGCGCGTCGATCGTCCAGCAGTCCCTGCGGACCGGCCTGGTCGACCACCTGCGCCTGCACATCGCCCCGCTCCTGCTCGGCTCCGGCACCGCCCTGTTCGACGGCCCCGGCCCCGAGCTGGACCACCTGGACACCGTGGACACCCCGGAGGCCACCCACGTGACGTACCGCGTCAGGCCCGCGGGCTAGCCGTCCCCGGGCCGTGGCGCCGTCTCCGCCGTGACCCAGCCCAGATAGCCGGCCAGGCCGCCCTCGATCGGGACGGCAACGATCTCCGGAGTCGTGTAGGAGTGCACGGCCCGCACCGCGGCGACGAGATCGTCCAGCCGTTCCGCACCGGTCTTCATGAGGATGAGGTACTCGTCGTCGCGCTGGACCTCCCCCTCCCACCAGTAGACCGAGCTGATCGGCCCGACGATCTGCGCGCAGGCCGCCACCCGCCGCCGCACGACGGCCGTGCTGATCGCGTCCGCTTCCTCACGGGTTCCCGCGGTCACATGAACCTCGAAATGCCGGGTCATGCGATCAGCCTAGGGGCGTCACGTAACACGGGACGGCGACGTCGCCCGGCGGGGAAGACGCGGGAACAGGCTCCATGGTGGCCGAACCGGCCGCCAGGCCGCCGGCCGGCTTATCGGGTAGCCAACCGTCGAGCGTTCCTGAAGGCTGTGCGGCATGGACCCCGCCGAAGTACGCCGCTCCTGCCGCCGTTCCCTGAGCGATTCCCCCCGGCACAACATGCGTGAGCGCCTGCTCGCCCTGGCGGCCCGCCCGGAGGCCGGCAGTGCGGACGTCGACGTCTACGGCCAGGGCGGCCCGGTCGCCGAGGTCGAGCGCCGGGTCGCCGGACTGCTCGGCAAACCCGCCGCCCGCTGGGTCTCCACGGGAGTGATCGCCCAGCAGGCCGCGCTGCGTACCTGGACCGACCGCACCGGTCGCCCGGTGGTGGCACTGCATCCGCTGAGCCACATCGACCGCGACGAGGGCTCGGCGTACGAACGACTCCACGGTCTGCGCCCCGTGCGAGTCGGCGACCTCACCCCGTACACCGTCGAAGATCTCGAAAGGGCCGCAGAGACCCCCGGCGTGGTGACGGTGGAACTGCCACTCCGCTTCGCGGGACTCCTGCTCCCCGCCTGGGACGACCTGGTGGCGATCTCCCGATGGTGCCGGGAGCGCCGGATCCCCCTGCATTTCGACGGCGCCCGGTTATGGGAGTCGGCACCGCACTACCGGCGTCCACTCACGGAGATCGCCGCACTCGCCGACTCCGTGTACGTGTCGTTCTACAAGAGCCTGGGCGGCCTCGGAGGCGCCGCACTCACCGGCGACCCGGAGTTCCTCTCCGAATGCGCCCCCTGGTTGTCACGACACGGCGCGCAACCGTTCCACTCCTACCCTTACGCCCTTGCCGCCCTGGCCGGCCTGGACACCACGCTGCCCAAGCTGCCCGGCTTCACCCAGCGAGCGATCACCTTGGCGGCGGCGATGAGCGAGATCGACGGCGTCTACGTGACCCCGCGGCCACCGCACGTCAACGCCTTCCATCTGTACCTCCCCGGCCCGCCCGACGTACTGAGCGAACGCCACCTGACGTGCGCCGCCACCCACGGCGACTGGCTCTTCAGCCACTTCTGGCCGACGTCGGCGCAAGGCCAGTCCGTCGTGGAGATACGGGTGACCGAATCGACCGCGGCCTTCACCGACGCCGAAGTGGTCCAGCGAATCGCCTCGATCCTCGGCCGGTGACCACCCCGCACCTTCGTCGTCGCGTGACGAGGTCCGGGCCGTCAGTCCCTCCGCCTCCCGGCTCTGGCCAGGGCGTCCTCGGCCTGAGTGGCCAGGGTGGCGACCAGGCCGGCCGCGGAGGGCAGGTCGGTGATGAGGTCGACGGCCTCACCGGCCCAGACCGGCAGCGGCGGTATGGCGCCACGCGCCACGTCGTCCTGGTAGGCCTGCCGGGCCTCGGGGTCGGCCGCGAGTTCGGCCTCGCGCCCGCGCCACCGGTCGAGGTAAGGGTGGCCGAGGGTGCGGGCGGTGTACTTCGACGGCCACCGTGAGCCGCGGGCGATGTCCAGGACACGGCCGCGCTCGGTGTCCTCCCCTCGCCCTTCGACGATCGCTTTGGCCACCGCGGGATCGACCAGAGCCTCGGCGGTGGCCTGGAAGCGGGTGCCGATCAGCGCCCCGGCGGCCCCGAGAGCCAGGGCCGCCGCCACCCCCCGCCCGTCGGCGATCCC
This sequence comes from Sphaerisporangium sp. B11E5, assembly GCF_039871875.1. Taxonomy (NCBI): domain Bacteria; kingdom Bacillati; phylum Actinomycetota; class Actinomycetes; order Streptosporangiales; family Streptosporangiaceae; genus Sphaerisporangium; species Sphaerisporangium sp. B11E5. Next base: position 23,800 of record NZ_JBDPMD010000004.1, on the reverse strand, counting down.
CCCGGCCGCGAGTACCGGCACCGGAGCCACGAGATCCACCACGACGGGCACGAACGGCAACGTGGACCGTCCCTGCCGGGCCCCGTGCCCACCGGCCTCGGTGCCCTGCGCCACGACGACATCCGCGCCGAGGTCCACCGCCCGCCTGGCCTCCTCCAGATCGGTGACCTGAACGATCAGAACCGCCCCCGCCGCACGGACGGCTCCCACGTACGGGCCGGGGTCGCCGAACGAGAACATGACCCCCCACGGCCCGTACTCCAGCGCCCGCTCGACCGCACCGTCCTCGATCGCCCACGTCAGGAAGCCGACCCCCCACGTCAGGCCGCCCTCCGAAGCGACGATCGCCAGCTCACGCTCCAGCCACTCCCGCTCCCCGCCTCCGGCCCCCACCATGCCGAGCCCGCCACCCCGCGACACCGCCGCCGCCAGCGCCCCACCGGCCGACCCACCCATCGGCGCGAGCGCGATGGGATGCCGCACCCCGGACAACTCCGTGAACGCCGTCATCAACGCCATCGCCCCATCATCGCTCCCGTGCCGTCGGGGGGAACATCGGGCACAGACATGGAGAGGATCTCCGGCCGGAGCCGAGCCGCCCGCTCAGGCCATGAGGCCGCTCGCGAGGACCAGACCGCGAAGCTCCGTGACCGCTCGGCCTTCTCGGCGTTCCACGGGACGGCGCGCAGGACACGTCTCGCTCTCGCGGTCACCATGGCGTTGCGGTAGGGCACCGGCAAGGAGTCGAGTGCCTGCGCCGCCTGCCTGGCCCCTTCATCGATGCCGCCGTTGACCACGGCGCAGTGGGCGAGGTCGGGGTGGGCGTACACGGGGATCTGGTACCCGTCGGAGGGCCGGGCCCCGCTCAGGATGCGCCGCGCCGCCTCGATCACTTTCCGCTCGTTCCCGGCCGCCGCATGCACCTGGCTCTGGGTGACTTCGAGGCGATGGTCGCCGCTTTCCCAGAAGCCGGGGACTTCCGGCACCTTCTTTCGTCGCCATCGCCGCAGCCCCTATCTGCTACCGCCGACTCACCAAATGAGTCGTCGTCTGAGCACGGCCCCATGGCGGCGCAGCTCGATCGCATCGCCCCCCTGCGTGGTGGCGACCTGCCGCTCCAGGCGCAGCAGGTCGGCAAGCAGATCGTTGCTCACCTGCTCGGCGGGCCGCGTCCGGTTGGCATGCAGATGGTCGGCAGATGCGACATCCCATACGCCCGGGGGGTGCGGGCCCAATCCCATGTGCACCAGCCGGCGCACGGGTTCGTCCGCCCCGAGGGCACCCACACCGATGCCGGCCGCGAGCTGGAATAGTTGGCGACGTTCCATTTCGTCTCCCTTATCCATTACTACCGGGCCTGAGCGTATCGGCCATAGCAGCACGAAGAGCCCGCACCACAAGCTCTCCCCAGCGCAGAGTTCGGCATCAAGGACCACAATCGCCTCAGCCGACGGCCGGTTCTTCCCCTGCCCCCACTTGCCGATCAGCGAGTAGTGCCACTTAATCCTTTTGTCCAGGTCACGCAGGGTGAGCCCGCTACGCTCCCGACACGAGCGCAACAGCGCTCCGAATTCCCGCCATTCCCCCGAAGGCCCATATCCGGCTCTTCACTCATGCCCCTCACGCGCATTCGTCGCACCGGTTACATAAGTCACACCACACCGCGGTGTTTCTTGAATTCCAACTATGACAGCGGTCACCACGCCGCAAAGCCGAAACCCCGGCAATGGGCTCGACGAGTGCGGCGGCCAGTGCCGGTGCGACGCGTGATCAACGACTGTCAACCAAGGGTTGACACCGATTCGGCGTCAACCTAGGGTTGACGCATGGCTGAAGCACCCCGACTCGACGACCTCATCAACGTGATCACCAGCCGGCACCCCGACGGGGACCCGCTGGGGCAGCTCTCCGACGCCGTCGTCCTCGGCGAGCACCTCGGAGAGCTCGCGGACCATCTGATCGGCCACTTCGTGGACCGGGCACGGCACTCGGGCGCCTCGTGGACCGAGATCGGCCAGAGCATGGGCGTGACCAGGCAGGCCGCCCAGAAGCGGTTCGTGCCCAAGGAGCCGCAGAGCGCCACCGAGAACGACCTGCGGATCTTCGCGCTGTACGACGCCGCGGCCCGCACCGCCGTGGTGCACGCCCAGGAGGAGGCCCGCAGGGCCGGTCACGACACCATCACGCCCGAACACCTGCTGATCGCCCTGCTGGAGGACCCGGAGACCACCGCGGCCCGGGCCGTGCACGCCCTCGGCGTCACCCCGGAAACGGTCCGCCAGGCCGTCGCCGGCCACTACGGCCCCCAGGCCGAGACGGTGCCCGCGGCCATCCCCTTCACTCCGCTGAGCAAGAAAGCACTGGAGTTGACGCACCGTGAGGCACTGAGGCTCGGCCACAAGCACATCGGCGCCGAGCACCTGCTGCTGGCTGTGATCACCCTGGACGAGGGTCCCGCCGCGGAAGTGCTCCGCGGCTTGGGCATCACCAAGGACCGCGTCGAGCAGGAAGTGCTGGGCCTGCTCGACGGAGCACGGTGACCCCCCGGCAGGACGAGTGGCCTCTGGCATCGCCGGAGCATGCGCCGTGGCGTCCGACGCACCGTAAATCCGTTGTCGCCCGCCACGCGCATCGCCGATGATGGCCCCCATGGCTACGACCCGACGTGCCGACATGTTCACCGAGGACGGCAAGCCGTCCGACGACGACCCACGTGAGCACGGCCCCACCTTGGGCGACGAGCGCACCACGCTGCTCGAAGCCCTGCGCACCGCACGCCTCACCCTGGAGATGAAGTGCGCGGGCCTCGACGCGCAGGCCATGGCCCGCCGCTCCGTCGAGCCGTCGACCATGTCCCTCCTCGGCCTGGTACGACACCTGGCCGAAGTGGAACGCGCGACCTTCCGCGTACTGATGGCAGGCCAGGACGTCCCCCGCCTGTACTGCTCCGACACCGACCGCGACGGCGACTTCGACGGCGCCGTCCCCGACCCCGAGGTGGTGGCGGAAGCCTGGGCCGCATGGCGCACAGAGGTCGCCTTCTCCAACGAGTTCGTGGCCCGGGCCCCGACCCTCGACATCACCGCCGACGATCCGGCGAACCTGCACGGCAGCGGCGGAGGCGCGATGTCACTGCGCGAGGTACTCGTCGGAATGATCTGGGAGTACGGCCGCCACATGGGCCACGTCGACCTGCTGCGCGAACGGATCGACGGCCGCATAGGCCAGTAACACTCCGCAGGGGCCGCCGTACCATCGTCTCTGAATCGGCCTGAGGCGTCCTGGCCGACACGCATGCCGCAGGAATCCTGCAGGCCGCAGTTCTGGAGGACGACATGGTGCCGGCCGAGGCGGCCCCGAAGGTGTTATCGAAACAGCGAAGCAGATGGCCGTTTTTCGTGTGTCTGGGACTCCTCGCCTCCGTTGCCGCCTGCGGCCTGGTGTTCGAGGTCCCCCAGCGGCGGAACGACGAGAGGCTGGCCGGGCTGCGGGAGCGGGTGAGCAGGCTTTCACTTCCGCCTGAGACCAAGCATGATCTGCGCGCCGAGGCGAGCATGGTGGGTCTTCTGGTAGCCAACAGCAATCACTGTGACTATCTGGTCCACCTGGCCCTCGTCACGAAGCTGCCCGACGCCGAGATCGCACGCTACTACGAGTCCGTCACAGTCGAGGGCATCGAAGGCGGCAAGCTCTCCGGCACCGTGTATGTCAACCCGAGCGGATCATTGCGGGGGAACGGGTTCAAGGAAGTCATCGTGGAGTTCTTCGACGGAGGGCACGCGCCCGGGTTCGATTGGCGCTGCCACTGAGCCGCACCCTCCCGTAGGGGGGAAGGTCCCCGGCTTCGGCCGGGGACCTTCCTGTTGGTCAGCGGAGGGTGCCGTTGGTCATGCCCACCGGTTCTTCCGGGAGGGCTATCAGGCCGCATTCGGCGGGGTTGGACATCAGTGGGTGGTGGGGGACGGCTCGGACGGTGTAGCCGAAGGCACCGGTGCGGTCCAGGGGGACGGTGCCGGTGTAGGAGGCTCGGCCGTCGTCGCCCACCGAGTCGGGGACGAGGGTCGTGTAGGAGGGGTGGAGGAGTTCGTCGTGCGGGCCCACCTTGCCGTAGGCGGCCTGGACGACCACGTCGTCGGGGGAGAGCTCGCCCAGCGCCACGGTGGCGCGGATCTCCATGGCGGCGCCCAGCTCGGGGGTGTCGCCTATGCCGCTCGCCTCGATGTGTTCCACGCGGACGCCGGGCCAGGCCCGGGTCACGCGGAGTTTCCAGGCGGCGAACTCCTTGGCGCGGGTGTGGTCGGCCTTGGAGAGCTCGCGCGCGGAGCCCGCGGCGGGGGTGTACAGGTCCACCACGTAGTCGCGGAGCATGCGGCCCGCCAGGACCTTCGGGCCGAGGGAGCTGAGGGTGTGCTTGACCATGTCGAGCCAGCGCCGGGGGTGGGCGTCGCCCACGCGGTCGTAGAAACGGTCGGCGACCTCGCGTTCGATGAGGTCGTACAACGCGGCGGCCTCCAGGTCGTCACGGCGGTCGGGGTCCTCGACGCCGTCGGCGGTGGGGATGGCCCAGCCGTTGTTGCCGTCGTACCACTCGTCCCACCAGCCGTCGCGGATCGACAGGTTGAGCCCGCCGTTCAGCGCCGCCTTCATGCCGGACGTGCCGCACGCCTCCAAGGGACGCAAGGGGTTGTTCATCCACACGTCGCAGCCCTGCACCATGAGCTGCCCAAGGTTCATGTCATAGTCGGGCAGGAACACGATGCGGTGCCGCACGTCCTCGTGGTCGGCGAACCGCACGATCTGCTGGATGAGCTTCTTGCCGCCCTCGTCGGCCGGGTGCGCCTTGCCCGCGATCACGATCTGCACGGGCTTGTCCGGGTCGAGCAGCAGCGCCCGCAACCGGTCGGGGTCCTTGAGCATGAGGGTGAGCCGCTTGTACGACGGCACCCGGCGGGCGAAGCCGAACGTCAGCACCTCGGGGTCCAGCGCCTCGTCGATCCACCCGAGCTCGGCGGTGGACGCCCCGCGGGCCCGCCACGACTCGCGCAGCCGCGCGCGGGCGGCCTCGACGAGGTTGCGGCGCAGCCGGCCGCGGATGGCCCAGATGTCCTCGTCGGAGAGCTTCTGCACGCCCTCCCACCCCTGGGCCTTCTCGATCAGGGACGGCAGCTCCTTGCCGGCCAGCTCCATGACCTCGCGGGCCACCCACGTGGGTGCGTGCACGCCGTTGGTGATGGACCCGATCGGCACGTCGTCCACGTCGAACCCGGGCCACAGCCCCTGGAACATCTGGCGGCTGACCGCGCCGTGCAGCTCGGACACGCCGTTGACCCGCTGGGCCAGCCGCATGCCCATGACGGCCATGTTGAAGACCGCGGGGTCGCCGCCGTTCTCGGGTTCGGCGCCGAGCGCGATGATGCGCTCCACCGGGACGGTCGGCCAGGCGTTGTCGCCGCCGAACTGGCGGCTGATCATCTCGGCGGGGAACCGGTCGATGCCCGCCGGGACGGGCGTGTGGGTGGTGAAGACCGTGCCGGCGCGGACGGCCTCCAGTGCCTCGTCGAACGACAGCCGGTGCTCGGTCAGCTCCCGGATGCGCTCCAGGCCGAGGAACCCGGCGTGTCCCTCGTTGGTGTGGAAGACCTCGGGCTCGGGGTGGCCGGTGATCGTGCAGTACGCGCGCAGCGCCCGCACGCCGCCGATGCCGAGCAGCAGCTCCTGCATGAGGCGGTGGTCGGTGCCGCCGCCGTACAGGCGGTCGGTGACGTCGCGGGCGGCGGCGTCGTTCTCGGCCACGTCGGAGTCGAGCAGCAGCAGCGGGACCCGGCCCACCTGCGCGACCAGGATCTGGGCGTGCAGCGTGCGCCCGCCGGGCAGCGGGATGGCGACCCTGGCGGGGGCGCCGTCCGGCTCCTTGAGCAGGCTGAGGGGCAGGCCCCCGGGGTCGAGGCTCGGGTAGTGCTCCTGCTGCCACCCTTCGCCGGACAACGACTGGGTGAAGTACCCGTGCCGGTAGAGGAGGCCCACCCCGAGGATGGGCACACCGAGGTCGCTGGCGGCCTTGAGGTGGTCGCCGGCGAGGATGCCGAGACCTCCGGAGTACTGCGGCAGTGCGGCGGCGATGCCGTACTCGGGGGAGAAGTACCCGATTGCGGCGGGCGCGTCGGGGAGCGTCTGGTACCACCGGGGCGCGGTCATGTACTCGCGCAGATCGTCGGCGGCGTCGGCCAGCCGGCGGAGGAACCTGCGGTCGCGCGCGAGCTCGGCGAGCCTGTCGGCCTCGACCGCGCCCAACAGCGCTACGGGATCATGACCGACCCGCTCCCACGTGCCGGGATCCACCTCCGCGAACAGGTCCATGGTCTCGGGGTGCCATGACCAGCGCAGATTGTGCACGAGCTCGCTCAGCGCGGCCAGCTCGGCGGGAAGGACGGTACGTACGGTGAACCTGCGGATTGCTCTCACGAGGCCAGACCCTAGTTACTCAGCGCCACGACGCGCGACCGAAACACCCTTGCGCCCTTGCCAGATCTCATGCGATTCGCTCTCACCACCGGTTAAATCCCGTCAGACCACACTAAAGCCGACAGTCCACAGTCCATTCAAATTGATCATGTACCGTTCGCGCTCACAGGGCAACTCTGGGGGATGAGAGCTTCCCCTCTCCCCCGAACTTCCCTTGAACAGGCATGAAGAGCGACTATGGGGGCAGTCCCATGTAAGAACCTCACGACAATGTAAGAGTCCCACGATCGTCTCTCTCACCAGGAGGGACGACGTCGCGTGCCGCCCACCGGCGTGCGCCGTCACCCCCGGGTGAGAACTCTTGTCACCGGAAGGCTGGCGTAAACCTACCTTCGGGTGAATACGATCATGCCCGTCGGTACGGCGGACTTTCGGGCCGGGTCGGCACGTGCACCAAAGATCACTCCTGCCCTCACAATTCCCGGCGGCGCCCGGTGCGCCGTCGCTACCTTGAGACGCGATGATCGGACGAATCCCAATACTGGACATCCACCCTGCCGTCGAATGCGGCCAGTGGCCGGCCAAGGCCGCGGCGGGGGAGACCTTCGAGATAAGCGCGACCGTGTTCCGGGAGGGGCACGACGCGGTGGCGGCCGGGGTGGTGCTGACCGATCCCCAGGGCGCCAAGGGGCCGCTGCTTCCCATGCGGGAGGGGGCGCCGGGCACCGACCGCTGGGCCGTCGAGGTCACGCTGCCGGACGAGGGCGACTGGAGCTTCCGCGTCGAGGCGTGGGGCGACCCGATCGCCACCTGGCTGCACGACGCGGAGATCAAGATCCCGCGCGGCATCGACACCGACCTGATGTGCGAGGAGGGGGCGCGCCTGTTCGAGCGCGCCGCCCGCGGGGTGCGCACCCAGGGGTGCGACGGCTGCGTCCACCGGGCCGCGTTGCTTTCCGTGGCCGAGCGGCTGCGTGACGACGACTACGACCCCCGGGCCCGCCTGGCCGTCGCCGAGCTGCCCGCCACGGCCGCCGCGCTGGCCGCGCACCCGCTGCGCGACCTCGTGACCCGTAGCTCCCGCATGCGGGTGCGGGTGGACCGCCGCCGCGCCCTGTTCGGCTCCTGGTACGAGCTGTTCCCCCGCTCCGAGGGCGCCGTGATCCCCGAGGAGGGCGAGCCCACGTCGGGCACCTTCAGGAGCGCCACCGAGCGGCTGCCCGCCGTGGCCGGCATGGGCTTCGACATCGTCTACCTGCCGCCCGTCCACCCCATCGGCCACACCTTCCGCAAGGGCCGCAACAACACCCTGCACCCCGAGCCGTACGACGTGGGCTCCCCCTGGGCGATCGGCTCCGAGGACGGCGGCCACGACGCGATCCACCCCGATCTCGGCACCATGGAGGACTTCGACGCCTTCGTGAAGCGGGCCAGGGAGCTCGGGCTCGAGGTGGCGCTCGACCTGGCCCTGCAGTGCTCCCCCGACCACCCGTGGGTCAAGGAACATCCCGAGTGGTTCACGGTCCGGGCCGACGGCACCATCGCGTACGCTGAGAACCCGCCGAAGAAATATCAGGACATCTACCCCCTGAACTTCGACAAGGATCCCGAGGGCATCTACGCCGAGGTCCTGCGTGTGGTGCGGCAGTGGATGGCGCACGGCGTGCGGGTCTTCCGGGTGGACAACCCGCACACGAAGCCGGTGGGCTTCTGGGAGAGGCTGCTCGCCGAGGTCAGCTCCACGGACCCCGACGTGATCTTCCTGTCCGAGGCGTTCACCCGGCCGGCCATGCTGCGCGGCCTTGCCAAGATCGGGTTCCACCAGTCGTACACCTATTTCACGTGGAAGAACTCCCGGGCCGACCTGGAGCAGTATCTGGGCGAGCTCTCCCACGAGACATCGCATTACCTACGCCCGAACTTTTTCGTCAACACTCCGGACATCCTCCATGAATACCTACAAACCGGCGGTATTCCGGCATTCAAGGTGCGGGCCGTCATCGCCGCCCTCGCCTCCCCGAGCTGGGGCGTCTACTCGGGCTACGAGCTCGGCGAGAACGTCCCGGTGCGTCCGGGCAGCGAAGAGTATCTCCACAGCGAGAAATTCGAGCTGCGGCCGCGTGACTGGGCGGCCGCCGAACGGGACGGGCGGAGCCTGGCACCCTTCATCACTCGTCTCAATTTGTTCAGAAGAGCACACCCTGCGGTTCAGGAACTGCGTAATCTACGGTTCCACACCATCGACCACCCGGACATGCTGTGCTTCTCCAAGCGGCTGCCCGGCGCCTACGACCCGTCCACACGACGGAACGGGCTAGGCGATGTGGTCCTGGTCGTCGTGAACCTCGATCCACACAACACGCACGAGGCCACGGTCTCGCTCGACATGCCCGCGCTCGGTCTCGACTGGGACGCGGAGTTCGTGGTGGACGACGACCTCTCCGGCGAGACGTACCAGTGGCGCCAAGCCAACTACGTACGCCTCGACCCCCACATCAATCCAGCACACGTCCTCACACTGCGCGCCCTACCGCAGGGCCGGTCATAGGCACATGGCCGGCCCCTCGGCAGAGCGGGCATAATGCACAGCGGGGAGCCCACAGGTGAGCTTGACGCCTCAACCCGTCCCGAACACCTTCACACACGAAAAGCCGCGCGACCCTCGGTGGTACAAGCGCGCCGTCTTCTACGAGGTCCTCATCCGGGGCTTCGCGGATTCGAACGGAGACGGGACGGGAGACATCCGCGGCCTCATCAGCAAGCTGGATTATCTCCAGTGGCTCGGGGTCGACTGCCTGTGGCTTCTCCCCCTGTACGAAAGCCCCCTGAAAGACGGTGGGTACGATATTTCGGACTTTATGAAGATCCTCCCGGATTTCGGGGACCTGGGGGACTTCATCAAGCTCGTCGACGAAGCCCACAACCGCGGCATGCGCGTCATCGCCGACCTGGTCATGAACCACACCAGCGACCAGCACCCGTGGTTCCAGGCTTCCAGGCACGACCCCACCGGCCCGTTCGGTGACTTCTACGTCTGGAGCGACGACGCCGAGAAGTACAGCGACGCCCGCATCATCTTCATCGACACCGAGACCTCCAACTGGACGTACGACCCGGTGCGCGGCCAGTACTACTGGCACCGTTTCTTCCACCACCAGCCGGACCTGAACTACGAGAACCCCCAGGTGCAGGACGCCATGCTGGAGGTCCTGAACTTCTGGCTGGACCTCGGCATCGACGGTTTCCGGCTGGACGCGGTGCCGTACCTGTTCGAGCAGGAGGGCACCAACTGCGAGAACCTCCCGCAGACCCACGCCTACCTCAAGCGGGTCCGCGGCGAGATCGACCGCCTCTACCCCGACCGGGTGCTGCTGGCCGAGGCCAACCAGTGGCCGGCCGACGTCGTCGAGTACTTCGGCGACCCGGTGACCGGCGGCGACGAGTGCCACATGGCCTTCCACTTCCCGCTCATGCCGCGCATCTTCATGGCGGTGCGCCGGGAGACCCGCTACCCCATCTCCGAGATCATGGCCCAGACGCCGAAGATCCCGGAGAACTGCCAGTGGGGCATCTTCCTGCGCAACCACGACGAGCTGACCCTTGAGATGGTCACCGACGAAGAGCGCGACTACATGTACGCCGAGTACGCCAAGGACCCGCGCATGCGGGCCAACGTCGGCATCCGGCGCCGTCTCGCCCCGCTGCTGGAGAACGACCGCAACCAGATCGAGCTGTTCACCGCCCTGCTGCTCAGCCTGCCCGGCAGCCCTGTGCTGTACTACGGCGACGAGATCGGCATGGGCGACAACATCTGGCTCGGCGACCGGGACGGCGTCCGCACCCCCATGCAGTGGACGCCCGACCGCAACGCCGGGTTCTCCGACTGCGACCCGGGCCGCCTGTACCTGCCGACGATCATGGACCCGATCTACGGCTTCCAGGCGCTCAACGTCGAGGCGCAGCAGCGCAACCAGGGCTCGATCCTCCACTTCACCCGCAAGATGATCGAGATTCGCAAGCGCCACCCGGTGTTCGGGCTCGGCGAGTTCACCGAGCTGAACTCCTCGAACCCCAGCGTCCTCGCGTTCGTCCGCGAGCTCGGCGACGACCGGGTGCTGTGCGTCAACAATCTGTCCCGATTCCCCCAGCCGGTGGAACTGGATCTGCGGCGGTTCGAAGGGGTCACGCCCGTGGAGTGCACGGGTGGCGTGCCTTTTCCCCCGATCGGCGAACTTCCGTATCTTTTGACGCTTCCTGGGCATGGGTTCTACTGGTTCACCCTTCCACCCACGAGCTCAGCAGCCGAGGAGACGTGAGAGATACTTTCGAGGAGCTGCTTGCCGGCTGGATCACCCGTCAGCGGTGGTTCGCCGGCAAGGGCCGCGCGATCACCGGCCTGGCCGTCGAGGCCGTCACCCCGCTTCCCCTTCGTGGTCCTGCAGAATCCCGCCACAGCGATGTGGCGGGGTCCTCCAGGACCACGGACGCCGACAGCACGCTTCCCGTGACCGTCCGCCATCTGATCATCACGGTACGGCAGGACTCTCACACCGATCGTTACCAGTTGCTCCTCGGGCTCCGCCCCGAGCTCCCCCAGCGCCTGCGGCACGTGGCGATCGGCCCCACCGAGGACGGCATGGCCTACGACGCCGTGCACGACGCCGAGGTCACCGGCCTGCTGCTCGCGGGCATCGCCGAGGACCACGACACCGGGCCGCTGCGGTTCCGCCGCATGCCCGGCGTGGAGATCGACACCTCCCTGCGCAGCCTGGTGCTCGGGGCCGAGCAGTCCAACACCTCCCTGGTGTACGGCGACCGCTACATCTGCAAGCTGTTCCGCAAGCTCGTGCCCGGCGTGAACCCCGAACTGGAGATCGTCTCGGCCCTCGCCCGGCGCGGCTCCCCGCACATCGCCAAGCCGTACGGCTGGATCGAGACCGAGGTGGACGGCGAGAACACCACCCTGGCGTTCACCCAGGAGTTCCTGCCCACCGCCTGCGACGGCTGGGCCCTTGCGCTCACCAGCGTGCGCGACCTTTACGGCTCGCTGCCGGACACCGGCGCCGGCGACGCGGGCGGCGACTTCGCCGCCGAGTCCCACCGGCTCGGCGTGGCCACCGCCCACCTGCACAAGGAGATGGCGGCGGCGTTCCCCACCGGCGCCATCGAGGCCCCCGAGGTCAAGCGCATGGTCGAGGGTTTCCGGCGGCGGCTGGAGGCCGCCATCGCCGAGGTGCCCGACCTCGCCGTCCACGCCCGCGAGGCGCACGAGGCGTTCGACCGGCTGGCCGACGTCGGGCACCCCATCCTGGTGCAGCGGGTGCACGGCGACTACCACCTCGGCCAGGTGATGCGCACCCCGAGCGAGTGGGTGGTGCTGGACTTCGAGGGCGAGCCCGGCCAGCCGCTCACCGAGCGCCGCGCCCTGGACTCCCCGCTGCGTGACGTCGCCGGCATGCTGCGCTCGTTCGAGTACGCGGCCCGCCACCTGCTGTTCGACCATCCGTCCCCGGAGCGGCTCGCGCCTCGGGCCGCCGAGTGGGCCGAGCGCAACCGGGCGGCGTTCCTCGCGGGCTACTCGGCGGGCGGCGGCGGCATCCGCGGCGGCGACGCCGTGCTGCTGCGGGCCCTGGAGCTCAGCAAGGCGGCGTACGAGGTGGTGTACGAGGCGCGCAACCGGCCCACGTGGCTGCCGATCCCGCTCGCCGCGTTCACCGATCGCGGTGCCTGACCGCACGCCGTTCCCCATGCGAAGCCTCCCGTCGGATACGATCCGTCACAGCGGTGTGACGGTACGTAGGATGTGGAGCGTCGGTGGCACGGAGGCGGCTCACTGTGGCACTGGCGGGCGGAGCCACGCTCGCCGTCGGGCTCGGGGTGGGGCTCGCCGTGGGCCTGTCCCTGGAGCGCCAGCCGCCGCGGCGTCAGGAGCGGCCGCCCATCGCGACCGTGCAGCCGCCGCCGCGCATCCGTCCCCTGGACCCCCGCCCGGCCCCGGCGCGCTGGGAGGAGCGGTTCGCCACCGAGCTGCTGCTCGCCCACCCGGTGCTCGGCGAGACCATCCGCGGCGAGTACGCCAAGGCGGCGGGCCGGCGGCTGCGGTCGCCCGGGGAGCTGCGGGTGCACACGCTGATCTTCCGGCGGCACGGGTGCGAGACGCATCGCTGCCTTCAGGTCTTCATCCGGTTCCCGGGTGGCGTGTGGCTGGATGTGGGGCGGGTCGTGGTCGATCTCACCACCGAGAACGTCCGCGTTCTGGAATGGTGATAATTCAGCATCCGGGCACCGGCGACACCGCGATGGGTCAGCGCGCGGATCCGGGGCAGGGGTACCTAACCGAACGACCGTGCTGAGGAGCGAAAGCGATCCGATGACTGCGGACCTTGACCTGAACCGGCTGGCCGGCGGCGCCCACCACGATCCCCACTCGATCCTGGGCGGGCACCTCACCCCCGAGGGCCTCACCGTGCGGGCGCTGAGACCGCTCGCGGAGAAGGTCGAACTGGTGCTGGACGACGCCGTGCGCGAGATGACCCACGAGGCGTACGGCGTGTTCGCCGTGACCCTCCCCGGGGTGGACAAGGTGCCGGCGTACCGCCTGCGCGTGACCTACACCGGCAACCCGCCCTACGAGACCGGCGACCCCTACCGCCACTGGCCGACGCTCGGCGAGATCGACCTCCACCTGATCAGTGAGGGACGGCACGAGCGCCTCTGGGAGGTGCTCGGCGCCCGCGTCATGACGCACGACGACGAGGAGGGCACCGCGTTCGCCGTCTGGGCCCCGAACGCCCGCGGCGTGCGCGTCGAGGGCGGCTTCAACCACTGGAACGGCGCCGCCCACCCGATGCGCTCCCTCGGCCGCTCCGGGGTGTGGGAGCTGTTCGTGCCCGGCGTGGGGGCGGGCGAGCACTACAAGTTCTCCGTGCTCGGCGCCGACTCGGTCTGGCGCTCCAAGGCCGACCCGATGGCCCGCCGCACCGAGCGGCCGCCCGCGACCGCGTCGGTGGTGGAGGTCTCGCACCACACCTGGGACGACGAGGAGTGGATGCGGCGGCGGGCCGAGCGCGACACCCTTGAGCAGCCGATGAGCGCCTACGAGGTGCACCTCGGCTCGTGGCGGCCCGGCCTGACCTACCGCGAGCTGGCCGACCAGCTCGTGGAGTACGTCAAGGAGATGGGCTTCACCCACGTGGAGCTGCTTCCGGTGGCCGAGCACCCGTTCGGCGGCTCCTGGGGCTACCAGGTGACCTCCTACTACGCCCCCACCTCCCGCTTCGGCGCCCCCGACGAGTTCCGCCACCTGGTGGACCGGCTGCACCAGGCCGGCATAGGCGTGCTGCTCGACTGGGTGCCCGCGCACTTCCCCCGGGACGAGTGGGCCCTCGCGCGGTTCGACGGCACCCCGCTGTACGAGCACTCCGACCCGCGGCGGGGCGAGCACCCCGAGTGGGGCACCTACATCTTCGACTTCGGCCGCCGCGAGGTGCGCAACTTCCTGGTCGCCAACGCGCTGTACTGGCTCAAGGAGTTCCACATCGACGGCCTGCGGGTCGACGCGGTCGCCTCGATGCTCTACCTGGACTACTCCCGCCGCGAGGGCGAGTGGACGCCCAACGTCTACGGCGGCAGGGAGAACCTCGACGCTGTGGAGTTCCTCAAGGAGATGAACTCGGTCGTCTACCGCGAGGCGCCCGGCATCGTCACCATCGCGGAGGAGTCCACGGCGTGGCCCGGGGTGTCCCGGCCGGTGCACCTCGGCGGCCTCGGGTTCGGGTTCAAGTGGAACATGGGCTGGATGCACGACACGCTCGCGTACCTGCATCACGAGCCGGTGTTCCGGCAGTACCACCATCACCAGATGACGTTCTCCCTGATGTACGCCTACTCGGAGAACTTCGTGCTCCCCCTGTCGCACGACGAGGTGGTGCACGGCAAGGGCTCGCTGCTCGGCAAGATGCCGGGCGACGAGTGGCAGCGGTTCGCCAACCTTCGCACGCTGTTCGCGTTCATGTGGGCGCACCCCGGCAAGAAACTGCTGTTCATGGGCGGGGAGTTCGGCCAGGGCCTGGAATGGTCCGAGGAGCGCGGGCTGGACTGGTGGATGCTGGACTTCGAGCCCCACCAGGGGGTGCGGCGGCTGGTGCGCGACCTCAACAACGTGTACGGCGCGACGCCCGCGCTGTACTCGCAGGACCACACGCCGAAGGGCTTCGAGTGGATCGACGCCGACGACGCCCCCGGCAACGTCTTCTCGTTCGTGCGCCACGGGTCGGACGGCTCGATGCTGGCCTGCGTCGCCAACTTCTCCGGGCAGGCGCACGAGGGGTACGTCATCGGGCTGCCCGCCGGCGGGCGCTGGGAGGAAGTGGTCAACACCGACGCCTACGAGTACCACGGCAGCGGGGTCGGCAACCTCGGCGGCGTGGAGGCGGTGGCCGAGCCGTGGCACGGCATGCCGTACTCCACGAGCCTGCGTGTGCCGCCGCTCGGCGCGCTGTGGCTGCGCCGCCCGGCGCCGGTGGCCGACACCGTGGACGCCGTGGACGCTGTGGACGCCGAGTCCGCTGAGCAGGACGAAGACCGCGCAAACTGAGCCGCCGCCGTGCGCCTGTTCCCCCGGATCGTCGCCTAGGGTGTCGCTATGGACGCGACAAAGGCGATCACTGACACGGTCGACCGGTTCCGGCAGCGGCGCAGCGCTCCCCTGGTCCTCGAACTCGATCTCACCGACGGCCTCATCGAAGGGCCGCCGGCCGATCCCCTCGGCGCGCTACTGTCCATGCGCAAGACCCGCCTGGCCGACATCCTCACCGGGCTCAGGCGGGCCCGCACCGACCCCCGGGTCAAGGGCCTGGTCGTGAAGATCGGCGGCCAGCCGATCGGCCTGGCCATGGTGCAGGAGCTGCGGTCCGCGGTGACCGCGCTGCGCGAGGCGGGCAAACGCACCGTCGCCTTCGCCGAGACCTTCGGCGAGTTCGGCCAGGGCACCGTGCCGTACTACCTGGCGAGCGCGTTCGGCGAGATCTACCTCCAGCCGTCCGGTGACGTCGGGCTGACCGGCGTCTCGCTGGAGCAGCGTTTCGTCAAGAACGCGCTCACCAAGCTCGGCGTGGACTACCAGGTCGGGCAGCGGCACGAGTACAAGACCGCCGCCAACATGTTCACCCAGGACCACATGACCGAGGCGCACCGCGAGTCCGCGGCCCGCATCGCCGAGTCGGTCATCGAGCAGATCGTCGCCGGCGTCGCCGAGGGGCGCCGCCTGGAACCCGCGCGGGTGCGCGAGCTGATCGACCAGGGGCCGTTCATCGGCACCGAGGCCGTCGAGGCGGGCCTGGTCGACCGGCTGGCCTACCGCGACGAGGTGTACGACGAGATCCGCGACGAGGGCGACCTGCTGCTGTACGTCGGCCGGTACGCCAAGGGCCCGATGGGCATCGGCGCCAAGCTGCCGAAGCCCGGCGAGAAGGTCGTGGCGCTGGTGCACGGCACCGGCATGATCCGCCTCGGCCGCAGCGGACGCAGCCCTCTCGGCGGCGGCGGGGCCATGGGGTCGGACACCATCTGCGCCGCGCTGCGCTCGGCCCGGCGCGACGAGCACGTCAAGGCCATCGTGTTCCGGGTGGACAGCCCCGGCGGGTCGTACGTCGCCTCCGACGCCATCTGGCGCGAGGTGCTGCTGGCGCGCAAGGCGGGCAAGCCGGTGATCGTCTCGATGGGCGACCTCGCCGCGTCGGGCGGCTACTTCGTCTCCATGGGCGCGGACGTCATCGTGGCCCAGCCCGGCACGCTGACCGGCTCCATCGGGGTGTTCGGCGGCAAGCCGTCGCTGGAGAGGCTGCTCGACCGCATCGGGGTGAACTCCGAGGCGGTGGACGTCGGCGCCAACTCCGGCATGTACTCCACGAGCCGGTCGTTCTCCGAGCCGCAGTGGGCCCGGATCAACGCCTGGCTCGACCGGGTGTACGACGACTTCGTGGGCAAGGTGGCGCAGGGCAGGAACCTCGACCGCGACCGCGCACACGACCTGGCCCGCGGCCGGGTCTGGACCGGCGCGGACGCGTTCGGCCGGGGCCTCGTGGACGAGCTCGGCGGCCTGGAGGACGCCCTCGGCCTCGCCCGCGGCAGGGCCGGCCTGCCCGCCGACGCCCCCGTGCGCACCTACCCCCGCATGCACCCTCTGGAGCGCCTGCGCCCGCCGGACTCCAGCGAGGACAAGGCCGCCGCCATGGCCCGCGTCCGCCTGGAGGCTTGGGGCCCGCTCACCCGCCTGGCCGCCGAGCTGGGCCTGCCCATGTACGGTCCGCTCGTCCTGCCCGGCTGGTGGACCATCCGCTGACCTCACCGCCACTTCGAGGCTCGCGGAGATGCCGATGCGCAGGCCCTGGCGGGGCGCGGGCCCGGTGGCGTGTCAGACCGTCCAGGCGGGGATCAGCTTGTCCCCGTCCTGGACGGCGCAGCCGGGGGCGACGTCGCCGGTGACGCCGTACGCGCGTCCGCCGGCCGGGGCGGCGACGACGGCGCTCAGGCCGGCCGGGCCGCCGTGCACGCGGCGCGGGGACCCGGCGGGCATGACGACGGTGTCGCCCGGCCCCACCTCGGACGTCTCGCCGTCCAGCTCGACGGTGGCGCCGCCCGCCAGCACGGTCCACACCTGCTCGGTGTCGAAGGCGTGCGGCGGTCCTGACCGCCCGGCGGGCATGTCCACCCGCCAGACCGCGAGCCCGGTGCCGCCCTGGGCGGGCGAGGCGAAGGTCGTCATGACGGCGTTCGGCGTCTCGGTGGTGCGGCACTGCTCGCGACGGATGACAGGCATGGGAGTTCCTTCCGATAATCGACAACGTGATTGTCTATATAGTGAACGAGGTTGTCCATAGTGTCAACTGACCCGCCCGGCTTCGAGCTGCCTCTCCGGCTCTTCCTCGGCTTCCGCACGCTGATCGACGACCTGCACGCCGAGCTGGCCCGGCAGGGGCACCCCGACATGCGCCCCATGTACGGCTTCGTGCTGCAGGCCATCGGCATCCGCGGCACCACCGCCGCCGACCTCGGCCGCACCCTCGGCGTCTCCAAGCAGGCCGCGGGCAAGACCGTGGACAACCTGGAACGCCTCGGCTACGTCCAGCGCGGCAGCGACCCCCACGACGCCCGCCGCAAGACCGTCCGCCTCACCGAACGCGGCGTCGACTGCCTCGCCCGCTCCGCCCGCATCTTCGACGACCTGCGCGCCTCCTGGGCCAAGACCCTCGGCGAGGACCGCCTGCGCGCCCTGGAGTCCGACCTGCGCCAGGTCACCCCGCCCACCTTGTTCCACCTGGACGTGCCGGGGTGGTTCACCGGCTATCAGTAGCCGCCGAGCCCCGCGCGTACGGGATGGTGGGCACGCGGACCGTGCGCAGGAACTCGGGCAGCAGCCAGGGGCGGCGGCCCCACGCGGCCAGGCGGCCGGTGAGCACGGCGCGGGGCTGGGAGATGCGGCCGAACAACATCAGGTTGAGCGCGGCGGGGTCGAAGGCCACGTGGACGTCGGTGCCGGGCCCCGGGGGCCCGGCGGTCACCTTGCCGGCCTGCGCCACCAGGCGGGCGGGGGTGGTGTACCGGGAGTGGAACCGTACGGTGATGCGCCGGGGCGAGGGGGTCGTGCCGGGGCGCTCCAGCAGGCCGCCGGTGCCGTTGGCGAGCATGCCGAGCAGGAACAGGTCGAAGAACAACGCGGCGTGCCGGGGCGGGATCGCCCAGCGGACGCCGGCGGCGGGGGCGATGTCCCAGCCGTGCAGGAGCATCTCGTTCACCAGGTGGGCGAACAGGCCGCCGATCGGCACCAGCGACCCGCCGAGCCACGGCACGGGGGTGGCCGGGTCGGCGTCCGCGGTGATCCGGAGGATCTCGGCGATGTCGTCGCGCAGCCGCGCGGCGAGCACCTTCGGGTCGCGTTCGGTGAAGCGCTCCAGCGAGACGTCGTTGAACAGGCCGACGGTCTCGATGGTGACCGGAGCGACGGCGGGCCCCAGCCCGTCGATGGGGAGCGGCGTGCCGTCCGCCCGGGCCAGCGACGTGTACATGCGCGAGATGACCACGACGTGCGCGGCGGTCTCGGCGACCGTCCACTCCTTCGTCGCCATCGCGCCGGGGTCGGGGGCGCCGGCCACCAGCGCGGCGAACCGGTCGCCGGTCTCCTTGAGCGCGGTGCGCGCGACGGCCCACCGGTCCCGCGGCACGGTCACGTCCCTGTCGCCCATGTGGCCCTCCGCCCGATCGGGATGGGAACCTCTCAAAGATCCACCGATTCGGCGGGGTTGGCCAGGGCCCTGGGGAACAGCCGGGGTCCTAGGGGCGGCCGGCGTCCTCTCGGGACAGCCGGCGTCCTGGGGGCGCGGCCGGGGTCCTGGGCCGGGGTCAGCCGAGCGCGCGGTAGCGTCCCCTCAGGCGGACGAGCGGGGGCAGGGACGGGTCGACGTAGTCGACGCCGAGGACGGTGGCGACGAACAGGGTGTGGTCGCCGCCGGGGACGACGCGGGAGGTCTCGGCCTCGAGTGCCGCCACGCCGCCGTCGATGATCATCGCCTCGGTGCGGGCGCCGCGGTGGTGCGGGACGCTCGCCACCAGCAGGCGGGCGCTCGGGCGGCCGGGGGTGGCGAACCGGCTGGCGATCACCGACTGGCCGCCGGACAGCAGGGTCACGGCCCACTGGTCCTGGCGCAGCATGACCTCGCACAGGTAGCCCGCCGAGTCCAGGCTCAGCAGCACCATCGGCGGGTCCATCGACAACGACGTGAACGTGGTGACGGTGGTGCCGATGTCGTCGCGGCCCTCCCGCACGGTCACCACGGCCACCCCGGCCGCCAGTTGCCGCATCGCCTCGGTGAACTCGTTCATGGCCTCTCTTCGGGGTAGGGGACGCGCGAGGGCGCCCGCCTCCACCGTACGGGGAGAGGGCGCCCTCAGCCGGGGATCAGGCGTCAGAGCAGGCCGTTCTTGGTCAGCCAGTCCTTCGCGACGGCGGGCGGGTCGTCCTTGTCGACCGCGACGCGCTTCATCATGTCGGTCAGGGCGGCGGTGTCCAGCTTGGCGGAGATGGCGTTGAGCGTGGTGCGCACGGTGTCGTTCACGGCGGCCTTGTTGACCAGCGGGGTGACGTTCTGCGCGCTGAACACGTTCTTCGGGTCCTGCAGCGGCACCAGGCCGTTGATCAGGATCTTGGGGTCGGTGGTGAAGACGTTGCCGGCCTGGATGGCGTCGCTCTTGATGGCGTCCGCGGTGGTCTCGCCGGTCGGCTTCCACTCCTTGAACGTCAGGCCGTAGACCTCCTGGAACTGGGCCTCGCGGCGCTTCTTGAACTCCGGCGGGCCGCCCACGACGAAGTCCTTGGACACCTTGGCGAGGTCCGCGATGGTCGTCAGCTTGTGCTTGTCCGCGGTCGCCTTGGAGACGGTGAGGGAGTCCTTGTCCTCGGCCGGCGAGGAGTCGAGGATCTCGACCTCCGGGGGCAGCTTGGTCTTCAGCTCCCCGTTCACCGCGTCCGTGCTGGAGGCGGTGGTGTTGGGGTCGACGAAGCTGAGCAGGCCGCCGTTGTACTCGGGGAGCACGGTCAGCGCGCCGCTCACGATCTGGCCGAAGATGACCTCACGGCTGCCGATGTTGAACTTCTCCTCGACCGGCACGCCCTTGGCCTGGAGCGCCTGCGAGTAGATCGAGCCGAGCAGGACGTTCTCCGGGAAGTTGGCCGAGCCGATCACCACCTTGCCCGAGCCCGCCGACCCCGACGCCGGCCCGCTCGGGGCGGGGGCGGGGCTGGCGCCGGTGAGCGGGTCGCCGCCCCCGCCGCACGCCCCCAGGGTCAACACCGCGGCGAGGGTGACCACCGCGGTGCCTATGATTCGTCTCATGAATATATTCCCTTCTAAACCAGGGGGTATTGTAGACTAACGGGTCCGGGCCCGCTGGGACACACCCGGCGAGACCGCCACCCGCTGCAACAGCGCGAAACCGGCCTGCACGAGGAGCGCCAGCACGGCCACGAGCACCGCTCCCCCGATCGTGCTCGGATAGTCTTTGGTCGCGAGCCCGTCGATGATGAAACGGCCGAGCCCGCCGAGGCCGACGTACGCCGCCACGGTGGCCGTCGCCACCACCTGGATCGCGGCGATGCGCAGCCCGAGCAGGATCAGCGGCAGCGCCACCGGCACCAGCGCGCGCAGCAGCACCTGACGGCCGCGCAACCCCATGCCGTACGCCGCGTCGCGCAGGTCCTCGTCCACGCCGCGCACACCCTCGTAGGTGTTCACCAGGATCGGCGGCACCGCGAGCGCCACCAGCGGGATCAGCACCGGCCAGGTGGTGCCGACCCCCACCAGCAGCACGATCAGCACCACCAGGCCGAGAGTGGGCAGCGCCCGCGCCGCGTTGGCCGCGACCACGACCAGCAGCGCGCCGCGCCGCGTGTGACCGATCAGCAGGCCGAGCGGCAACGCGATCAGCGCCGCCAGCAGCAGCGCGGCCAGGGAGAACTGGATGTGCTCGAGCACCCGCACCGGGATGCCGCCGGAACCCGACCAGTTGGCCGGGTTCCCGAAGAAGTCCAGCAGCCAGTTCACGTGGTCCTCCTGGCCCTCGCCCAGGGCGTGAGCAGCCGCTGGGCCAGCACGAGCAGGCCGTCGGCGAACACCGCGAGCACGACCACCAGCACGATGCCGACGACGATGGGGGTGGGGAACTGCCGCTGCCAGCCGTCGATGAACAGGTAGCCGAGGCCGCCGCGGCCGATCAGCGCGCCCACGCTCACCAGGCTGATGCTGGACACCGTGGCCACCCGCAGGCCCGCGAGCACCACAGGGACCGCGATGGGCAGCTCCACCTGGAGCAGCCGCCGCGTCGGGCCGAAGCCCATGGCCACCGCCGACTGGCGCACGTGGCCGGGCACCGCGGCGAGGCCGTCCACCACCGAGGGGATCAGCACGGCGAGGGAGTAGAACGTCAGCGGCACGATCACCGTGGCGCGCTCGGCGAGGCCGGTGATCGGGATCAGCACGATGAACACCGCCAGGGACGGCAGTGAGTAGACGACGTTCATCAGGCTCACCGTCGGCTGGTACAGCACCCGCCACCGCGCGCCCGCGAGACCGAGGGGCAGCGCGATGAGCAGGCCGAGCACCACCGGCAGGATCGCCATGATCACATGGTCCACCAGCAGGTCCTGGATGCCTGGCCAGTTGCGGCCGATCCAGTCCCAGCGGACCAGCGGCTCCTCACCCACGGGCCCCCACCCCCGACGCCCGGGACAGGGCCCGGTCCAGCGCCTCACGGGTGACGACACCCGCGAAACCGCCGTCGCCGTCCACCGCGACGGCGCAGCCGGACGGCGCGAGCAGCGCGGCGTCGAGCGCGGCCCGGAGGGAGTCCTTGCCGAGGTCGACGGCGCCGAACGGGTGGAGCTCGCCGTCGCCGTTCCCCTCGGCACGCCAGCCGAGCGGGCGGCGGGCGTCGTCCAGGACGAGCGTCCAGCCGGGCACCCCGAGCTCCTCGCGGACCTCCAGATCGGCGGCCGGGACGAACGACAACCGCCGGATGCCGCGGTCCTTGCCGAGGAAACCCTCCACGAAGCCGTCGGCGGGCTCGGCGAGCAGCGTCGCCGGACCGGCGAACTGCGCCAGCTTGCCGCCGACGCGCAGCACCGCCACCGTGTCGCCGAGCTTGATGGCCTCGTCGATGTCGTGGGTGACGAAGACGATCGTCTTGTGCAGCTCGGCCTGGAGCCGCAGCAGCTCCTCCTGCAGGCTGGCGCGCACCACCGGGTCCACCGCGCTGAACGGCTCGTCCATCAGCAGCACCGGCGGGTCGGCCGCCAGCGCGCGGGCCACGCCGACACGCTGCTGCTGGCCGCCGGAGAGCTGGAAGGGGTAGCGGGAGGCCAGCTTGGGGTCGAGACCGACCCGCTCCATCAGCTCCATGGCGCGTCCGCGTGCCTTCTTCTTCTCCCAGCCGAGCAGGTACGGGACGGTGGCGATGTTGTCCACGATCCTGCGGTGCGGGAACAGGCCCGCCTGCTGGATGACATATCCGATGCCGCGGCGCAGCGTGGGGGGATCGATCTTCCGAATATCTTGATCGTCGAGCAGAATGCGGCCGTCGGTGGGGTCGATCATTCTGTTGATCATTCGCAGCGACGTCGTCTTGCCGCAGCCGGACGGGCCGACGAACACCGTGATGCTGCCGGTCGGCACCTCGATGCTGAGGTCGTCGACCGCCACCGTGCCGTCCGCGTAACGCTTGGTGACGCCTTCAAATGTGATCACGCACGACCTCGTGCTTCTCGGCCGGGACCGGCTGGCCCGGAATCGTCGAGTCGGCCGCCCACGGCTGCACGGCTACCACCCGCTTGGCAGCCCCCACCGTAGGTGACGCGCGGACCGGCGGTCCACACGGCCGTCCCCTGCCACAGACTACGATGATCTCCGGCAATCCACCGGAAATCCCTGGTCACACGTGCATGTCGGTAATTCACTGCGATATCAGCTGATCGGTTCCCTGGGCTTTCACGATATTTATCAAACTCGCATCGTTTGGTGCGGGCCGCGCCGGGGCCTTGGCATGATTGGACCTCCCACGTCTCATCCTCCACACGCCCAACCTTCGGCCCCGCACCAGAATTCCAAGAGGAACCGGCTGTGACCACACCGCTCACCGACCCGCGCCCCCGAGGCGCCGTGGTCGCCGAGCTCTACGACCGTCACGCCGCCGGGCTGTTCGCGTACTGCCACGACCAGCTCGGTGACACCGCCTCCGCCGCCAACGCCGTGGCGGCCGTCTTCACCCGCGTGCCGGCCGTCGAGCCCCCCCGCGCCGCGCTCTACGCGCTGGCCCGCCGAGAGATCTACCGCCGCGACGTCGCCTACGCCTTCCCCTCGGTCGACCCCGTGGCCGACCCGCCGACCGCGACGATCGAACGAGTCCTCCGCGAACTACGCCCCCACCAACGCGAGGTCCTGCTCCTCGCCACGGTCTGCGGCCTGGACACCGCCGAGCTCTCCTGGGTCCTGGACGTGGCCGCCGACACCGCCGAAGCCCTGGTCCTGAGCGCCCGCACCCGCTTCACCCAGTCCCTGGCCCACTCAGTCAACTCCGCCCGCCTGACCCCCGGCCTCCCCCCCGCGGTGGCCGAGGTCTACGAGGCCCTGACCCTGGCCCGCCCCGAGGACGCCCTGGCCCGCCTCCCCTGGCGCCCCCCACCCTCGGCCCTGCGCGCGAGAGTCCTCAACGGCATCCCCGCCGACGCCGGCCCCACCCGGCCGGAGGACCGCCACCGGTGGCCCACCACCCCCAAGTGGCCCCTCCCCCT